>JBCKBY010000101.1:0-6842 GCA_038910715.1 Gaiellaceae bacterium
AAGTGCTGAAGCCTCGGTGAGCCCTCGGCGAGGTAGCGCTCGAGCCAGCGCAGCGCCGCTTCCGGCATCGCCCACTCGAGGGCGCGTCGGCGTCCTCTACAGAGCCGACGATGATGAGCGCCGCGGTGGCCGGACTACCCTGCTCCGTCCGATGCGCTCCTACACCACGCTACGGGACGTGACCGATGCCGATCGGTCACGGAACCACGCAGAACCGTGGCCTCGCCGCGTTGCACGCCCAGCTCGAGCTGCGTCAGGTGCGGGCAGGCGAGGTGTTCCCGAGGTCCGAGGGCGAGAGCCGGAGCGTGCCGTCAGAGGCGAGGCGAGTCGAGTCACCCGGAGTCTCAGCGGATCCCCGCCTGGGGCCTTACCATCGCCGGCATGATCCAAGGTCACGCAGGCAACGCAGGACATAAGCAGCCATGAAACTTTGGCTCGATGATCGCCGCTCACCCCACCCGAACCCTCGGGAGTGGATTTGGGTAAAGACGCCCGATGAAGCGATCGAGCTCCTCCGCCGAGGCGACGTTACCGAGCTCTCCCTCGACCACGATCTCGGCCTGCTGGATGGAGAGAGGGAGTCAACAGGGTACGACGTCGTCGTCTGGATCGAGCAGGCGGTCGCAACCGAGGAGTTCGTCCCACCGGAGACGATCCGCGTCCATTCGTCGAACGCTTCTGCCGCCCCGAAGATGGAGCGCGGGATCGAAGCGATCCGGCGGCTCGCAAGCCGCGCGACCGAGTCCAAACCCTCCACACCGTAGTTCCCTAAAGTGCCTGAGGGGCCCGGCTCGGCAGGATCACCCCCAGCAGATCGCGCGTCGCATGTTCGAGCTCGTAGCCGTCGAGCGTTTCCCGCTCTGCGAGGAGCTCCCCGAGGGCGAGAAGCGCGGGTCCGCCGATCTCGCCGAGTAGCGCGCGAACGTCATCTGCCGCCTCCTGGACGAGCGACACTGCATCCGCGTCCGTCTGCGACAGAAGCCACTCGGAGACAGCGGGAACCGAGCGCGCAGGCCCAGTAACACCACCGAGCGCGGAGGGATCGAAGATGCGACCTCCCTCACCGAGCCCTTGGGACACGACGAGTTGCGAAGCGACGCGGGTTGCGATCGCGACGTCGTTCTCGGACCCTCCACCCTGCCCGAGGCCCACCTCGACCTCGGCGAGCGCGCCGGCCAGCCCGATCCGCAGGCGGGCGAGACCCTGCGCAACGCTCTCGGGCTCACCTGAGCCGGAGCCGACGGCGGTCACGCCGAAGGTGCTGGTGCCCTGCCGGCAGGAGACGATCCGGACCGGGATCCCGTAGGCACGGGCGACGAGCGCGTGGCCGATCTCGTGCACGGCAGTTCGCAGGAGCGCCTTGGAGGAACGCCGCGGGTAGGCCCGCGGCCCGAGCACGTGATCGAGGGCCGCTCGGCGCAAGTCGCCTTCGAGCAGAACGGCATCTTCCCCCGTCTCGATGGAGCGTCTGACCGCCTTCCGCCAAGCCTGGCCAGCAACCTCCTCGAGCGTAGAAGCAGGCGTCGCGCCGTTGAAGAGCAAGGCCACTCTCAGGTAGTCGATCCCCTCGGCCGGCTCGAAGCGCCCCGCGTAGTGGGAGAGGAGGAGTGCCTTGCCGTCGAGGTCCGGCTCGTGGAAGGGGATCGTGATCCCGATCCGGCCTCGCCTGCGAAGGGCGGGCGGTAGCGCCTCGGGCGAGTTCGCGCAGGCAACGAGCAGGAGGCCCTCGCTCTTGCCGCGGATGCCGTCGAGCTCCTGAATAAGCTGCGAGGCGATATCGGTCTCCCGTCGACCGTAGGGACTCATCGTGGAAACGATCGCGTCGAGCTCGTCCCAGAAGAGGATGACCGGGCGGCCCTGCGACAGGCGCGCCTCGCGCGCATGGCCAAAGAGCGCCCTGACGTCAGCGGGCTCGAGCAAGGCGTCCTCACTCGGGAAGGAGCACGCATCCACGAAGAGCGCTCCCGATGCCGTCGCCAGGTAGCGGGCCGCGAGCGTCTTTCCGGTTCCGGGCGGGCCGGCAAAGACGACACCGGGCTCGAGGCGCGATCCCGCCTGCGCGTAGCGCTCGGCGTGCACCAGGCAGTGCAGCACCTCGTCGACCCGCTCGAGCACGTGCTCGATGCCGACGATCTCTGAGCGCTCGGCGGGCGCGTAGGGCGATCCCTCCTCGAAGAGCGCGCGCCGGCGCTCCTCGAGCGATGGTCGGCAGTCGTTCGGGGATGGGCGTGGAACGAGGTCGAGCTGGGTCAAGCGGTCTCCTCTCAGTCTGCGGCCGTGGATGCCGTGCCGTGGGTCCTGCTAGCGCCGGTTCCGTCGCGCGGCGTTTCGCTTCCCTGCGCCGGCCCTGCGTCTGGCTGGAGCGCTCGCCCGCAGCTCCTCGATGAGCACCCGGTCGCGCTCCCGCGCCTCCCGGACGCGGGCGAAGATGTCGGGCTCCGGTTCTGAGTCGGGTCCAACGAGCCCAGGTGGCGCTTCCCTCTCGGCTGACGGCGCCAGCAGCCATTCGCCTACGTCCGTGAGCCAGCCCGCGAGCGCGCCGACGGCTCCAGGCTCTGCCTCGAACCGCCACTCTGCGGTGTTCCCTACCCCGTCCGGGATCACGAGCTGCGCCCGAAGTGGGGCGACCTCGCACTGTGAGTGCGTCGGCCCGCGGAGGGCGTCCGTCGGCATCTGGTCGGCCGCGACCCTCAGCAGCCATTTGCCCCTTCGCGCCAGGAAGCGCGAAAGCTCCGCCATGTCCCCCGGCTCCACCTCGAACCGCCACTCCGCGACGTTCTCCTGCTCGTCCGCGACCGCGAGATACGCCACGAGCTGACTCTGTTCGCGCCCTACGTCGTGCATTCCGATACCTCCGATCGGTAGTGGGTTACAGACTCAGCGTTGGGCGCCCGGCGGGGGCTCGGAAAGGAGGACCTGCAGTCGTCACAGCGGCAGACCGACAACGAGCGCTCTTCGTCACCCTCGACCAGCGCTCCAACTGCGGCGACCGGCCGCACCCCCTCGCAGACGTTCGACTCGGAACCAGCTCGTCTTCCAGAAGCTCCTCCATCCGACTCCTTTCGCGTTTTCCGCTAGCCGACCAGCGCGGCCAGCATTTCGGTACGAATCGTCGTGTCTTCGAGGCGCGCATACGCCTTCTCGGTGATCGCGGTTGAGGCGTGACCGAGAAGCCTCGAGACGACCTCCAGGCGCACTCCGCGATTGACGAGATCGGAGCCAAAGGTCCTTCTCAGCGTGTGAGGCGTGACGCGACGTGTCAGTCCCGCCCTCTCAGCCACTCTGGCAACCACGGGCCCGACGTACTGCGGCTTCATGGGTGTCCCGTTGCGGGTTACGAGGAAGGCACCATCGGGCCGGTAGAAGCCCTCACGCCGAGTGAATGCGAGCCAGCGCTCGATGTGAGGTCGAAGCTCCGGGCTGATGGGCACGGAGCGCAGACCCGAAACCGTCTTCGATGTCCTCACCGTGATCGACCCCTCCCCCACGTCCACGTCGCGATTCGTCAACGCAAGGGCCTCGCCGAGCCTGAGTCCGGTCATGCGCAAGAAGAAAACGACGATGTCTTCGCGTGCGCTCATGGAGCACGAGAGCAACGCGTTGTCTTCCTCGGCCCGCAGCCAGTCGAGCTCGGGCTTGACCGGAATCACCGGGAGCTCGAGCGCGAGCGCAGGGTTGCGAATCAGCCCGCCGTCGGCGTCGACCAGCAAGCCGAACCGATCCATGAAGGCGTAGAAGGACTTCACCGCTTGAATGGCGGCCCGCGTGGAGTTGAGCGCCGGCGCACGACCATTGCGATCGCGAAATGCCGCCTCCCACTCAGTGAGGAAACCGAGCTCAAGCGCGCCCGCATCGATCTCGTGCAGCTCACGATCACCGACCCAGGCAACGAACCGATCGAGCTCCACCGACCAGCGCTTGATGGTCCGAGCGGCTTTTCCACGCCGCCGCAGGTTGGCCAGAAAGGCCTCGACGCGCGCCTTCAGCAGAGTATAAGTTTCTTCGTGAGACACTAAACGAAGTTTAGCAGCTCTTGAAGAAAGATCAAGAGTTAGTTGAGAAGAGCTGGTGCTCTCCCAACTGAGCTAACCGCCCCAATTGTGCCATTTTGCAGGCACTTTACAGTGCTCTCCAACAGTCCACGCTCTCCCGCCTAGGCAGATGCGCGGAATTCAGGCGATTGTAGCCAACCTCCCGGCACGTTCGCCGATGACCCCCGACAGGCCCGCCGCCCACCTCGGTCACGTGATGGTAGGAGTGGCCGTGTCAGGCGTCTGCGATGATGGTCGAGCGCTGCAGGCCGTCGTCCACGTCGGTGCTCGGTCGTGCGGCTTGAGCGGCAGGTTGTTCGAGCGGTCGTCCCGCGATCTGAGCGTGATCGGGAGGGTGTATGGAGGAGGAGCGTGACCTGCAGGAGGAGTTGGACGCGCAACGCGAGCGGAGTCGGGCGACGCGCCCGCCCGAGATCAATCAGGCGATCGCGCGTGGCCTCGACCGGCTGCGTGAGTCCGGGATCGTCGAACGGGCGGTAGGAATCGGCGATCAGGCTCCCGAGTTTGCGCTGCCGAACGTGTCCGGTCGGGAGGTACGGCTCGGTGAGCGATTGGCACACGGGCCGGTGGTTCTTGCTTTCTACCGGGGGGTCTGGTGACCGTACTGCAACCTGCAGTTGCAGGCCTATCAGTCGATGATCCCGCACCTCGATCGGCTCGGCGCGACGCTGGTCGCGGTCTCACCGATGCTTCCTGACGGGTCGTTGTCGATGGCGGAGAAGAACGCGCTCACTTTCGAGGTGCTCTCCGACGTCGGAAACGAGGTCGCCTCCGCCTACGGGCTCGTGTTTCAGCTCTCGGATGAGCTCGTGTCGATCTACCAGGACACCTGGAACATTGTCCTGCCCCAGCTCAACGGTGTTGACTCGTGGGAGCTTCCGGTCCCGGGAACCTTCGTGATCGCTCAGAGCGGTGTGGTTCGTTTCGCGTTCGTCGACCCCGACCACACGCGACGCGCTGAGCCAACGCGCATCCTTGCCGCGCTGGCCGAAGACTAGACCGGTTGCCTTCTCGCCGCGATGCGGCCCGCGTGAATTCCGATCAAGCGTCTAGCTTCGCAGCGGAACGGCGTAGGAGGGCATCGGTGCGCCCGTGGCGCCGCGCAGCTTGAGCGGAAAGCCAAGGAACGCGAACTCGTACTGCTTCTCGGCCGCGATCTCCTCCATGTCCACGACCTCGATGATCTGCGCACCCGCGGTCGCAAACATGTACGCGTGGACCGGGAGGAAGACGTCCGGCTCCTCTGACGGCAGCACCTCGAGAGCGATCGAGTCGCCCGCGATGCACATCGCGCCCATCTCCTCACAGAGGTACTTGGCCGCGGGTAGCCCGATCCCCGGCGGGTTCGAGAGGTACTTGTCAAACGCGGGCCACTTCGTCATCCGGCCCGTCCGGACGAGGACGACGCTCTTCGGCTGGATCTCGACGCCCTGCTTCTTCGCCGCGTCACGAAGGTCGTCGGGCGTGATCGCGTAGCCGTCGTCGAGGCAGTCGACGCCGTGCATCCCGGCCACGTCGAGCATGACACCGCGCGCGATGACCGGCGGGTACTTGTCGAGGCCGCCCTTCTCCCAGATGCGGCTGCCGAGATCCGTGTCCGCCGTCCACCCGTTCCAGAACGTCCCGTAGAAGCCGAGGTGGTTGAGCGTGTCGATGTGCGTGCCGCAGTGCGTGTACATGTGGATCGAGTCGCCGCAGTACGAGTACTGCTCGTGGACATGGCTGCCAACGCCCGAGAGGTTGTCGTTGACCGACCCCTGCGGAGTGTGCGTCATCCAGATCCCGTACGGCGGGTCGCCCGCCGCCACCCACGACGGCATGCCGATGAAGTACTCGACGTTGAGGTCGAAGACGTGGCCGCCGTCGAGGTGTTCGAGGATCGCGCGGTTCGTGTCCGACGTGATCCAGTTGAGCCGGCCGATCTCGTCGTCCGGCCCCCACGGGCTCTTCGAGACCTGGAGTCCGTCCTTCTCCAGGACGGGCTCGAACGAGAAGCTGTCTGCCATGGGTCCTCCTTCGAGAAGTGCGGCGAGTCTACTAGCATCCTGCTCGATGAGAGAGATCCGCTTCTATTACGACGTCGTCTGCCCGTACTCGTACATGGAGACGTCGGCCGTCGAGGCGGCTGAGGACGCAGGAGAGGTCGAGGTGGAGTGGCTTCCGTTCGAGCTGCGCCCGGCGCCGCGTCCGCTGCTCGAGGTACGCGGCGACCACCTGCGCACGGACTGGACGCAGAATGTCTACCGCCTCGCGCTCGAGCGTGGCATCGAGATCCACCTGCCGCGCTATCAGCCACGCTCGACGCTGATCCTCGCCGCCTGTCTTTGGGCCGGCGAGCATCGCCGGCTCCGCGACTTCAAGCACGCCCTCTACGAGGCCTTCTTCTGCGAGGGCGAAGACATCGCGACCGACTTCGAGATCGCGCGGGCGGCTGAGCGCGCGGAGCTCGACGCGGACGCGGCTGTTGCCGCGGCGTACTCGCCGGAGCGCTTCGACCGCATCCGGGAGATCCGCCGCGAGGCGGAAGCCGCCGGCGTGCGGGGCGTACCCACGCTCTCGACCGCGGGCGGTGAGACGCACTGGGGCATGGGCGGACTCGAGCGCCTGCTCTCGGGCGGGGAGCTCATACCGCGCGAACCACGCGCCTAGCCGCCGTGCAAGCCTCCCCCGAGGATCTGCGCACGGTCTGCATTGAGCTGCTCTCGCAAACGGGCGCGAGCCGTGTGACCTTGCGCCGAGACCTACCCGGCCCGTACGCCTTCCCCGTCGTCGGGGAGGCGCTCGCCCACG
>JBCKBY010000102.1:0-6771 GCA_038910715.1 Gaiellaceae bacterium
GCTGGCGCGTCAGGCTCGAGCGAGCGTCTGAGCTTCGTCGAGGCTCAGTGATCGTCCGTCGAACCAGACAGCGTCGAAGCGGTCGCCGAGCTGATCTTTGAGACGCGCGATCGCGTCATCGAGTTCGACTCGGTCGTCGGGGTCAGGGATGGAATCGGTGTCCTCGAAGATGCGTTGAGCGCAGGCGACCAGACGGCCGGCGCGCTCGAGATCGCCGTCGTGCAACGCGAGGATGCCTGCGTCCAGGAAGGCGTACGGGCGCAGGTATGCATTGTCGTTGGCGAAGATCCATTCGCTCGACATGCGGAAGCGCCGCCCGGCCTCCTCGCGGTCGCCGCTGTGCAGAGCGACATACAGGAGATTGTGGTCTTCGCCGGCGACGCCCACCTCGTTGCCAAGGCTCTCGCCCAGCTCGCGGCTCTCGAGGTAGAGCGCGCGCGCCTCATCCAGCCGGCCCTCCATCCGCGCAGCCGCTGCGCGCATGTGGATCGGGCCGCGGATCGCCTCCGGGCCCAACCCCTCGGCGGCGGCGTGGCCGCGCTCGGCATACCGACGGACCTCGGCGAAGTCCCCGCGGCGCAAAGCGATGCGGGCGAGATCAGCGAACGCCTCAGCGAGTTCCTGCTGAGTCCCATCGTGCTCGACCAGCTCGAGACGCTCGAGAAACGCCCGCTCAGCCGCCTCCACGTCACCTTGACGGAAGGCGATCGTCCCCAGCCCCCTCAGCGCCCGCGTCCGATCTGCGCCCTCGATTGTGACCGCTCGCTCCAGCAGCTCGCGACCCTCGGTCATGTGCCCGCGCTGCCACCAGAACGGCCACAGCGTGGCCGCCAACTCCGCGGCCGTCTGCGGATCGGCCGCCAACAGTCGCTCCATCAGATCGTGCAGCCCGTCGTGGTGCTCCTCCAAACGATCGAGCCACGGCTCAGTATCGGCGCCTGTGCGAACAAGATGCGGGCGCGCCTCGCGAACGAGAGCAAGCAGACCTTCGTCGCCGTTCACCGAATCAACCGACTCGTGATCCATGCCACGATCGTAGCGCAGGTCATCGACGTCCGACCGCGCAGCTGGTGGGCGGGCAGCGCGAACCCGTTCGGCAATCGGCGGGTGGGGCACATACCCGGCGCTGCGAACGTCGACTCCGGGGCATTCCTCCTCCACCAGCCGCCGTACACGTTCAAGCGCGCAGACGAGATTGAGGCGCTGGTACGGGACGCGGGCATGTCGCCGAAGCGCGAAACAATCGTCCACTGCCAGGCTGGCATCCGGACGACAACGGGTGTGTTTGCGCTCGCACTCCTCGGCTGGAAGAACGTGCGCGCATACGACGCTGCGATGGCCGAGTGGGCGAACCGCGATGACACACCTCTCGTCGTCGAGGAGGGCGTTGCCGCAGCGACTTAACACCTGCGGCAGCCCCACTAGCGCAGCGCGCTCCGTTCCACCGTTCTGGCTCTTTGATCCTGGCTGCTCAGGTGGTAGAGACCCCGCGTGCGCGAGCGTGCTCTCGCTCGACGCGTTGCGCTGACTTAGGTCCCGAGTCGCTCGGCCAAGAAGCGAGCGACTGGCCACGCTCCGTCGGTCGTGTTCGAGATGACCGTGTGAGTCACGTCTGAGCGCGGGTCGTGAACCGAGCGGAAGGAGACTCCCGCGTCCATGCCTTCCAGGATCACCGTGTCCGTCGACGCGTGTAGCCAGAAGCCGAGGCCGTAACGCCTGGTCTCGGCGTCGCTCCGCGGTCGAACCATCTCCGAGACCCAGCTCGGCGGCACGATCCGCCCCGCGAAGAAAGCCGTCCACAGCGACCGGAAGTCCGCCACGGTGGAGTAGATCCCACCGTCGCCGCTGCCTCGCACGGGCAGGTGGAACACGTTCGTTCTCGCCGCGTGGTTGGTCCCGAGGTAGCCGAACGCCGTGCGGCCCGGCAGCTCATCTGAGCGCACGAACTCGGTGTCATGCATGCCGGCCGGCTCACAGACACGGTGGATCACGAGCTCGTGGAACGGGACGCCGCTCGCACGCTCGGCGAGCAGCGCCAGCACGACGTAGCCGCTGTTGCAGTACGAGAAGCGCTCGCCGGGTGCGAACTTCGGCGAATGTCCGCCGAGAGCCGCGAGGTACTGCTCCGTCGTGGCGAGCTCGTGCACGGAACCGGGCATCAGGTAGTCGTCGACGTCAAGGTCGCTGTCCTCGTCGAGGTAGTCCCCGATTCCTGACCGATGCGCGAGCAGGTGCTCCACGGTCACGCCGTCGCCGATGAGCGGAAGATCGGCACCGAGCAGCGAGCGAGCCGTCGTCGCGAGCTCTAGCAGACCGCCGTCGATGAGGCTCACGATCGTAAGCGCCGTCAGGCCTTTCGTTCCACTCGCGATCCCGAACCGCGTGTCGACCTCGTTCGGGATCGCGTATCCGCGGTGCGCCATGCCGTATGCCTTGACCACGAGAGCGCGATCCGCGCGGTCGACGCGCACCACGCCGGAGAACGCCGTTTCCGCAGCGATCGCGTCGATTTCACGCTCGAGCTCGTCCATCGACGAGACCGTATCCGGAGTTGCTGCGCAGGCACCGTTCGTGAGAACATATGTTCGTGTCCGTGGAGGCGACGATACTGCACGCCGACCTCGACGCGTTCTTCGCGTCCGTCGAGCAGCGAGACGACCCTCGCCTCCGCGGGCGGCCGGTAATCGTCGGCGGAGGAGTCGTGCTCGCGGCGAGCTACGAGGCGAAGGCGTTCGGTATCCGCACGGCGATGGGTGGTGTGCAGGCGCGCCGGCTGTGCCCGGACGCAATCGTTGTGCCTCCGCGGATGGCCGCCTATTCCGAGGCGAGCAAGGCCGTGTTCGAGGTGTTCGAGGACACGACGCCGCTCGTCGAAGGTCTCTCGATCGACGAGGCGTTTCTCGACGTTCGAGGGATGAGGCGGCTCGCCGGCGCGCCCACCGAGATCGCAGTGCGGCTCCGCGAACGGATTCTGGAACAGATCGGCCTGCGCATCACCGTGGGCATCGCCCGGACGAAATTCCTCGCGAAAGTAGCAAGCGCCGTCGCGAAGCCGGACGGCCTGCTCGTGGTGCCACCGGGCGAGGAGCTCGCGTTTCTCCATCCGCTTCCGGTCGAGAGGCTCTGGGGCGTCGGGCGAGTAACGGCCGCCAAGCTCCACGGCCGCGGGATCATCACCGTCGGCCACGTGGCCCAGCTCGACGAGGAGACGCTCATCACGATGCTCGGTCGTGCGACGGGCCGGCATCTGCATGCACTGGCGCACAGTCGAGACCCGCGCCCAGTTCAGACGGGCCGCCGCCGGCGCTCGATCGGGGCGCAGCGCGCGCTCGGTCGCAGGCCGAGATCGATGGAGGAGATCGACGCGATTGTCGTCGGCCTCGTTGACCGGCTTGCTCGTCGGTTGCGGAACGCCCGCCGCGCGTGCCGCACGGTCGTGCTCCGTCTGCGCTTCGCCGACTTCTCGCGAGCGACTCGCTCGTACACGCTGCCTCAGGCGACAACCGAGACTCACGTGATCCTCGACACAGCGCGCGGATTGCTTGCGGCCGCCATGCCGGCAATCCGAGCGCAGGGCCTCACTCTCGTCGGACTCTCGCTCACGAATCTCGAAGACAGCAGAGCGATCCAGCTCGCGCTGCCTTTCAATCGGCGACAGGACGCGGCGCTCGATGAGGCGCTCGATGAGGCGCGCGACCGGTTTGGATCCGCCGCCGTCACGCGAGCGGTCCTGCTTGGCCGCAATCCCGGCGTCGTGATGCCGCTCCTTCCCGATTGAAGACTGCGGCCGCGTGGGTCGCGTTCGCTATCTCCCGGGCTTGCCTACCCGCACCTCCTGGAGCACCCATGTGTTGCCGTCGGGATCGCTGAAGTCGGCGAAGGAGGCGTAGTCCGTATGGCTCGGATCCACGCCGGCCTCCACTCCCCCTCCGAGAAGTCGAAGTGCCGGATCTCGCTGACGTCCACGCCGCGTTCGACGAGTTCTGCGCGCGCCGCTTCGATGTCGGTCGCGACCAGGTGCGTGCCGCGGTACGACCCCGGCTCCGCGCTCGTGATCCCGATCCCGATCGTGATCGAGCACGCAGAGCCCGGTGGCGTCATCTGCACGACGCGGAACTCGTCGCTCCGCTCGTGATCGACGTCCAGCTCAAAACCGACCTTCTCGGTATAGAACGACTTCGCGCGGTCCACGTCCGAGACCGGGATCAGAACGAGCTCGAGCTTGAAGTCCATCTCGTCACGCCTCGCTCAGCTCGGGCTCCAGGTCTCGCCCGAGACGTTCGCCGGCCGCCTCGCGGTCATGCGGCGGCTCGATGGTGAGGTTCGGAAGCAAGCGGTCGAGCCAGCGCGGGATGTACCAGGTCTTCTCGCCGAGGAGCGTGAACAACGCCGGCACGAGCGTCATCCGGACGAGCAGCGCATCGGTGAGGATCGCAACCGCGAGCAAGAGCCCGAACTCCTTCGGAATGCGATCGGCGCTCAGGATGAAAGCCGCGAAGACCGTGCCCATGATCAGCGCGGCCGCGACGACCACGCGGCCGATCGCGGCGATGCCGTGCTCGACCGAATCCCGCGTGTTCAGGCCGTGGACGTGCTCCTCGCGGATACGGCTCATCAGGAAGACCATGTAGTCCATCGAGAGCCCGAAGAGAATGGCGAAGGTGATCGGCGGGACGAAGGTCTCGATCGGCCCCGTCCTGTCAAGTCCGGTCAGCCCGAGCAGGTGGCCCTCCTGCACCACCAGCGTCAGCACGCCGAACCCGACGAAGGCGGAGAGGATGGTCGTGATCGCCGCCGTCAAGGAGATCACGATCGACCTGAACGCCATGGCGAGCACGATGAAGGTGACGCCAATGATGTAGAGCAGGAACAGCGGCAGCCGCTCGAGGATCCGATCGCCGATGTCCTTGAACGCCGCCGTCTGGCCCGAGACGTAGGCGACCGCATCGCCGCCGTCGGTCGCCGCAGGGACGACATCGCCTCGCAGCCGGTCGACGAGCTCACCGGTCTCCACGTCTTGCGGAGCGGAGTCCGGGGTCACGAAGACGATCGCAACAGTCTCGGCGTCGTTGAGCTGTGGCTCGCCAACGGACGCAACGCCCTGAAGGCCCTGAACGCCAGCGAAGATCCTCTGCGGTGCCTCGGAATCGCCGTTCACGTCCACGACGATCGGAATTGGGCCGTTGAACCCCGCCCCAAAACCCTCCGCCAGCAGGTCGTACGCCCGACGGCTCGTCTGTGCCGTCGGCTGCGTCCCCTGGTCGGAGGCGCCGAGGCGCACAAGCGTCGAGGTCGAGGCGAGCGCGAGGATGCCTAGAAGCACGACGACGAAGACCGCCTTCGCGTTCGCGGTCACGAACCGGCCCCACCGCGCGACGAGCGTCTTCTCGCGGCCCTCCTCCGAGTCGTCGATCGGGCGAAGGAACGGCACCTTCAGCCGGTCGATCTTGTGTCCAAGCAGCGCGAGCACCGCCAGCAACAGCGAGTTCGCGATCAGCACCGTGGTCAGGACGCCGAGGGCGCTTCCGATGCCGAGCTTCGTCACGAAATCGAGGCCGAAGAACGCGAGGCCGCTCACCGAGATCGCGACCGTCAAGCCGGCGAAGAGCACAGCCCGCCCTGCGGAGGCTCCGGCCTCGGCGGCAGCATCTCGCGGCAAGAGCCCGTCGTGCAGAAGCTGCCGGAAGCGCGTGACGATGAAAAGCGAGTAGTCGATGCCGACGCCCAGACCGATCATCGAGACGAGGATCGGCGTGATCGTGTTGATGTCGGTCAGGCCGGCGAGGATGAACAAGAGCAGAAACGCGGTCAAAAGCGCGGTGATCGCGAGCGCGATGGGAATCAACGTCGCGACGAGAGTGCGAAACACAACGATCAAGACCAGGATCGCGGCGAGGAGGCCGAGCAACTCCGACGTCCCCTGCTCGACGGGCGGGAACTCGGCATCGCCGTTGAACTCCACGACCACTCCGGCCGGCTCGACCGTCTCGCGGACGGCGTCCTGCACCGCGAGAACCGCCTCGCGATTCTCGTCGTAGATGATCCGATCGAACTGAGCCTCGGCGTAGGCAATGCGGCCGTTATCGGAAACGGTGTCCTTGGTGAACGGGTTCGCGACGCTCTCCGGGCCCGCCGTGTCGTCGGTGGGCTTGAACTCCGAGGACCTCAGGCGCGCGGTCGCCTCTTGGATCGCCGCCTTGCGCTCCGGCGTGTCGAGCCGTTCGCCGTCAGGCGCGGCGAAGACGAGGTTCAGCACGCCGCCCTGCTCGGACGCGAACTCAGCCTCGATCAGATCGGTTGCCTTCTGCGTCTCCGAGCCCGGAATCTCGAACTCGTCGCGTAGCTGGCCTCCAACCGTCGCAACGAGGACGATCAGAAGGGCGACGATGCCGACCCAGCCGAGAACGACGCGCCACGGGTGCGTCGCACAGGCTCGCGCCCAGCGCGCGAACGCGCCGGTGGACATCCGTTCGTGTGCCGCAAGCCGTTCCGGCGTAGTTCCGACCGTGTGCTCCGTCATGCCTCTGTCCCCTCTGTCGCTGCGGTTTCCAATACAGACCGTAGAACTACCTAAAACTCATCGATCGATGAGTTTCTTCCGGCCGGACGGTCTGCTCTCCAGATGGCCACATCAGGGCCGCATTCGGTCGCCTTCGCTATCAGCGGCCCCATCACCGAGAGCCGGTTCAAGGACTTCACGAAGAAGCAGCTCGCTGATCCGACGACGCACACGGAGGCGATCCTGGCGTTTTCGGGACGGTCGAGCGGTTC
>JBCKBY010000103.1:0-6545 GCA_038910715.1 Gaiellaceae bacterium
TCGACGTCTTCGCACGCGTCGCTGCGAGCGTGACGGGCGACTCCGAACGAGCATGTGACGCGGTGCAGGAGGCGTTTGCGATTGCTGTGCGCAAGCGCGGCTCGTTCCGGGGCGAAGGTCCGCTCGAGGCCTGGGTCTGGCGCATCGTGCTCAACGCTGCACGTTCGGACGCGCGCCGGATCATCCCGCCGGTCGACTACGAGGAGTCGGCCGCTGCGAACGGCCATCCGGAGCGGGATGCCGAGCTACGCGTGGCGCTCGCGCCTGCCGGAGCGGCAGCGGACCGCCGTCTTCCTTCGCTACTACGCAGACCTCGACTACGTGGCGATCGGCCGGGCGCTCGAGATCAGCACAGGAACCGTCGCCGCGACCCTCAATGCAGCGCACACGGCGCTCCGCACACGATTGGAGGAAGTACGGATATGACCGATGTTGACCGCGCCAGCCTCGATCGCATCCTTCCCGCCATGCCCGGCTCCGCTGACTGGGACGACGTGATGAACCGCGCTCGGACGCACGCGGGCCATCGGCGCCGTCGCTTGATCGTGCTCGCCGCGGTGGCGCTCGTCGCTCTGGGAACCACCTCTGCGTTAGCCATGCGCGCCTTCTTCCTCGACGAGGGCTTCATCGGCGTGCCTCCCGTAGGAGCGACGCCGAGCGCTCCGGAGAGCGGAGTGCTCGAGATGAGCTACTGGGTCCCCTCCCAAGGGAACCCGAGGAGAAGCAAGGGCTGGGTGTACGCGGACGGGCGACTGATCCGTCTGCTCGAAGGTGACCCGCGTGCCCTGCGGCTCCGCGTGGGTGCGAACCGATGGTCGAGCGGCTTTCTCGAGCAGCGACTCACCCCAGAAGGCGTTGAGCTCCTGCGGTCCGAGATCGTCTCGACCAGGCTCTTCAGGCACGGCCTCGACCTCCGTGCCCTCGAGCATCCCTGCTTGAACTACATCCACGTACGCAACGGCGGCCGGCTCGTCCGCGTCACCTGGCACGGGACCTTCTGCCCGCAGAAGGGTAAGCCGCTCGCGACGCCGCAGCAGGCGAAGGCTCTCGAGCGTCTCGTCGCGCGGCTCGCGAATCCGGAGTCGTGGCTACCGGCGAGCGCATGGAAGCAGCGGAGGATGAGGGCGTACGTGCCATCGAGGTTCGAGGTGTGCGCCTGGGTGCCCGGCGGACCGCTCGAACCCTCTCGCATCGTGGCCCTACTCCCACCCGCAGCTCAAGACGTGCTCCGTGCCAGGGACTGGCATGCAAACGGGGCATTCCGCTGTTTCGACGTGACGACCGAGGGCGCTCGCTCGCTCGCCAGGGCTCTCGCCGATGCGGGGCCTGCCAAGAAGGGCGGCCCTTTCCACCTGAACTACACATTCGGGACTGCCCCAGGCTCGAGCCGGAAGGAGGTCGCGATCATCTTCGAGCCGTACCTCCCGCACGGCGAGACCACCTGCTCGGCGTGTGGGTGAGCGACTCACCTTTCGGAGGAATGGAAAAGCCCCGCTAAGCGGGGCTTTTCTGTAGCAGGCCTGTAAGCCGGATTCTGTCGAGGGTGACCATCTCTCTTGGCGGTGTACCCGGCTCCTCGGCGGGCCGCGTCAGCGGAGCCTGCTTCACCTTGCACCGGACGGGGTTTGGCAAGCCGGCCGTGTCGCCACGACCGCTGGTGGGCTCTTACCCCACCGTTTCACCCTTACCGACCTTGGTTGCCCTCGGCCGGCGGTCTCCTTTCTGTTCCACTTTCCGTCGGCTTTCGCCGCCTGGGCCGCCTCTCACGAAACGAACCAGCGTCCTGCCCTGTGGTGTCCGGACTTTCCTCGAGCTTCCGCCGGCCGAAACCAGCAGAGCGCCCGCGGTCACCCGGCCTGCACGACCGATGGTAGCTCGAACTCGGGCAATTCCCAGCCCTCGCTGAGGACGCTCCCTTCGGCCACGATCGAGCGGCACTCGGGGCACGCGAGCCCGGCTCGGACGTGGAGAACGAACTCACCGCAGACGAGGCACTCGAGGCTCACGCCCCGGACAAGCGCGGCGAGCTCCTGATCGAGCGTTCGATTGAGCGCGGCCAGGTTGGCTGGCTCGAGCGTCATCAGAGGCTCCTGAACACCCCGGTCACCTTGCCGAGGACCTCGACGTGCTCGGGGTAGAGAGGCGCAAGAGAGCTGTTCTCGGGCTGCAGGCGAATGCGCCCGTCCTTCTCACGGTGAAACGTCTTGACGGTCGCCTCGTCGGCGGTTTCGTCGTCCCCGACGAGGGCGACGACGATGTCTCCCGCACGTGCGTCTGCCTGGCGGTGGACTACGACGATGTCGCCGTCGAGGATGCCGGCCTCGATCATCGACTCACCCTTGACGCGAAGCAGGAAGTCGGCATCGCGTCCGAGCGGCTCGGGGACTGCGATCTCGTCCTCGATGGCCTCCTCGGCTAGCAGCGGGCCGCCAGCCGCAATACGACCGAGGAGCGGCAGGCGCGGCAGGGCATCAGCGGGCGCTGCTGAGACTTTCTCGCGGCGCCGTCCGATCAGCTCGATCGCGCGCGGCTTCGTCGGGTCGCGGCGAAGCAGACCGGCACGTTCGAGGTTTGCGAGATGCGCGTGCACCGTCGAGGGAGAGGCCAGGCCAACTGCATCACCGATCTCGCGAACGGTCGGCGGGTAACCGTGCTCGTCCACGTACTCGGCGAGGAACTGCCAGATCTCCTGTTGGCGTGTCGTGAGCATCGGAATCTCCAGTGGTCGGGGACGAACGTATGTTCGTCCCCAGAGGGTAGACCCCTCCTCGGACGACGTCAAGTCGGGCGGCGCGCGACGAACACTGCGTGCTCTTCCTCATTCGGATCGACGACGCCTGGATCGACGATCTCGAGCCCAGCATCAGCGATCAAGCGGCGCCACGTCGACTCCGGGAAGAGTCCAATAGTGTGCGGATCCTGCACAACACGAGGCGGCCGGCCAGGCTCACGCATGACGACCACGTAGTCGACCTCTGCCGTCGTTGCTCCAGGCTCCGGGGCGTGCGCCCACTCGAGATACCTCAGGCTGCGACCGTCGTCGCCGTCGTGCCCGCCGTGATCCGTTCCCAGCACGTACGACTCGAGCGTCGCGTCCGGAACGAATACGGCGACGCCGCCAGGTCGCAGGTGCACTGCCGCGGTCTCGATCACCGCTTGTAGGTCGGCTTCAGTCGTCAGGTACATCACGGCGTCGTGCACGAGCACGGCGTCGAACGCGCGCTCGAGCCGGAGCGTGCGCATGTCACCCTGGACATGCTCGCACTCGGGATTCAGCGAGCTGCTCAACGCGAGCATCTCAGGGGAGAGATCGGTGAGTGTGCACGTGAATCTGCGCTTCAGATGACTCGCGTTGTTTCCGCCGCCCGAGCCGAGCTCGAGGAGCGTCGTCGCCGAACCGACAGCCACGGTGTCGATGACGCGCTCGATGAAGTCCGCCTCTTCCGCGTAGTCCGAGGGGTGGGTCAGCAAGTGGAACCAGGGGGCGAGATCGGAGTAGATGCGCACGGATCTGACTGAGTAGGGGTCAGACTGAAGTCTGACCCCTACGCTACTTTCACACGAAAGGCGGCCGGAGCCGCCTTCGTGACACATGCGCTGGAGAGGACTTGAACCTCCACGGCCTAAATGGCCACTAGGCCCTCAACCTAGCGCGTCTACCAATTCCGCCACCAGCGCGCGCCTGTGGTGATTCTAGAGAAGGTGGAACAGGAACACGGTGTTCATTCCGAACACCGTGGCGACGACGACCGTGAGCCGGGTCAGGTTTCTCTCGACGATGTGCGTGCCGCCCTGCGAGTGAGGTGTGAACCCGAGCCCGCCCATGCCGGCTTCGCGACCCGAGTGCATGAGGACGAGCGTGATCAAGAAGGCGCTCAGGAGCACCTGAATCACGGCGAATATCTGGAGCCAAGGCATCGGGGCGCAAGGGTAGCAGCGGAGGTACGCTCAGCCCGTGGCCGAGGACGAGGCGCGCGCGAAGATCCAGAAACTGCTCGTTACGGGCGACAACCGCCTGAAGCAGGGTGTCGATCTGGCGAAGGTTCGCGAGACCTATGAAGAAGCATTGGCCGCGGCGCGCGCGGCCGGGCTCGAGGCGACCGTCGGGCCGCTCGTCGAGCTCAGGCTCGCCGACCTCGAGCGGCTCGCAAGAGGATCGCCTCCACCCTTGCCGCCTGCAGCTTGACGTCGTGACTCGCTGCCGCATCCCGGGCGGCGAGATTGGGACGCGGTAGCTCGGCCGCCCGGGAAAGCGCCGCGATAAGCGCGTGGTCGTCCTTGGGATCGACGAGAACTCCCGACTCGGGCGTGACGAACTCGGGCGGGCCGCCGAAAGTAGTCGCGACCACCGACCTTCCCGAAGCCATTGCCTCGAGCGTCGCGAGGCCGAAGGGCTCGACGAGGCTCGGCTGGCAGAGGACATCGCACGCTGCGATCCAGGCGGGTACCTCGTCGTGGCTCACGCGGCCGATCACGCGGATTCCCCTGCGCCCCCCGAGCGCTCCGCGCAAAGGACCGTCCCCGACGAAGGTGAGTGTGCCTTCGCCTCGGCGCTCGAACGCGTGTGCGAGCCGGAGGACGTTCTTTCGCTCGGAGAGCCCGCCGAGACACAGAAACGACGTGCCGTTCGCAGGCCAGTTCAGCGCTTGTCGCGTCTCGTCGGCGGCACGGGGTGCGAAACGCTCGAGGTCGACACCGCAGTCGACGACCTCGGTCTTGCCCGCTGCCGCGGGCACGGCCAGCTCGAGCTGATCGCGTAGCCAACCGGACACGGCGATGACCGCAGCCGCCCTTCCGACGACGTACTTCGTGGCGGCACGGGCGCCAGGGATCGAGCCGATGTTGCCGACGTCTTGGCCATGCGCCGTGACGACGAGCGGGGCGCGGGAGGAAAGGGCTGCGACAAGGCCTGCGGGTGCGAGGAAGTGCGCGTACACCACGTCCGGTCGGAAGCGCCTCGCCGTGCGGATTGCGTCGCGGGCGAGAGCGAGGTGTCGTCTCCGTCCACCGGTGCGCCGATCGACCACGGCGCGCTCGATCTCGTGTCCTCGGGCTGCCAGCTCGCGCTCGAGGTTGGCGACGAACACCCCGAGATCCGGGTCGTCCGGGCCTGGGTACATCTGCGAGACGAGGAGGATTCTCATCAGTGGATCAATCGTGACGTTTCGGCGCGATCTCGTGACGGTCACGTGATCACCGACACCCTACGATCGACGTGTGAGCGACGCCGATGACTTTCGCGACGATGTCGTCTTCGATTCGGCCATGCTGCTCGGAGTGTGGGCAGGTGCCACCAGAGTGGTACGTCGCCACGACGAGTTCACGATCGACTTCCTCCGCGATGTTCCTGAGCTATCTCGGCCTGTTCTCGTCGCGCGCGCGTTGGTTCCTCCGGCGGCCGCGTTCGACCTACGAGATCAACTGGACGCCGCATTGCGGAGCTACACTGAGCTCTCGATGCCCGGGGAGCCGCCCGATGTTGGATGAATTTCCACTTCCGGAAGGACTGTTCCTGAAGAAGACCGTCGCCTACCGGGTTCCGAGGCCCCCCGGCGAAAGGAAGCGCGAACTCGATCCGGAGACGCTCGAGATAATCCGGCGAGTCGAAGAAGCGAAGATCCGCGAGTACTTCAAGCGCCGGCGCGCGTCGTAGCTCCGATCAACCTCGGGTCACCTGCAGGATCCCGAGGCACATCTCGTCGGTCGTCCCCTCGCCCCAGAGGATGTAGCGCGGGGCCTTCGAAACGCCGTGCTCACCGGACGTGCGCTTGTGGACGTCATGGCGGCACGTGACACGCACGACGTCGCCAGCGTCGGCCTTCACGGCGCTCGCGAGCGTGTACGCGCTCTGCCAGTGGAAGTCCCAGCGGGGTATGTCGAGGAGAACGCGAGCCTTCGGGGTACCTGGGTTTAGCTCGAGACGAATCGCCACGCCGAGGAGGTGCATGTGTCCTGCCGCGACGTGGATCGTCGTCGGAGCCGTGATACGCCGGTCGCACGTCGAGACTGCGGTCGGCTTCGGGTTGGCCGCATTTCCGCGGCACAGGATGAGCAGTCCTGCGGGCACGAATGCGGCACCTGAGCCGTACTTCCGCGAGAGCTCGAACAGGGCTTCGTTGCGGTTGCAGAGTCGACCGTGCTCGCCGGCCGCGCACGCCAGCTCGACGGGGCCGGGCAGGAGCAACGTTTTCAGCGGCGTCAGCTGTTCGGACGCGGGGGCAACTGTCAAAAGCGCACGCGATCGATCGGGCGAACGACCGTTCAAGAGGTTGTAGTGGACCTGCATCACGATCTGACTCCCCGCGGCCAGCGGTACGCCTGTTCCGTCAGGGAGGCGGTTACCGTTCGAGCCCGGTGCCCAGGCCGAAACCCAGGTCGCGTCGTTGAGCGAGTCGACGAACGAGCCGACACTGTCGCCTGCGGGGAGCCCGGTTCCGCCGAAGCACGACCACCCTGGGCCCGACTCCGAGCCGTCGAGCTGTTTCGCCGCCGCGACCTGGGTGGGTGGGACGCGGAAGAGGATCACGTGGTGCACGACCTTCGTC
>JBCKBY010000104.1:0-6507 GCA_038910715.1 Gaiellaceae bacterium
TCGAGCGTCGGCTCACGTTCGACTCGAGTTGCGAAGGACGATGTCGTCGGTGAGGCGATAGCCCGGAAGACCGCTCGCTGGCCTCGTGTTCACCGGCAGCGTCACGGACAGAACTGCCAGGCTCGTCACCGACTGCGGCGCGAAAGAGAAGACCGTTCCGCTCGTCAGGTAGTCGACGGCCTTCTTGCCGGTTGTGTTGCACGTGCCGCCGACGAGGCGGTAGAGCGCGAATCGGGTCCCGCTGCCCGTCGTGCACCAACTGACCGTGGTTCCCGCCCCCGCGCTGGGGCAGCGACTCCCGAGGACGATGGTGATGCTGGCCGACGCACCGGTGGGTGTCACGACGCTCGCGCAGTGGATCTCACGGCGCAACTGGTCGAGCGCGATCCGCGCGTTGATCTGCGAGGCGAAGCGGCGGTTCATCTCCTCCTCCGCCTTCGAGGCCGCAATGAGCGCGTACGAGAGAGCCGTCATGACGATCACGAGCATTCCGAGCACGGTGATGAGCTCGATGAGCGTGAATCCGCGCTCGTCGTGCCGGAAGCGAGTTCTCAGCCTCGCGGCGGCAGACACCTCATGCTCCCGCAACGCGGAGCGTCGGCAGGCCGTCGTCCTTCGGTCGCTCGACGACCACCTCGAGCTCGGCGTCCTTCGCAACGGCGACGCTTGCCGCCTTCTCTGCGTGGACGAGCGCGATCTCGAAGTCGTGCCGGTTCGAGGCGGCGTTCGCGGCCGTCTCGCGGTCGACGTGACCGCCCAGCACGAGCTCGATCAGCGCCTTCGAGAACGTCTGCATGTCGAAGAACTCGCCCTCTGCGATCGCGTCCGGGATCTCGTCCGTTCGGCGCTCGCGGATGAGCTCGGCGATGCGTGCGTTGTTGACCATTACCTCGACCGCGGGAACCCGACCGCTGCCGAGCCGTGGCAGCAAGCGCTGGCTGATGACGCCACGGAGAACACCCGCAATGATCGAGATGACCTGTGCCTGCTTATCGGGCGCGAAGAACTCGACCATGCGGCTGATCGTCTCGGCGGCGTCGAGCGTGTGCAGCGTCGAGAGGACGAGATGCCCAGACTCGGCGGCCTGCAGCGCGACCTGCGCGGTCTCGGCATCGCGAAGCTCGCCGATGAGGATGATGTCCGGGTCCTGTCGGAGCACTCGCCGGAGCGCTTGCTCGAAGCTCTCGGTGTCGAGACCTACCTCGCGCTGGTTGACGATGCAGCTTCGGTCGGGGTGGAGTACCTCGATCGGATCCTCGACCGTGACGATGTGCTGCCGTCGTGTTCGATTGATGTGATCGAGCATCGCGGCGAGCGTCGTCGTCTTCCCCGAGCCGGTCGCGCCGGTGACGAGGACGAGCCCGCGCTGCTCGTCGGCAAGCCGCGAAACCCCGGGCGGGAGATGGAGGTCGGCGAAGTCTGGGATCACATCCGGAATCACGCGGAAAGCGAACGAGATGGCTCCCCGCTGCCGAAACCCGTTCACACGAAAGCGCGGAAGACCAGCCTCGGTGTAGGCGATGTCGAGGTCGCCCGTCGAGTCGAAGAGCTCGCGCCGGCGAGGCACGCTAACGGTGACCCGATCGAGCACGGCCTCGACGTCCACGTCCCCGAGGACCGGGAACTCGGTGGCGGGAGCGAGCTCGCCGTCGGAGCGGAGCACCGGCGGCTGTCCAACCTTGAAGTGGACGTCGCTGGCGCCCGCTGCAACAGCATGCCGAAGCACAGCGGTGAGATCCATGGACAGCTCGTGCATCGGCACGAGCGCTACAGCGCTTTAGGTCAGCGAGCCGGGGGGCGCGGTGCGCGCGAGCCGCGACAACACCTTGAGCGGCGGACGCGCGACTCCGCGAGCCTCACTCGGATGAGCCAGGTCGCCGCGTAGGAGCCCTGCCACCGCGTCGAACACACCCGGCGCGCGCATCGCCCAGAGGCATGCGCGTGGATAGCGATCGGCCGCGCGCTTGGCCTTCCACGACGCCGACGCGTGCCGGTCGAGAGCGGCGGACAGCGCGGCCCCGTAGGTCTCGGGCTTGCCCGAGAGAACGGCCTCGGCAGCTAGTCGGGCGGAGACGAACGCCTCGTAGATCCCGTCTCCCGACAACGGGTCGACGAGCCCGGCCGCATCGCCGACCAGGAGAACGCGTCCGCTCGCGGCCGGAGATCCGAGCCGGCGCATGGGGAGCCTGTGGCCGCGCACGTCGGTGAGAGCTCCCGGATCGAGTCCGTGTACTCGCGCGAGTTGATCGAGGTGCTCCCGTAGTCGCGGGCCCTCGTCGAGCCAGCCGCCGACTCCCACGTTCGCGTGGTCGCCCTTCGGGAACACCCAGCCGTATCCGCCGGGGACGACCCCGAGCTCGACCCAGGTGGTTCCCTTGTAGGGAGCAGGGTCGAGAGCCCCCCACGCCACGTTTCCCTCGAGCGCGACTCCCCGCACGATCCCGTCGCCGAGGCCTACTGCTCGAGCGACGACTCCGTTGGCGCCATCGGCTGCGATGAGAAACGAGCACCGTACGGGTGAGCTGCCGACAACCGCCGAGACGCCGTCTTCTCCAACCTCGAGACCTTCGACGCGAACGCCATCCCGGAACTCGGCTCCAGCCGCAGCGGCCTGCTCCGCGAGATGGAGGTCGAGCCAGCGCCGCTGTGTCATCAAGATCAACGGCTCGCGGCTCGTGCGCGCGACGGGTCGGCCGTAGCGCGCACGAAGCACGAACCGGTCGACGACGTGCTCGACCACAGCCTCGATGTCGCATGGCGCATGTCTGACGGCGCGACCCGTGACGCCACCACCACACGGCTTGTCGCGCGGGAACCGGGCCTTGTCGGCGAGGAGTACGCGCGCGCCGCTCCGGGCGAGGTGAAGCGCCGTCGCCGAACCTGCGGGTCCTGCTCCTACGACGAGGACATCGAATTGCTCCATGGATTCGATCGTAGGATGCGGGAACCAGTCGATGCCTGTCGACGTCCCCTCACAGATCGAGATCGACCTTCCGCGAATCGAGGTCGCGGCATACGCTGCGAACCACGACAACGCCACGGCCTGGTACGAGAACATCGAGAGCGTGGAGTGGAAAACTCCGCCGCCCCTTGCGGTCGGATCACGCCTCGCGTTCGTCGCCCGCTTTCTTGGCCGCCGGCTCGCATACGTCTATGAGATCCGCGAACTCGTACCGCGCGAGCGGCTCGTCATGAGCACCGCCGACGGGCCGTTCCCGATGGAGACGACGTACACGTGGGCCGACACGCCGACCGGGTCCACCTCGATGTCCCTGCGTAACCGCGGAGAGCCGTCGGGCTTCGCGAGCGTCGGCGCACCGCTGATGGCGCGCGCCATGCGTCGCGCAAACCGCAAGGATCTCGCGCAGCTGAAGCGGATTCTCGAGACGCGAGAACATTGATGCGACGCCACGTTCAGCTCCGTGGCGGCCGCGAGAGCGGACTGCGCGTCCGGGCTACAATGGCCGGCCCTAGCAGGGGTTCCCGAGTGGCCAAAGGGGGCGGGCTGTAAACCCGCTGGCTCAGCCTTCGGAGGTTCGAATCCTCCCCCCTGCACTTGCGCAAGACCGGAATCCGCTGGCGCGAATTCCGGTCGCGCGAAGATCTCTAAAGGCGGCCGCTCCGCGGCCGCAACGCTTGCTGTTCCATACACCGCATGCCTGGGGAACCGTGCGGCTCCACCCCGGGTCACCGACTAGACTGCCCTCTGCGCCCTCTTAGCTCAGTCGGTAGAGCACCTCCATGGTAAGGAGGGGGTCGACGGTTCGAGTCCGTCAGAGGGCTCTTCGGAATCCCGCATGGTCCCTGGTGTCACGGGATCGCGGGTCGTGAAGGGGTGGGTCGGATGCCCCGTCTGGAAACGATTTGGAAACGGGGCGGTGGTTAACCACCCGACGTCTCGTCGTACTGGGCAGATACGCACTTACAAAGTTCTAACGAGGGACAGCACAAGTTCTAGGTGACGATCGCATCTTCCTGAGTAGATTCCAACAACCTCAAAGGGGCATCTCATGCGCAAGCAGCTCATCCTGATCGGAGCTGTCGCCGCACTCGCGGTCACGGGAGCGGCGGCGGCGAAGACGGTCACCGTCACGATCACCAAAAATGGTTACGTTCCAAAAGCCGTCACCATCGCGGTCGGCGACTCAGTCCAGTTCACGAACACGGACACCGTCGCCCACCAAGTCGTCTTCAAGAAGACCGGCGGTGTCACCTGCGCGCCCAACCCGCTCGTCCTGCAGCCAGCTCAGAGCGGCACGTGCACGTTCCGAAACGCCGGCTCGTACGACTACTCCGATCCGAACGTGAAGGGGAACACCTTCCGCGGCACAGTCACCGTGACCGGCCCAGCACCCCCTGCGGACACCCTCACGCTCACGGTCAAGCCGCGGATCGCCGTCTACGGGAGCAACGTCGCGCTCTCTGGCGTGCTCTCGAGCCAGAAGGTCGCTGAGAACGTCGATGTACTCGCCGTGCCGTGCGGGCAGAACGCTGCAACGAAGCTCACGACCGTTCAGACCGCGACTGGTGGCACGTTCACCGCGGTCGTCACGCCGCGCAAGAACACGGTCTACACGGTCAAGGTGAAGAGCACGACGAGCAATGCCGTCTCGGAGAAGGTGCGCCCGCGGCTGCGGCTTAGGAAAGTCGCTCCCCACCGCTACTCGCTGCGTGTCTTCGCCTCCGACAGCTTCGCCGGCAAGTATTCGACGTTCCAGCGCTACAGCAGCGCGCTCCAGCGCTGGGTCACCGTCAAGCGCGTTCTGTTGCGCGCGAACAGCACGGGCATCGCCCCCACGGTGATCTCGTCCGTGACATTTCGCTCGTCAATCAGCGCTCGGCTGAAGATCCGCGTTGTATTGCCTCAGCTGCAGGTCGGCACGTGCTACATCGCAGGCCGGAGCAACGTGATTCTCAGCTGACGAGGGGTCGCTGTGCCCTGCTGCAAGCTTCGCAGTCTCGAACTGGTCAGGTCGCTTCCGGAGAAGGCACACGACGTGGACGGAGTTGCAGGACCGTGGTCTGCCATCGGTCGGCTCGTGTACGATCGCCGCGGATACGGCACGGTGGACGATCTCCTCGGTCGGCTCGAGGACGCCTCCGACTTCGTCGCGGAGCGCGTCGGTGCTATACCCCCGCGTGCCATAGGCTGCGCACGTAACGACCTCCAACTGAGCGACCACTCGAAGGGTGGGGACGAATCGTGAGATCTCGGAGAGGATTCGGAGCAGGCCCAATCCGTCGTACGGGGGCTCAAAAGTGGACGCCGTTTCTCGCCGTGGTCGTCGTGGCGCTGTCGATCGCGGGCGGAGCGCAGCCCGCGCCGACCGCTCACGCACTTCCCGACTGCACTGACGCAACGTGGGTTTGCGGTGCGGTTCACGATCCCCCCAGCGTCGCAGGCTCCAATACCGCAATCGCTTTCGACACGAGCGGAAATGCGTGGATCAGCTTTCGAGACCAGGATGCCCAGGCGTTGATGATCGCCCGTTACGTCGGCCTGGGCGGCACGTGCACGAACACTGACTGGACGTGCACGGTGATCGACGACCCGCCCGGGCACGACGTCGGGTTCGAGACGGATATCGCCTTCGACACCAACGGAACGGCATGGGTCTCCTATCAAGACACCACCACTGACGACCTCAAGGTCGCCCATTCCGTGCCCGCCGGGACCGGGTCTGGCTGCGTCCCTGCCCGAGACGACTGGGTTTGCGAGGCCGTAGACACGACGCGTCAGGTGGGGGGCTACACGGCGATCGGGATCGAGCAAGGGCTGCCCGTCGTTACCTACTGGGACTCGGGTCAGAACGACCTCCGCTGGGCGCGTTCCAGCGCGGCAGGTCGCTCGACGTGCGACCAGGCCGGCTGGAATTGCGGGATCGTGGACAGTGGCTCCGTCGGTGCATACGCCAACGACATCGCGGTTGCCTCGACCGGCAGGGCGTGGGTCGCGTACCGCTACAGCGGAAGCGGCACGGGGCCCAAGGCGGCAAAGCTCGTCGTCGCCGAGCATGTTGGAGTCGGAGGAACAGGCTGCGGCAAAGGTTCACCCGAGTGGAACTGCGCCGCGCTCACGAAGACCGGAAACGTCGGGCTCGACACCGGCATCGCCTTCGACCGGGACGACAAGCCCTGGGTGCACTTCTGGGACAACAACAACCTCAATCTCGCCCGGCTTGGCGGAACCGGGACGCGCTGCGCTCTGGCCTCGGGGTGGGAGTGCACGAAGATCCACGACGAAGCCGACAGCGTCGGCGAGTACGGCGGGATCGCCTTCGACGCCACCGGAGCTGCCTGGATCACCTACTGGGGGAGGACGTCGAAGCGGGCATACGTGGCTCGCTATGTGGGCAGCTCCTCGGGGAGCGGCTGCGGCTCCGGTGGATCGCGCGACTGGGCGTGCTCGACTCTCGATGTCTCGCCGGACGTGGGTGCGTTCTGGATGGGGATCGCGATCCGTCCGGCGGGCACCTGGGGCATCGGTGGTCCATGGGTGAGCTACTT
>JBCKBY010000105.1:0-6461 GCA_038910715.1 Gaiellaceae bacterium
CGGAGGCAGTGCCGCAACCAGTCGCCCGACGTCCTCTCGGGGACGCGAGATCGCAAGACCCAGAAGCGCTACGAGGCCGACGAGCGCCAGCGCCGTAGGAACGAGTCCGAGGGCGCTCTGGCGGACGAGCGACGCGTCGATCGCATCCGTCCGGTCTCCGCGACCGGGGCCCCACGCCCAGATGCCGAAGTAGTCCCCCCAGGTCTCGGCATACAGGACAGCGACGAAGCGGTCGTTGAAATTGCCTTGCCACGGATGACGGGCGATGTCGGGAAACTGTGCATCGACATAGAACGCGAGCGGGCGTCGCGCGAGCAGGAACGTGCCCTCCTGCGGACGGTCGAAGACCGGGTTCGAATAGTGGCTTGCCCGGTAGGCATACCAAGGCGCGGGGACGACTGCGGCGGCAGCCATCGTGACAGCGATGGCGACCAGAGCCGATCGTCGCACCGAGCGATCCGTGAGCGCGGCGGCGCAAAGGACGATGACCGCAACAGCGACCATCCATAGAGACCAAGCACGGACCAGCTGTCCGGCTCCAAGCAAGAGGCCGAGAGGCACGGCGAGCCTCCACGAATAGGCCCTTCTCCTCACCATAAGAGCGAGGACGAGCAGCGCGCCGGCCGTCATAAGCATCCCGAGCGGCTCGGGATGGAACATCGCACCCGCCTTCAAAACCACGGGGAAGAACGCGAAAAAGCCGACCCCCGCGAGCCAGGTCACGGGCCGGCCCGGCCAGAGGGTGCGCGCCAGAAACAGCACGATCACGCCTGTTGCGACAACAGCGATCGCGTTGACCAGTTGTCCGAGATGCTCCGGATCGCCGAGATCGAGTGCTCGACCGAGGCTCCCTGCGATGCCTGCGAGCGCCATGTACCCAGGAGGTGTGTAGTAGGCGCCGACCCCCTCGGGCGGCAGCGAACCACGCTCGACGAGATCGCGCGCATAGGTGATGTACTCCTGCGCGTCGTATCCCCCGATCGACGGGTACGTGAATGCGTTCCATGTCGCGACCACGCCGAGAAGAACGAGGACGAGGAGCGAGGCTGTGGCAGCGCTTCGGGGACTCATCGAGCACGCCCCCTCATGATCATTGGGCGTCCCGCACTCATCGGCGGTCACTCGACAAGCCTAACCCCTCGGCGAAGACAGACCCGCAGTAGAGACTCGGGCTCCTGCCCGGCTTGTAGCCTTTTCGAGATGCGGATCCTGGTCACCGGCGGCGGCGGGTTCCTCGGCTCGCGCCTCGTCGAGCGACTCGAGGCGGACGGCCACGACGTCGTCGTTGCGCGCAGCGCCGACTATGACCTCACTTCGATGCAAGACGCGGCTCGCATGTTCGACGACGCGAGCGCAGACCTCGTCTATCACCTCGCGGCGGAGGTCGGTGGCATCGGCGCGAACCGCGCGAACCCCGGCCGCTACTGGTACGCGAACCTGACGATGGGGGCGCACGTCCTCGAGCAGGCGCGCCTCCACTCGACGCCGAAGCTCGTCATCGTCGGCACAGTCTGCGCGTACCCGAAGTTCGCCGCGGTCCCCTTCAGTGAGGACGACCTTTGGGACGGCTATCCGGAGGAGACGAACGCGCCGTACGGCGTCGCGAAGAAGGCAGTTCTCGTGGGCGCTCAGGCCTATCGCGACCAGTACGGCCTGAACAGCATCTTCCTGTTGCCCACGAACCTCTACGGGCCGAGGGACAACTTCGACCTCGAGACCTCTCACGTCATCCCAGCTCTGATCCGGAAGATGATCGAGACCGAGGACGAGGTCGTCCTGTGGGGTGATGGGTCACCCACGCGCGAGTTCCTCTACGTCGATGACTGCGTCGAAGGTCTCGTCCTGGCAGCTGAGCGCTACGACGCACCCGAGCCGGTGAACCTCGGCGCGGGCAAGGAGATTTCGATCCGTGAGCTCGCCGAGCTCATAGCCGACGTGACCGGCTTTGCAGGTCGCATCGTCTGGGACGAAGAGAAGCCCGGAGGGCAGCCTCGCCGAAGCGTCAATGCGACGCGCGCCCGGGAGCTCTTCGGCTTCGAGGCGCGCACGCCGCTGCGTGAGGGAATCGAGCACACCGTGGCCTGGTATCGCTCGGCTGTCGCCGGTGTCGGTCGCTAGCGCCACCGCAACTGCCGCGCGCGGCGTGAGCCGTACCGTCGACAGCTTGCTCGAACGGCCGCGCGCTGTTCTCGGCACCCTCGTCTGCGCGCAGATCGTGGGGACCGTCGTGCTGGCGCTGTCCGTGGCCCACAACGGCTGGGTCTACTTCCAGGGCGGAGACCAGATCTGGCTCGCCACACAAGGTTGGCTTCTGGGCCAGTTCGAGCTCGCGCCTACCGAGCTCGGCTACCTGTGGTCGTACCTGCTGATGCCGATCATGTGGGTCACGGGCCCGACCTTCGTCCAGGCACTGCCGCCGCTCCTAGTCCTGCAGGTGCTCATCCTCGGCCCGATCGCGCTCGGGTGCGTCTACGGGATCGCGGCGCACATCGGCGGGCGCTTGCTCGGCTACTGGGCGGCGTTGCTCTGGGTCGTCACACCGTTCGCCTCGATACCGCTCTTCGTCGAGCGATACCAGGAGCGCTGGGGGGAGCACTTTCTCCCTCAAGCGCTGGGGCTGACTGCAATGGCCGACTTTCCATCGACGGTCCTAATGCTGGCAGCGGCGCTTTTCGTCGTCCGCTCGCTCTCGCCCGGGCATGTGACCGACGCCGTGTTCGCGGGTGTCCTCGTCGGCGCCTCAGCGGCTCTGAAACCTTCGAATTTTCTGATCGTCGGCGGCATCGGTCTCGCCTACGTCGTCGCACGCCGGTGGCGGGAAGTCCTCGCCTGCGCTGCGGCGACTATGCCGGCGCTGCTCGTTCTGCTCGCCTGGAAGTACCGAGGCCTAGGCGAGCTTCCCGTCTTCGCGCTGGAGCAGGCGCGCGTTGCAGCCGGCTCGCGCACACCGCTCGCCGATCTCCAACTCGACCGCTACTTCGACTTCGACTTCGAGCACTGGAAGACCCAGATGGATCAGCTGCGCGAGTTCTTCTGGAGCGCTCGGCTTGCCCAGTGGGCTCCGATCGCAGGCCTCATCGCCGTGCTCCGAGTTCGGCGCGGCGCTATCGCGGCACTGCTCGGCGGCTGGCTCGCAGCGTTTCTCGTGGTGAAGGGCTTCTCACCACGCGCAGACATCCAGGCGAACACCTTCTGGCGGCTGCTCATGCCCGCATGGCCCGCCTATCTCCTCCTCTTCGCCTCGATCCCGCTGCTGATCCCGACACTCGCGCGCCGCCTGGGGGATCGAATGCGGCCGCCCCAGACCCCGGCAATCGCCCCCCGCTGGATCGTCGTCGCCGCGGTCTTCTGCGTCGCGCTCCCGGCTGCCGCGCTCGCCGCGTCGTCGCCTGCCGATCTTCCCACTCCTGCGGTCTTCCAGGGCGAGCCAGGCGGTGAGGGCAGTGACATCCTCGCGCCCGTCGACGAGTCGGTCTCGCTTCGCGTCGAGCGCAAGGGCACCGCGGCAGATCTCACCTGGAGCGACAGCGCGAACTGGCGCGGAGACGTCTTCTATCGCGTCTACCGCCACGACGGCCCTGGCGAGGACACGGCGTGCTTCATCTCGGGAGGAACGGCGCTGTACTGCTACGTGAAGGGAACACCGATCGCGACCACACGCGACATGACCTTCGTCGACACATCCGCACCGGCTCGCGCCACGTACCGAATCGGCGTCGGGACGAACTGGATCGACGACCCCGACGCGGGCGACGTCTTCGCGTTCAGTCCGGCGGTGGCTCTAGCCGGCTGACCCGGTCCTCGAGCAGGGCGATCCGTTGCGCGAGATCGACGTTCTCGTCGGTGAGCTTCGAGATCACGGTCGAGTAGTGGAGCAGGACGAGCAGGATGAAGAGCGTCGCAACGGCAAACAGAACCGCGGGTGGATAGCTCGTCACCCCGGCCCAACCGGCGACCGTGTTCAGGCCGTCGCGCCAGACCGAGAGCACGAGGAGAACGACACCCGTGGCCAGCCAAAGCAAGGCATAACGCTCTTTGAGTCGTCGGCCTCGAACGAGTTCGAGAACGACCAGGATGAGGAGGATCGACGCAATGGCACCGACGATCGAGACTCGAACGGGCGTCACTGCCGCGCGCCTTCGAGTCGCGGGTACCGCCGCAAGCTGGCTACGAGCAACGCGAGCATGACCTTGACGATGTAGTACAGCGACCGGACGAACGTGATCGAGGACGACCCGGTCGTGCGCTCTCGCATGTCGACCTGCACCTGTGTCACACGCAACCCGCTCCGAAGCGCAACGAGCGTCGCCTCCACCTCGGGGTAGTCGTGGGGAAACTCGACCGCGAAAAGCTCGATCCCCGCGCGACTGAGGGCGACGAAGCCCGATGTCGTGTCGGTGACACGCTGACCGCCGAGGATCGAGACGAGACGCGCGAAGACGCCGATGCCGATCCGCCGCGCGAACGGCGCACGATACACGCCGCCCGGGTCGACGAAGCGCGATCCGATCACGAGATCGGCGTCGCCCGCTTTGACTGGCCCAAGGATCTTCGGGATCTCGGCCGCGGCGTGCTGACCGTCTCCGTCGAGCCGGACGGCGACCTCGTATCCGTGTTCGACCGCGTACCGGAACCCGGTCTGGACAGCGCCACCGATGCCGACGTTGAACGGAAGACGGAGCACGGTCGCGCCATGCGACTCCGCCACCTCGGCGGTGTCGTCGGTCGAGCAGTCGTCGATCACGACGACGTCGATCGCGGGATCGAAGCCCTTGATCTCGTCGACAACGACGCCGATCGCGCCCGATTCGTTCCATGCAGGCACGATCGCGACGAGCCGCTGCTCTGTCACACGCTCACCCCCGCTTCGAGCCCGACGAGCTCGAGCAACCGCCTCGCGCGATGCGCGTAGGTGTGCTCGTCGAGAACGCGCTCCCGCGCGCGCCGGCCCATCTCCTCGGCCTGAGCAGGATCGGCGAGGAGCTCCCGGTACGCGGAGACGGCGTCCTCGGCGCTTTCGACGATTACAAGCTCGCGGCCCGGCTCGAACCATCGCTCGATCCCCTCGTGCGGGTTCGAGACGATTGCCGCACCCGACGAGGCGAGCTCGAAGGGTCGCGCGGTCGACGATCCGGCGACCGTCGCGTGCGGGCGGCGCGTGATGTTGAGGTTGACGCGAGCCGCTGAGATCGCGCGAGCGAAGACGTTGAACGGAACGTCACCGAGAGTCCGGGCCGCTCCGGTGTCTCCCTGAAAGTCGAGCCCGCCGAGCGCGAAGTCGAGCTCGGGAGCGAGCCTCGACGGCTCGCCCACCATCGCCTTCATCCAATCGCGCCGGAACTTGTCTCCGTAGCCGTAGAAGAAGACGTCGACGTCCTTGTCGACCGGCTGCGGCGAGAAGAACTCGGGATCGGCGCCCCAGTAGAGAGCATCGGCGCGGCGTGCACCGAGCTCCAAGAGACGCGGGATACCGCCCTCGGAGTTCGAGAGGACGAGGTCGTACTCCCACGGATCAGCGCCGTGGTAGGGGTTGAACCCGGTGTCCATGCCTCCGAACTCGGGAAGGCTCATCGGGACGTCGCCGTCGTAGAAGACGATCGGGATCCCGAACCGTGTCCGAAGCGCATCGGGGATGCCGCGGAGATGCGCCATCGGAACGGTGAACACGACGACCGCATCGGGCTTCTCGTTCTCTACGAGCCGCTCGAGATGGCGCTTCCAGCGCGGGGTCACCCAGCGACGGATCGTCTCGCGCGCCACCCGATCGAGCCCCGACTCCTCCGGGTGGGACTCGTCTCGCCGGAGATAGCGGTCACCTTTGACCCGCGCAAGTGCGTCGCGAACTGCCTGGTACGACTCGCCTTCGCGGTACGTCGGGTTCGGAGCAACGCGCTCGTGATCCTCGACGTGATCGGGCTCGCTCTGGGGATCTACCTCGCTCTCGTGATCCGGCAGCTGGTCGCGGGGGAGGGAGACATTCTTTGGAGCCTGCTGTGGCGGGAGGGGCCGGCCGAGTGGCTGAAGTTCGCGGCTCCGATCACCGTCCTCGTCTTTGCGCAAGCCGGTCTCTACCGTCAGCGCGAACGCCGGCCGGGCGCCGGCCGGATCCTGGCGTCCCTCATCGCCGTGGCGCTGATCGTGCTCGCGTTCGGATTCGGCACGAACTACGACTTCACGACCTCGGGCCTCATTCCGACCTCCGTCGTCGTCTCGGCGGTGACGATCGGGCTCCTCCGCGCGGCCTACGAGTCCACATCACTCGAAGTCATGCGTGCGGCGGGAGTCCGCAGGCGCGTCGTGCTGGTCGGGGAGGGCGAGAGTCTCGTTCGGCTGCGCCAGTCACTCGCTGCCGCTCGTGGCGGCCTGACCTACGAATTCGTTGGTGCCGTGGCTCCCGAGCCGGTGCCCGGAATTCGCTTCCTCGGCTCGCGCGTCGAACTACCGCTCGTCCTCGAGCAGGT
>JBCKBY010000106.1:0-6393 GCA_038910715.1 Gaiellaceae bacterium
TGAGTATGCTCCGTCTGGGAGGTTGAGGAATGGGTAGAACTCGCTCGTCGACATTTGCATTCGTGGCCGCGTACCTCGTCCTGGTGGTCGGGCTCTTTCTCGCGCTCGGCGGGGCCGCATACGCGGCGTCACCCTCCTCTGCCACGGATCAGTACGGCACCAAGGTTGCAGGAGTCAAGGTTTCTGCAACATCCGGCGGAGACACCGCTTCGGCCGTGGCAGCCGATGCCGACGCGCTGCCGAACACCGGTCTCTCGCTTCTCGGAGCAGTAGCTGTCGGCGGCGGCCTCGTCGCCGTCGGCGTGGCGCTCCGGCGCCGCGAACGCCGCAAGAGCTAGCCGGGCTCGCGCGCGGGTTCACCCGGCAGGTTCTCCTCGAGGGGGTTTAGTTCGCGCACCCTGGCATAGGCTGCGACGCGCTCCGCTCCTCGAGTGATCTGCGCAAGACGAAGCCAAGCTACCCAGTTCCGTGGATCCGTCTTCACCGCGTCACGGTACGCGTCGAGCGCTGTCTCTCGATCCCCGAGACCCGCCGCCGCGTCGCCGAGAACGAGCTCCGGCTCGTACGACCAGATGAGAAGTGCTTGTGCACGACGCGCGTGTTCCGCGGCTGATGCCCACTCCTTGCGCGCCCGCGCCTCCTTGCCTGCGAAGAGCGCCTGGTTGCCAACGAGGCTGATGAGCGAGAGCACGGTCAGCACGATCGAGCCGGCGAGCATGACGACTCGCGTCCTCGTTGGCACAGGGGTTGGACGGCGACGATCGGCTGCCAGAAGCGCGACTCCACCGGCGAGGAGCGCGGTGACGGTGACACCCACCATCTCCCAGTGCCAGTCGAGCGCACTGGCCGCCAGCCACGCGAGATACGCGCCGGCGCCCGCGGCGACGTATCGCGATCGGCGCGCCTGGAAGACTGCAATAAGCGGCACGACGAGCGCGAGGCACAGAAGCGCAAGACCTACCGCCCCAACCTCACTCAGGACCTCCGCATAGAGCGAATGCGCGTCTCGAATCACGAGTCGGGTCTCTCGATTCTCGTACCAGACGTACTCGTACGAGCCCGCGCCGTGACCGAGGATAGGGCGGTCGCGGAATGCATCCCACGCGACTCCGATGCTCTCACCACGACCGTTGCCGGACGCACTGAAGAGCCTTGCATTGAGATCAACGCCAGTCACCGGTGCCGCATCAAAGCGTGCTTTGAGCTCAGAAGCAGCGCGATCTGGACCTCCCGCGGCGGCAACGACAATTCCAACCGCTACGACGAAGAGTGCGGCAAGCGCGACGTTGACCGCCCGAACAGTTCCTCTCGTTACCGCGATTCGCCGAGCGATGGCGAAGGCACCGCCTGCGAGTAACCCGGAGCACAACGCGAGCACCACGACGACGAACACCATGCGATGTCCCTCGGCAACGGCGTCGGCGGTCGCAGCGTCCTCGGTCGTGAGCGCCGTTTGACGCGACGCGTAGGCCACACACGCGACCGATGCCGGTGCTACCACGACCGCTGCCCATAGCAGACGCAGGCGGCGCGGATCCAAGGCGACTATCCCGCCCAGCCCGAAGAACAGCGCAGCCCACGCGCCACGGCTAAACGCGAAGTAGAGCGCGGCAGCGAGGACTGGCAAGGCAAGAGCGGCCGCTACCGCGGGCCACGCTTTCCTACTATGCGCGACGAATCCCAGCGCGACGAGCAGGCCCATGGCCGCGAGCAGACCCAGCGCGTTCCAGTATCCGAGCGGCTCGGCCAGGCGATAGGGAAGCGTGGGGTCGTCACGCGTGTCCAGCCGGTCCGGAACAAGTCGCGTGGCGAGGCTGTAGGTGGAGACGGCCGCGACCCCCACCACGACACCGGCTGCCACACCTGCGGCGTCGCCGCGGCGGAGGACGATAGCGAGCGCGAGCGCGACGGCGACGTACGCGAGCATCCGCTCGAGCTCGCGAATCGATCCTGCAGTGCTGACGGACCAGAACGCGGAAAGCGCGATCCACGCCGCAAAGAGGAGCATCAGCAGGGCGAACGCCGCTCGTTGTCGCCCGGGAATCGTTGCGCGCTCAAGGATGAGCGCGAGAGTTGTCGGAATCAGAAAGGCGAGCGCAACCCATCCCCAGGACTGGGAGAAGTACGCGCCCTCGCTTGCGTTAGCGGCGATCACGATGGCCGTCGTAGCGGCGGCCACGACGAACGTCCGCTTCGTTCGCGTCATCTGTGAGCCTGTCCCACCACGCCGGAGGCGTTCGCACCTACTCTGTGGTTGGCGTCATGAAACATCGGCTTGGAACGCTCATTCTCGTCATTGGGCTCGGGGTGCTCGCGTGGTCCGCGACGGTCTACCTCTGGAAGGACCCGTTCACGACCGTCTTCACCGCCTACGAGCAGCGCCGATTGGAGACGAAGCTCGATGCGACGTTCAAGGACTGGGTCACCCGCCCCGAGCCTGTGAAACAGACCGGGCGGCCGCCGAAGGCAGACGTCAGTCGCGAGGCGCGGCGATTCCGCCTGGCAAGCGAGGAAGGTGACGCTGTCGCGCGACTCGAGATCCCGCGGCTCGACCTCGACGCCGTCATCGTGAACGGCACGAGTTCCGGAGATCTGCGTCGCGGCCCCGGCCGCCACTTGGAGACTTCGATGCCCGGCGAAGACCGGCTCGTCTATGTCGCAGGTCACCGAACGACCTTTGGGGCACCGTTCTCCGATATCGACAAGCTTCGCCGTGGCGACGTGATTCTCCTGGGGCTTCCGTATGCATCCGTGGAGTACCGCGTCACCGGGCACCGTATCGTTGACGACAACGACCTGTCCGCACTCGAGTCTCGAGGCCGCGAGGAACTCGTCTTGCAGGCGTGTCACCCGCGGTTCTTCGCGAGCGAACGGTACCTCGTGTACGCACGCCCGATGAAGCTGACCAAGAAGGAGACGTAGGGACGCAAGGACGACGATCGCGCGCACGAGAAGCCCGATTGGCCACTTGGAGCGCAACCCTGCTATTGTTCACCTCTCGGGGCGATTATCCCTTGACGGTAGGTAGTCTTACAATGACTGCCGATGACGCTGATCGAAGGGACAGAACCGCGGTATCAGATCTACCGTGGCACTGATCTTGGAACGACGCTTTTTCGCGTAATGGAGACGTGTCCTCCGGGACAGTCCGACTTCATCTCCTATGTCCTTGCTGGAAGGTCGTTTCCATCGGAGATTTTCTTCCGCGCACTTGGCATCTCCATGTGGACGACCGAAGCTAAAGCGCGCAAGATGGCCAGGAGCGGCCAGATCGGTCACTGCTACGCTGAAGTCGATCTCAGGGGCAGGAGAGAGGTTCATCTCGCCATCACGAACAGAAGGACGGGACACGTGACCGTGTGGGCTCCGTCTCGCCTTTTGCTCGACTGCGTGGTTAGATGTGCCGATATAAGGTAGGAGGCAGCGCATGTACATCGTGGTGGACACAATCTCAAGGAACGTTCTCGGCGAGTTCGAGACGCTTCCGCCTGCCAAGAACCTCTTTCTCAGTCTCGTCGCCTCCCACCCGGAGGCAGCGCGGGAGCTAAAGATTCTCTCCTCGACGGGCGCGGAGAAAGAGGTGACTCGCGACGAGATCGCGGCGGCCCTCGCCGAGGCTGTCGCAGCCTGAGCCTAGTCTTCTTTACAATGCGTAACGGAGCGAGGCGGAATCGAACCGCATGTCGCGGATGGCATCGTCGGGTCTAACCCCGTGTCCTAGCACCAGCTAGGAGGCTCGCTCCAAGAAAAGCCGAAGGGCGAGGCCGTTACCTCGCCCTTCGTTCTTCAGTGCGTGGAATGTAGGTCTTCACCCACCTCCCGCTTGCCGTTGACCTCACCGCTGTAGCCGAGTAGAGCCTCGATGCGGTCGAGCAGGTTGTCCTCCATCTGATCCTGCCCTTCGGCCTTCTGCATGAGCATCTCGACGTAGCGCGTTCGCAACGTGTCGAGCGTCGGACCGTTCGCGGACGGAGAATTCACCTGCGGCGTCTCGTGCTCCTTCTCGGCACGAGCCTTGCGTCTTTGCGGGGCACGTCGCCCCGCCTGCGGAGCGGACGCCTTGAAGTACGGGCTTACGGGGATTCCTCCGAACGCGGCGGCGTGGAGGTAGAACGAAGTTGCCTTGCGCAACGTCGCCCCGCCAATCCCCGTCTTGCGCAACTCGTCATCGAGTTGTCCTTGCGTTGCGTTCTGCTCCCCGAGGGACACGGCCTCCGGGTAGCGCTCGCGGATGATGGAGCCGATCCGCTCGCCGCGCTCGTTTGGGTTTTGGACGAGCCCGACAAGCGAATCCTGAACCCGGCCCTCGTCGTCAATGAGGTTGAGCCAACGAAGGGCCGCAAGAACCTGGCCCTGATAGCCGCCTGAGAGCTTGCTCAGGTAGCTCCGGTCGATGCGCGGCGGTATGCCTTCGTCCGCCATACGCTCGACCAGGTTCAAAACGGTTCGGAACGAAATGTACGGAGGGGCCGTTACCTCTCCGCTTGCAGAACCCGTGGTTTCCACGTCTAACCTCCTAGCTGGATGGCATCTCGCAAAATGCCACCATACCACCTTTCGGCCGCGCGTGGAGACGCGCTGCCGATGCAAGACGAAAGTTGGCAGTTAGAGTGGCATCAACCTAATGTCCGGGTCGGAGGTGAGCGACATGAACATCGAGCCCGGAAAGCGCGTTACTGTGCGTTCGGCTACAGGCGAAAGGCTTGAGCGCCGAGCCGTGAGTGTGATTGAGCCCGGACACGACTTCGCCGTTGTCTGGGTCTGCCGAGAAGACGAGTGGGAAGCCGCGAAAGCCGAAGGGCGCGATCCTGAAGCTACGCCATGGCCGGCTGAGGATGTTGAGCTTCGGGAGGCGGTGACGGCGTGACGAAGGAGAAGAACCGGGAGCCGGAGGAAGCAGCCGAGTCATATGAGCGCGGCGACTTCTTCCGCGACTTGAAGAAGGCATCTAGAAAGCTAGAGCCGGAGGAACGTCCGGCGAAGCGGAAGCGGCGTGCCGCACGTTCCGCAAGAAGATCTTGAACATCGGCTCGCCGTCGTCGCGGTGGTTGTACTTGAAGGCGAACTCCTGGACGTAAAGCTCGAGCCACTTGCGACTCACGTTGTGCTGAACGCCCGAGAGTCCACGTTTCACGTTGCCGAAGAATCCCTCGATCGTCTGGGTATGAATGTCGCCGTCCGCGTAGATCTCGTCTTGGTGCCTGATTCGATGGTGCCCCGCGAACTCGCGGTCGAGTCCGGCGTATAGCGTGAACTCGTCCGTGTAGATCGTTGCATCCGGGCTGACGTTCTCGCGGATCACGCGATGGAGCGTTTCCTTGCTCCGATCGGGGACGACGGTCACCCGAACGCGACCGCCACGCTCCACCATTCCGAAGATGGTTGGACGATCCGCGATCATCGCCATTGCTTCCTGTCGCCGCTGCGTCGAGGTCTCGGCGCGGGAGCGATCCGAAGCCCGAATCTTTCCGCCCCACGTGGTCTCGTCAATCTCGACCTGACCGCTGAGCGGCGGTCCACCGTCTTCCTGTAGGAGCCGACGAATCGAGTTGAACATGCGCCACGCCGTCTTGTACGTGACGCCGATTTCGCGCTCGAGTTGCTTCGCGGAGATGCCGCAGCGCGTCTGACTCAGGAGGAAGATGGCGTGGAACCACAACCGGAGCGGCGTCGAAGACTTCTCGAAGATCGTCCCCGCTGTCGGGTGGAGATGGTGACCGCAGGTGTCGCAGGAGTACGACTGGCGCGAGCGGACGCGGTGGAAACGTCGCGTCTTGCCGCACTTCGGGCACTCCGCTGTCTGGCCATCAGTGCTGTAGAGATGCCGCCAGAGCCAGTCGAGGCAGACGTCGTCGTCCGGGAACTCGCGGTTGAGATCCGCGACCGTGTACCGCTCGGGCTTCTGCTTCTTCGGGCTCCCTGCCATGAGTAGAGGTTACCACGGTAGGTACCTACTGTCAAGGGATAATCGCCCCTCTCGGTGAACTATCAAGCAAAACTCGACCGCAGCTTCGACGCGCTGTCCCACTCGGTCCGAAGGGCGATTGTCGAACGCCTTGTCGCCGGGCCGACGACGGTCGGCAAGGCGTCTGCGGGGCTCGGGATCTCGAAGCCGGCTGTCACGAAGCACCTCAAAGTGCTCGAAGTGGCGGGAGTTGTGAGTCGAACGGTTCACGGACGAACCCATCTGCTGCGCCTCGAGCCGCGCCCGTTGCGCGACGCATCGGCTTGGCTCGATTTTCACCGCTCGCTCTGGGAGGCGAAGTTCGACGTCGTTGCGCGACATCTCGCAGAAACCCACGAGGGACAGGAGGTCCCGAAATGACCGAAGTCGGGCAGGAGTTCGTACTCGAGCTCTCCCATCGCTACGCCGCACGGCGAGAAGATGTGTTC
>JBCKBY010000107.1:0-6305 GCA_038910715.1 Gaiellaceae bacterium
AAGGCCCAGGAGGTAGTTGTCGGGGTTGACGTCGATCACCTTGCTGAACCCCGGGTGTGCGGCCGAGCAGTGGTAGCACTCGAGGTAGTTCTCCATCGCGATCTTCCAGTTCGAGCCGACGGGCCACTCGTGGTGAGAGTGGAAGCGGAGGGTGCCGACGTCGAGGCCGCTCCGCGTGACGATGGCGGGCATCTCTCCGAGCACATCCTCGAGTGGCGCTGCGCCAGGGTCCGGGTTGACGAAGACGAACGGCCCCCAGGTGTCCACGGACACCGGGAGAAGCGAGAGTCCAGCGGGATCGAACCCGGGCTCTCGTTCGGAGCGCGGCGCTTTGCGTAGCGACCCGTCGAGGTCATAGGTCCAGGCGTGATAGGGGCGCTGCAACGTCTCGCGGCAACCCTCGCCGGAGAGAACGAGATGCCCACGGTGCCGACACACGTTTACGAAGCCGCGCAAAGTACCGTCAGCGCCTCGAACGACTGCGATCGGAACATGGCCGACCTGCGCCGCGAAGAAGCAACCGCGGTCCGCGACCCACTCCGCGGGTCCCGCGTAGTGCCATGCCTGAGCGAAAATTCGTTCACGCTCGAGTGCGAACACGTGCTCGTCCGAGTACCAGCTCGCGGGGAGCGTCCAGCCGTCCTCGAGCGCGTGCTCGAAGGGCGCGATCGAGTTCCTCTCCGCCGTCTCCATCTACTTGCCTCCTGACTGTCTTGTCAGTCAGGATTACCCGGGATGGCGGGAATCGAGCAAGCGCCGGCGCGTGCCGCGAGCGGTCGCGTCGACGAGATCCTGCGCGCCGCCTGCCGTGTGGTTGTCGCGGAGGGTGCCCACGCCCTGCGGATCGGACGCGTCGCAGTTGAGGCCGGAGTCTCGCGGACGCTCGTCCACTACTACTTCCAGACGAGGCAGGAGCTGCTGACGGCAGCATTTGCTTTCGCGGAGGATCGCCGTGTCGCGGCGCTCGAGGCCGAGTTGCTCGCGTTGTCGACCGGTGCAGAGAAAGCAGAGCGGGCGCTTCTCCGCACGATCGACCCGGAGCTCGAGGAGACGCCCGCGCTGTGGAACGAGGTCTGGAGCAGCCTTCGCGACGACGACGCGCTTCGTCCGCTGCTCCAGCAGCGCTACCGGGAGTGGGCAGAGCGGATCGTGCGACTGCTCGACGAAGGTCGCCGGGACGGCTCCGTTCCGGTGTCCGTCGACCCCGATGCGGCCGGCTGGCGTCTCGCCGCGGTGGCAGACGGGCTGGATTCGGTCCTCTATCTCGGTCTCCTCGACCGCGCGCGGGCGGGGGAGTTCCTGAGCGTGTGCGTCGATCGAGAGCTCGCGCCGTGACGCTTCGCTCGCAGGCGGTGCTTCTCGACGGGCTCACCAAGCGTTTCGACTTGGTGACCGCAGTCGACGACGTCTCGCTCGAGATCGAGAGCGGGGAGTTCTTCTCCCTGCTCGGCCCGTCGGGGTGCGGGAAGACGACGACTCTGCGGATGATCGCGGGTTTCGAGCGACCGGATGCCGGGCGCATCGTCATCGGCGATATCGACGTGACCGAGACCCCTCCGCATCGCCGACCCGTGAATACGGTGTTTCAAAGCTACGCGCTCTTCCCGCATCTGAGCGTGGAGCAGAACGTCGGGTTCGGACTTCGGTTCAGGAGCATGTCCAAGGACGAAGCTCGCACGCGTGTCCATGAGGTTCTCGAGCTCGTTCGGCTCGGCGGATACGAGCAGCGCCGGCCCCACCAGCTCTCGGGCGGACAACAGCAGCGCGTTGCGTTGGCGCGCGCCCTCGTGCTCTCGCCGTCCGTGCTCCTGCTCGACGAGCCGCTCGGTGCGCTAGACGCGAAGCTCCGCCGCGAGCTTCAGGTCGAGTTGAAGAGCCTGCAGCGCGAGATCGGGATCACGTTCCTCTATGTGACGCACGATCAGGAAGAAGCCCTGACCATGTCCGATCGCCTTGCGGTCATGGCGAACGGGAAGGTGGAGCAACTCGGCACGCCGCGCGACGTGTACGAGCACCCTTCAACGACGTTCGTAGCGGACTTCCTTGGCGTTTCCAACCTGATGCGCGGACGTGTCGTCGACGGGGGGCGCGTGGACGTCGGTGGGATCATGTTGGCTGCGACGCGTGGGGATAAGGGAGCGGCCGGGGTCGTTCGACTCACGATTCGGCCGGAGCGCGTACGCATCGAGCCGCCCGGAGCTACAGGGGCGAACCGCGTTCCGGCGACGATCGAGCGCTTCGTCTATCTCGGCTCGACGACGCAGGTGTTCGTCGTACTTCCCGGTGGCGAGCGGGTGCAAGCGCTGGTTGCGAACTCGGGGGACGTCGACGAGTACGACCCCGGCGCCGCCGTCACCGCTCATCTTCCAGCTGACGCTCTGCGGATTCTCGCCGACGACGAGCCGGTGGTCGAATGACGGACGTCGTCGTTCTCGGCGCCGGGCTGGCGGGGCTTTCCGCGGCGCGCGAACTCGACCGCGCGGGCGCTGACGTTCTCGTACTCGAGGCGCGCGAGCGGGTCGGCGGCCGGGTCGAGCAGGTCTCGGTCGACACGGGGCGCCCCGTGCAGCTCGGAGGTGAGCTCGTCGGAGAGGCCCATACGTCGTATCTCGACCTCGTTGCGGAGCTGGGGTTGACCCTCGCATCGACGTACACGGCAGTCGAAGGAGCGACGACATACGACCTCGCCGATGGCGTTCTCCGCTCGGAGGACGGCTTCCCGTTCGCGACCGCCGGGCAGCGCGCAGACCACGAGCGGGTCGAGCGACTGTTCGGCGGGCTTCTCGCAACCGTCGATCCCGATGATCCGTGGTCGCACCCGGATGCGGCTCGGCTCGACGGTCTCTCGATGGCGGGTTGGCTCCGCTCGGTGGACGCGCTGCCGTCGACCGTGCGCGCCATCGAGACGGCGGCGCTTGCCATGTCGGGTGGCTCGAGCGAGCGCAGATCCTTGCTCGCCGAGTTACGGGCCGGCGCAGCTGTCGGCGACGACGGTTTCTACTCCTACGACCTCTGGGAGTCGATGCAGGTCGCCGAGGGAAGCGCCGAGGTCGCACTACGAATGGGCGCCGAGCTCGGCGGGCGGATTCGCTTCGGCGCCGAGGTGGCGTCGATCTCCGTCACGGCGAGCGGGTGCCGCGTGAGTCTCGCTTCCGGCGAGAAGATCGGCGCAGAAGCGGTCGTGTGCGCCCTGCCGGTCAGCGTGCTCCATGGAATCCGGATCGAAGGAGTGGCGCCCGAGCGCCTCGCCTCGCTACGCGCGCAGCGCCAGGCTTGCGCGGCGAAGGTCGTCACCGTCTACGACCGCGCGGTGTGGGCCGATGTGGGCGCGAATGGCCTCTCGGAGGGGGAGCAGCTTCTGGCGTCAACGTGGCCCCAACGTCCTGGGGTGCTCTCGGGGCTCGTCCCTCCCGAACGTGTCATGTGGCTGCTCGCGACGGCGGAAGAGGATCGTGAGCGCGTCCTGCACGAGGAGCTCGTCCGGATGTACGGACCGGACGCCGGCGCGCCGCGACACACGTTCATCCGACTCTGGGCGACCGATCCCTACACGCTCGGGTACACGACGCAGTGGTGGCCGGGGGACGTGCTTCGCGTCGGCCCGCTCCATGGAACTCACGACCCGCCCTTCTACGTCTGCGGATCCGACCAGTGGGTCGCCGGCTACATGGAAGGCGCCGTGCGGACGGGTCGAGCGGCCGCCGCGGCAGCGCTCGGGAGGGAAGCTTGGACGCACGCCTGATCCAAGCCGACGTCGCGGTTGTCGGTGCGGGCGTATCGGGGCTCGCAGCCGCATCGCGCATCGCGGCCGCAGGTCGAACCGTCGTCGTCCTCGAAGCTCGCGACCGTGTCGGCGGACGGCTTTGGGACACGGAGATCGGCGGCGAGGCCAACGAGCTCGGCGGCGAATGGGTCGCGCCGTACCACTCGAGGCTGCACGCGCTTCTTCCCGACCTCGGCATCGAGCTCTTCCCTGCCTACCGAGACGGTGATGACGTCTACGTCGACGAGTCGGGGCGCGCGCACCGTCACTCCGGGTCCGACACGGGCCTCTCGTCGAGCTCCGAGCGCGCGCTGAAGGAGGCCGACGCGAAGCTCGACGCGCTTGCGAAGGAGCTCGACCCGGAGGCGCCGTGGACGCACCCGGACGCGCAAGCGCTGGACACGATCACCTTCGATGAATGGCTCCGCGCTGAGGTCGCCGACGAGACTGCTCGTGAGAATCTCCGCTCGTATCTCGCCGACGGCTTCCTGACAAAGCCGGCCCACTCCTTCTCGCTGCTCCAGGGACTGTGGGCGATCGCTGGCGCCGGCGGGACGTACGAGCTCTTCGCGGCGGAACAGTGTCTCGCTTTCCGGGTGATCGGGGGATCGCAGCTCATCCCCATCCGGCTTGCGGAGCTCCTGGGCGAGCGTGTCGTGCTAGGCGCACCTGTGCGAACGGTCCGCTGGTCAGACGATCGCGTCGACGTCGATGCGGGCGCGGTTCGCGTCCGCGCGGGAAGCGCGATCGTTGCCGTCCCTCCCAACCTGGCAGGGGCGATTCGATTCGAGCCCGCGCTGCCGGCCTGGCGCATGCAGCTCGCCCAGGCGACCTCGCAAGGGGCGGTGACGAAATATCTCGCCGCCTACGACGAGCCGTTCTGGCGCGGCGACGGGCTCTCGGGCGAGGGCTTCGCTCCGTATCAGTTCGTCCGGGAGATGTACGACAACTCGCCGCGGTCTGCTTCCGTGGGTGTCCTCTGCACATTCCTCCCCGGAGAGCAGGCGGACCGAGCGGCCACTATGAGCCCGGATGCCCGCAGAACGGCTGTCCTCGAAGGCCTGGCGAACTTCGTCGGCCCGCGCGCCCTGCAGGCGCTCGACTTCATCGAGACGGACTGGGCTGCAGAGGAGTGGACGCGGGGCGCGTACGCAGCGACGTTCGGAATCGGCGGGCTCACGCGCTTTGGCCTCGACCTGCGCAGGCCCGTCGGCCCGATCCACTGGGCGTGCGCGGACATAGCCGGCCGCGGGCACATGCACATGGAAGGGGCTCTGCGGTCGGGTGAGGCGGCCGCCGAGGCCGTGCTCGCTGGCTAGCGCGTCGGGTCGGCCTCGAGCGCAGCGAACTCCCCGACCGTCGAGCCCGTCTGGCCTCTCACGTTCCGCACGAGTTTCCACAGGAGGAACCCCAGCGAGGCGATCACGATCGTGACGGCCAGCGTGAGCGTCGCGAGCGCGTTCAGCGCGGGCGTAGGGGCCGTGCGGCCCGTCGAGTAGATCCTCACCGGAACCGTGTCTGTGTTCGTACCGGACGAGAGGAACTGGCTGATCACGAAATCGTCCATCGAGATCGCGAACACGATGATTGCGCTGGCGACGATCGCGGGCACGAGTATCGGCAGGAGCGCGAGCCGAATCGCCTGTAGCCGTGAGGCGCCCAGGTCTCGTGCCGCCTTGAACCGGCCGCCTCCAAGAAGGCGGCGGTAGGAGCCGTCTACAACATCTATCCCGACGGCAGGGTCGTCGAGGTCGAGGCCGAGGACGATGTCGTCGTCCGCAGTGACAAAGAGGAGGAGGGCGGCAAGCCCTGAACAAGCGGGCCTACGTCCGCTAAGCATGCGGCTGGACAGGGCTGTCGCAGTGCTGGGCGAAGGTGCGACACCGGATCCTGCCCTGACGGCCCGGGCACCCCGCCCTTGACGCCAGACGTCGTCTTCTGGCGGAAAGGCGGCACCGACCCAAGCTTGATCCTGGATCGATGATCGTCGGTGTCGAGCTGACGGGCGATCGTTCCTCGTTCGAGGGAAATCCGTGCGGGAACGTGCAAGTTTTGCCTGTTGATCGCGTCTACTCATGTGAGCACGTGCATTTCGGCATGCAGGAGGCAGGCATGAAACTGAAGTTGCTGTTGGTGACGCTGGTCGCGGCCAGTCTTGGTGTCTCGGTCGCGGTCGCGGCACCGCCACCCGGAAAAGGCAAGCCACTCGCGACGGGCGAAGGGTGTAAGCCCAAGGTGACGGTGGTGCTGAAGGGAACGCTCGCCGCTGCGCCTGGTCCGTCCGGCACCACGCTGAGCGTGAATGCGACGAGTGGGAACCGCTTTGGACGCGCGTACGTGGCGGCGTCCCAGCCGCTGTCGATCCTCGTCGGCGAGAACATGAAGGTTCGTCGCCAGGGCAAGAAGACGCTCGGCGAGCTTCTGTCCGGCGACCGCGTGCTCGTTCAGGCGAGAGCGTGCAAGGCCGACCTCGAGGAGGGGGCGACTCCCACTCTGACGGCCGTACGGGTCGTCGCGCACCCCGCGGCGTCGTGAGCGATCT
>JBCKBY010000108.1:0-6093 GCA_038910715.1 Gaiellaceae bacterium
CGCGGGCGCCGACGAGCTCGTCTTCCTCGACGTGACCGCGACCGTCGAGGAGCGGCCGCTGCTGCCGGAGCTCGTCTCGCGCGTGGCCGACGAGCTCGCGATCCCCTTCACGGTCGGCGGCGGCGTGCGCAGCGCAGCGGACGGCGAGGCTCTCCTGCGCGCCGGGGCGGACAGGGTCGCTGTCAACAGCGCCGCGCTAGAGCGACCCGCGCTGATCGGCGAGCTGGCGGCGCTCCTCGGCTCGCAGGCCGTCGTCGTCGCGATCGACGCCGCGGCAAGAAAGGTCTACGCGCGGGCAGGGACGGCGCCGACCGGCCGCGACGCCGTTGCGTGGGCGACCGAGGCGGAGGCGCGCGGGGCGGGCGAGATCCTGCTGACGTCGATCGACACCGACGGGACGCGGCAGGGGTACGACCTCGAGCTGACCCGCGCGGTCGCGGACGCAGTCGCGATCCCGGTGATCGCCTCGGGCGGCGCGGGCGACGCGAGGCACGTCGCCGAGGCGCTCGAGGTCGCCCAGGCCGCGCTGCTTGCGTCGATCCTCCACGAGAACCCGGCGCGCCTGACCGCCCTCCGGGACGAGCTCCGCGGCCTGGGGGTGCCGCTCCGCGATGCAGCTTGAGCTCCAGGCCGCGATCGTCCAGGACGCGACCACGGGTCGCGTCCTCATGCTCGCCTGGATGGACGACGAGGCGCTCCGCCTCACCCGCGAGACGGGCGAGGCGCACTTCTTCAGCCGCTCGCGCGGCCGGCTCTGGCGCAAGGGGGAGACGTCGGGGAACGTGCTCGCCGTCGAGGAGCTACGCGAGGACTGCGACGGCGACGCGGTCCTCCTCCGCGTGCGCCCGTCCGGACCCGCCTGCCACACGGGCTCGCTCTCCTGCTTCGCCCCCTGGCTCTGGCGGCGGGTCGCCGAGCGCGCGGCGACGCAGCCGGAGGGGTCGTACGTCGCCCGGCTCGTCGAAGCGGGCCCGGCGGCGGCGGCGCGGAAGCTCGGAGAGGAGGGCGTCGAGGCGGCGCTCGCCGGCGCCTCCGAGAGCGACGAGCGCCTCGTCTCGGAGCTCGCCGACCTGTGGTTCCACTCCTACGTGCTGCTCGCCACCCGCGGGCTCGACCCGGCCGCCGTCGAGGACGAGCTCGCGCGGCGGGCTGCGGAGGCCGACGCGCGGGCCTGAGCCGGCCGCAGACGCTCGCGCTCGGCACTCCACAGGTCGAACTGTCCGCTCGGGGAGTCGAGGTAAGCGCCGAGCTCGCGCTCGAAGCGGCCGAGCTCGTCGCGTCGCAGATGCACCTGATGGTCGAGCCAGCGCCACCAGTCGCAGACGTGGAGCCTCAGCTCGCGGGCCGGGAGCTCGGTCCCGCAGCCGGGACAAGGGGTGATCTGCGGGTCGCGCGGGAACATCGCTCGCTCAGGGCGCTGTCCCGAAGGCCGCCTCGTCGCGGCTCCCGGCCGCCTCTAGTTCCGTCCTCGAGGCAACGCGCACGAACCGAGCCGCCTCCTCGTCCCAGCACTCGAGGAGCGTCGCCGCGCGCGTTGACCCCGTGTAGCGGTGATGGCGCTCCACGAGCGCGCGGACCTCCTCGAGCTGCCGGTGGTCAGGCGTGTGTGCGGACACGAGGTCATCGTTGAGCGCGACGGCGAGGGCCTCCGCGCCGTTGTAGACGTAGGCCTCGCCGCCGGTCATGCCCGCACCCAAGTTCAGCCCGACCTCGCCGAGGATCACGATCGTGCCCGCGGTCATGTACTCGCAGGCGTGGTCTCCGACGCCCTCGACGACGGCAGCAGCGCCGGAGTTGCGGACGGCGAAGCGCTCCCCCGCGGAGCCCGCGCAGAAGAGCTTGCCGCCGGTCGCGCCGTAGAGCGCGGTGTTGCCGAGGAGGCACGGGTCGCCCGCGTCTGCCGGCGGCGGGGAGATCACGATCCGGCCGCCGCTCATCGCCTTGCCGACGTAGTCGTTCGCCTCGCCGACGATGTCGAGCTCGACGCCCGCGACGAGGAAAGCGCCGAAGCTCTGGCCTGCCGAGCCCTCGAAGCGCGCACGCACGCGGCCGGCGGGCAGGCCGGAGCCGACCCTCTTCGCGATCGCTCCGCTGAGGCGGGCGCCCACCGCCCGGTCGCCGTTCGTGATCAGGTGCCGTGGCTCGATCAGCGCGGGCTCCTCGATCGCCGCCTTGCACTGCGCGTGCAGGAGGATCCCGAGCCGGTCGCCGGAGCGCGCAGGTCCCGCTCCCGTGTGGCGGGCCAGCCCCTCCCCGCTCCGGGCGAGGAGCGGCGAGAGGTCCAGCACGTCCGCGGCAGGATCGCCGGTCCGCCGCTGGCGCAGGCACTCGACCCGGCCGACCGCCTCGTCGAACGAGCGCAGGCCGAGGGATGCGAGCAGCCGGCGGGCCTCCTCGGCGACCAGCAGCAGGTACGCCTGCACCATCTCGGGTGTCCCGGCGAACTTCGCGCGCAGCTCGGGGCGCTGGGTCGCGATCCCGACCGGGCACGTGTCCAGGTGGCAGGAGCGGACCATCAGGCAGCCCTCGGCGAGCAGGAGTGCGGTGCCGAAGGAGAACTCGTCGGCGCCGAGCAAGGCGGCGACGACGATGTCGCGACCGGTCTTGAAGCCGCCGTCGACACGAACCCGCACGCGGCTGCGCAGGTGGTTGGCGACGAGCGCCTGCTGCGTCTCGGCCAGCCCGAGCTCCCAGGGCGCGCCCGCATGCTTGATCGAGGGCAGCGGGCTCGCACCCGTGCCGCCGTCGGCGCCGGCAACGTGGATCACGTCCGCGTGCGCCTTGGCGACGCCCGAGGCGACGAGGCCGACTCCGCTCTCCGCGACGAGCTTCACGGAGACGGCGGCGTCGGGATTGACCTCGCGCAGGTCGAAGATGAGCTGGGCGAGGTCCTCGATCGAGTAGATGTCGTGGTGCGGCGGCGGCGAGATGAGCGAGACGCCCGGCTGCGTGTTGCGCAGTCGAGCGATCTCCTCGGTCACCTTGTGCGCGGGAATCTGGCCGCCCTCCCCGGGCTTCGAGCCCTGCGCGATCTTGATCTGGAGCTCTTCCGCAAACACCGCGTACTCGGCCGTGACGCCGAACCGGCCCGAGGCGACCTGCTTGATCTTCGAGTTCCGCTCGTCGCGGTAGCGGGCGGGATCCTCTCCGCCCTCGCCGCAGTTCGAGCGGGCACCGAGGCCGTTGAGCGCGACGGAGATCGTCTCGTGCGCCTCGGCGGAAAGGGCGCCGTGCGACATCCCCCCGCCCGAGAAGCGACGCACGATGCGCTCGGCCGGCTCCACGTCCTCGAGCGGTGCCGCCGGGCCCGCGGCCACGAGCTCGAGCAGGTCGCGCGGCTCGAGCGGCGCCCGCTCGTTGACGATCGCCGCGAAGCGGTCGTAGAGGTCGGAGCGGCCGTTCCGAACCGCGCCGCGCAGGGCGTGGGCGCCTGCGACCGCCTCCTGGAGGGCGGCGACGACGTCGGGGTCGGTCGCGTGCGGCTCGCCCCCTTTGCGGAACTTGTAGTAGCCGGGATTTTCGAGCTGGGGCCGTTCCACCCGGGAGGCCGCGAGCCGCTCGAGCGCCTCCCGCTCGAAGCGCTCGAGGCCGGCCCCGCCGATCGGCGACGGCGTGCCGCCCAGCAGATCCCGGCACAGGCGCCGGTCGAGGCCGATCGCCTCGAAGAGGCGCGCACCGCGATAGCTCGCGACGTCGGAGATGCCCATCTTCGACATCACCTTGAGCACGCCCTCCTCGAGCGCGCCGAGGAGGCGCTGCTGCGCCGCCTCGGGCGAGGGCCGATCGCCTCCGACCTTGTCGTCCGCGGCCATGCGGGCAACGGTCTCGAGCGCCAGCCGCGGGCAGATCGCGTCGGCGCCGTACCCGAGCAGGCAGGCGATCGCATGCGTGTCGCGCGGCTCGTCCGACTCGACGAGAAGCGAGCAGCGGGTCCGCAGGCCGGCGTCCGCGAGGCGCGTGTGCACGACCGAGAGGGCGAGCAGCGCCGGCACCGGCGCGCGCTCGCCTCCCGCCTCCAGGTCGGAGAGGCAGACGAGAGTCGCCCCGGCCGCGACGGCCGACTCGGCGAGCGCCACGAGCCGGTCGAGCGCCCGCGCGAGCCCCTCCTCCTCCGTGAAAGTGGCGTCGAGCCGCAGGGGAGCGAGCGTCTCGAGCCCCGACGGGTAGAGCAGGAACCCGGGCAGCACGGTGAGCTCCGGAAGCAGCCCCTCGGCGTCGAGCTCGGCCCGCGGGCCGAGCAGCGTCGCCACCGACATCACCAGCCGCTCGCGCAGGTGGTCGATCGCGGGGTTCGTCACCTGCGCGAAGCGCTGGCGCAGGTACGAGGCGAGCGGACGGGGGCGGCCCGCGAGCGGCGCGATGGCCGTGTCGTCCCCCATGGAGTACACGGGGTCGTGGCCGCTCTGCGCGAGCGGCCGGAGCATCGCGCCGAGCTCCTCGCGCGTGTAGCCGTGCAGGACGTGGCGGGCGCCGAGACCGTCCTCTGGCGGCGGCACTGGCTCGCCGGCGCTCCGGCGGACGATGCTCGCGGCGACCCACTCTCCGTAGGGGCGGCGGCGGGCGAGCTCGCGCCGGAGCTCGGCGCCGAGGAGGAGGCCGCGCTCGGGATCGACGGAGAGCATGCCCCCCGGGCCCAGACGCCCTCGGCGCACGGCCACGCCCTCCGGCAGCGGCACTGCGCCCGCCTCCGATGCCGCGACGACGAGGCCGTCGGCGGTGACGGCGACTCGCAGGGGTCGCAGCCCGTTCCGGTCGAGCGCGGCGCCGGAGGTGCGCCCGTCAGTGAAGCAGAGCGCGGCCGGGCCGTCCCACGGCTCGGCGAGCATCGCGCCGTAGCGGTGGAAGTCGCGCACCTCCGGATCGAGGCGGGGGTCGTTCTGCCAGGCGGGCGGCACGAGCAGTGAGACGGCCTCGGTCATTTCCTTGCCACGGTCGCGGACGAGCAGCTCGAGCGCGTTGTCCAGGAGCGCCGAGTCGGAGCCGTCGCGGTCGAGCGCCGGAGCGAGCTGGGGCTCGCTTCCGAGCGCGCGCTCGCGTGCCTCCATCCAGGCGACGTTGCCGTCGATCGTGTTGATCTCGCCGTTGTGACAGACGACCCGGAACGGCTGCGCGCGCTCCCAGCTCGGCTCCGTGTTCGTCGAGAAACGCTGGTGGAAGATCGCGAAGGGGACGGCCAGCGCGGGATCCTCGAGGTCCGGGTAGAAGCGGGCGAGCTGGGCGGCGGCGCAGAGCGCCTTGTACGTGACGGTGCGGAACGAGAGCGAGGCGACGTAGACGCCGGAGGCGCGCTCGGCGCGACGGCGAGCCCTGTAGGCGCGCCGCTCGGCGTCCGGATGCGGCGACGGCGCGATCAGCAGCTGCTCGATCAGCGGCAGCGACGCGAGCGCCGTGACGCCGAGCGCCGACGTCCGGGTCGGCACGCCGCGCCAGCCGGCGGGCTCGAGGCCCTCCACCCGGCAGGCGTCCTCGACGGCCGCGCGTAGCCACCCCTCGCGCAGGAAGCACATCGCGAGCCCCGCGCGAGAAGTCCCGGTGAGCGCCTCCGTCAGCGGGAGGAGAACGCCCGCGCCGTCGCCCGTGACGCCGTCGGCCGCCCACGCGCCGCGGTGGCCAACCGCCGTCAGGCCGGCGAGCGTGCGGTCGAGCAGCTCGCGCGAGGCACGCCCGCGCACATCCGCAACGAGGCCGATGCCACACGCATCGCGCTCGCGTCGGGGGTCGTACAGGAGGCGCTGCTCGTCGACCACTGGGCACGTCACCTTTCCGGAGAAGGAAGGAACGAAGGAGTCTCCCGCCGGTGCTTCTGTGAGCTAGTCCGGCGGCGGCGGGAGGAGTGAGCGCCGGCTAGCTGCTCGGGCGGAACGCGAGCTTCGCGAACGAGAAGTCCGCTGCGAGAAATACTCCGATGCCCGCGATCGCGTTCGCCATACGAGCGGGGAACACTAATCGCCCGATCGGGTGACGGCAAGGCCCAGCGGGCGGCAGTTCACCCGATCGGGACTTGACAGCTCGGGTCGGGGCGAGCACACTGTGCCGCTCGATGCCGAACCGGGCGCCTGTAGTCACACCCGTCAACACCACAGCCGTGGGTGT
>JBCKBY010000109.1:0-5927 GCA_038910715.1 Gaiellaceae bacterium
GCCGGTTGCGAGCTCCCCGCGGATCTCGCCGGCCGTTCCGAAGCGCTCGGCCACGACGTCGTGGATGTGGATGGTCTCGAAGTTGAGCTGGCGCGAGAGGAGGTAGTCGTCGTCGTCGAGTTGTGGCAGCGTCTCGAGCGCATCGCGGAGCGCGTGTCGCACCGAGTCCTCGACGAAGCGTGGCTGCAAATGAGCGTGCTCGACGACGAAGAGCTCGTCGGGACGCTTGAGGAGGTCGTAGATCGGGGCACTCATCGAGCGCTCTGCAATTTCGACGAGCACCTCGGCATCGAGATCCTGCTCGGTGCCCACGAAGAGCGTCTGTCGTCCTCGCTGGTTGTGCGTGGCGATGGGAACGAGCTCGAGGATCCTCTCCACGTCGCCCTCCTCGAAACCTGCCTCGAGGAGGCGCTCGCTCGCGCGGCCGCGAACGAGACCCTGCGCGCACGGGCAGGCGTTGATCCCGGTCGCCTCGACTCCGACTGCGCGGCGGGTCCCGGTCTCCGACGCAGCCGCGATTCCGCACAGGGTGACCATCTCTTGCGTTGCAAGTTGAGTGACCGGAGTACGGCGGTGGATAGGCCACTGGGCGCGGATCCAGACTTCCGCGCGGAGCGCCCCCTGGCGCTCGACGACACGACTTGCGATGTGCTCCGCGAGCACCTCGACGAGGAGCGCCTCACGCTCGACGACAAGCTCGATCGCCTCCTCGAAAAGCTCGGGGAAGCGCGACATGTGGACGCCCTTCTGGTCGGCAGCGAGGTCGACCGTGCAGTTGATGACGGCCGCCATCACGGTCTCGGCATTGCCGCGGCGAATCCTCACCGCCTTCTGGACGCCGGTCACCCCGGCCCGGGAGAGCGCGAGCGCGATCTCGGGCGGCGACGCCTGGAGATCCTCCTCGGGCTTCACGCCGTTGGCCACGCGGCCACGGTACCAGCGGGACCTCAGCGCAAGAGTCGCGAAAGCCGCCTGTCTTTGAGCAAGCGACCGCCGGTCTGGCAGGTAGGGCAGTAGTAGATCGTGTGCTCCTCGAAGTCGACGCGCGCGATCGGCGTGCCGCACTGCGGACATGGCTCACCGAGCCGGTTGTGGATCACGTAGACGTCCTTGTCTCCTTTGCCGCGTTCGCGCAGCTCGAGGGCTCGTTCGAGGTCCTCATGTATCGCGCCGGTGAGTTGGTCGATCTCAGCGGGAGCCAGCTCCGTCGACGCCTTGAACGGCGAGAGCTGCGCACGGAGGAGGATCTCGTTTGCATGCGCACGCCCGATTCCGGCGATCGCTCGCTGATCGCGAAGGAGCGGGTGGAGCTGTCGACGCTCCCGCCCGAGGATCTCCGCGAGCATCGCCCTGTCGACCTCGAGCGCATCTGGGCCGAGGTGCCCGAGGTCGGCCTCGAGCTGCTCGAGGGTCACGAGCCAGACGCCTGCGCGTTTCTTCTTTCCGCCCTCGGTGAGCACGAGCTCGCCGCCGTCCGAGAACCGCAGCCTGAACATTGGCGTCTTCGGCCCTTTCGCCCCAGGAGCGAGAAAGCGCAGGCGACCGGCGCTCATGAGATGCACTCGCACCACGAGCTCGCCGTCCTTCGTCGGGAAGAGAAGGTTCTTCCCGCGGCGGCGCCCTCCCGCCAGCCCGCGACCCTCGAGAGTGGAAAGAGGCGGATCCGCGGTCTTCAGCGTCGCGATGTGCGCGGGGCCGGCTCGCTCGATCGGCGCGGCCGAGACGAGCGGATCGAGCTCCCGCACCCACGCCTCGACCTCGGGCAGCTCAGGCAACTTCGGCGGCTGGTCCGGTCATGGTCGGCTCGGGCATCTCACGGAGCTGTCTCACCGGCGAGAACAGGACCGGCACGAAGGCGAACAGCCCGATCGCGGCGCCGATCCACATCGTCTCCCGGAGTCCGATCCACGTCGCGAACGCCCCTCCGAGTAGCGAGCCGACGGGTATTACCCCCCAAACGATGAAGCGCATCACCGAGTTCATTCTCCCCTGCATTCGTTCCGGGCAGATCGCCTGCCGGAAGCTGACCTGCGTGATGTTGTAGACCACCGCGCCGTAGCCGAAGAGCACGAAGGCCGCGACGAGGAACGGGATCGGGGCGCTCGCGGGGGCGGCGGCGATGAGGAAGAGGGGAGGTGCGAACACGAATGCCGAGCCCACGATCGTGGGCCCGACCCCCAAACGCGACGAGACCCGTGTCGCCGTGAGCGCCGCCGCAAGCGAGCCGACGCTCGAGATGCTGAAGACGATTCCGATTGCCGCCGGAGACAGGTCGAGGTCGCGTACGGCGTAGACGAGGAAGATGGCAAACGCGAGGCTCGTTGCGAAGTTCGAGATCCCGGTACAGGCGGCGATCGAACGCAAGTAGCGGTTGCCGAGCACGTAGCCGAGCCCCTCACGCGCTTCTCGCAGCATCGATGGATGCGGCGCACGGTCCTCGCGCTCGGGCATCTGCTCCACCGTGCGGATTTTCAGCAGGAACAGGCCCGAGCCGAGGAAGCTGATCGCGTCCACGAGGACGGCGTATGGCGCGGTGAGCAACTGAACGAGGATCCCGCCGAGCCCAGGTCCAGCCATCTGGGACGCCGAGCGGCTGATCTCGAGCTTCGAGTTCCCCTCGATGAGCTGATCGCGTGCAACGAGCGACGGCAGGTATGACTGGTATGCGACGTCGAAGAAGACCGTGCAGACCCCGTAGAGGAAGCCGACGACATAGAGCTGCCAAATCGTGACGGCGTCGAAGACGTATGCAAGGGGGACGGTCGCGAGCAGCACGAATCTCCCGAGGTCCCCGGCGATCAGAATCGGCCGCCTTCGCATCCGGTCGATCCAGACTCCGGCCGGGAGCGTGAAAAGGATGAACGGCAGGAACATGATCGTGGTGAGCGCCGCGACTTCGAACGCCGACGACTCCAGCACGATCACGGCAACGAGCGGCAGCGCGAGTTGCCCGACCTGCGAGCCGACCTGGCTGATCGTCTCGGCCGACCAGAGCTTGAGAAAGTCAGCGTGGCGCCAGAGCCCACCCGTCGGCCACATGCGCACGGCCTGACATTACCCTCGCCCGGTTAGCCTTAGCCGCCGTGGAGGCGATCGTCGTCGAGGCGACCCGTCGAGGCGTGGTCGAGGCCAGACACCAGGTTCATGCGGTCGCAGTCTCCGACGGGACGATCGTCGAGTCGTGTGGGGATCCCGGGCTCGTCACCTACTTCCGGAGTTCAGCCAAGCCCCTTCAAGCGTTGCCGCTGATTCGTGCACGGCCGGATCTATACGACGCCGAGATCGCCATCGCCTGCGCGTCGCACTTCCATCGACCGGAACAGCTCGACCCGGTGCGAAGCCTGCTCGCGAAGGCTGGTGCGACCGAGGCCGAGCTGGAGTGCGGCCCGGAGCCGACGCGGCTGGAGCACAACTGCTCCGGCAAGCACGCCGCGATGCTCCTGCTCTGCCGGCATTGGCGCCGAAGGACTCCTTTGCGCGGTCTCCGGTGACGGACTCGGGATCGCGCTCAAGGTCGAGGACGGCTCGACGAGAGCTGTTCGGAGCGGACTGGCCGCGTTCCTCTCTCGACTCGGGCACGAGACGGCAGATCTCGGGGTCGCCCCCGTGGCGAACTCTCGAGGCGAGGTCGTCGGCGAGTTTCGTGTCAGAGGCTCTAGGTAGGACAAGCGCCGCGGCCGCGTAGCGGCCGCGCTTTAGGGATCTTCGCGCGACCGGGATCCGCGCGTCAGCGGATTCCGGTCTGGCGCAACTACTCCTCGACCCCTTCCACAATTGCCGAAGTCGGACTAGTATCCGCGCGCTTGGTGGTGGAGCCGTGGCGGCAGGCGGGTCGGCTCAGTGCATGTAGGAGAGGTCAGTATCCGTTCGAGCGCGAGAGGAGAGAGCCGTACCCATGCTGTCCGTCGATATCGCTCTCCCGGAGGTCGAGGAGCTCCAGCGCCTGATCGAGCAGGGACTCGAGAAGGGCTTCCTCACATACGACGAGATCGTGACGGGGCTCGATGAGGTCGAGCTCACGAAGGAGCAGGTCGAGGACTTCTATACGTACCTGATCGACCACTCGATCGAACTGGTCGAGGGTGTCGAGCACAAGGCGCTTCCGCACGAAGAGCCTGCACCGGTGGAGGAGGAGAAGGTCGCTCCAAAGCTGGACCTCTCCGTCGAGCCGTCCCTCGACTCGCTCCGGCTCTATCTCCGTGAGATCGGGAAGGTCCCGCTCTTGACGGCGGACCAGGAGGTCTCGCTCGCGAAGTTGATCGAGCGCGGCGACATGGGGGCGAAGCAACACATGATCGAGGCAAACCTCCGACTCGTCGTCTCGATTGCCAAGGGTTACCTCGGCCGCGGGCTCTCCTTTCTCGACCTGATCCAGGAGGGGTCGCTCGGCCTCATCCGCGCCGTCGAGAAGTTCGACTACCGGAAGGGCTACAAGTTCTCGACGTATGCGACGTGGTGGATTCGCCAGGCGGTGACACGCGCGATTGCGGACAAGGCGCGCACGATTCGAATTCCCGTCCACATGGTCGAGAAGCTCAACAAAGTCGTGCACATCGAGCGCCAGCTGGTCCAGCGTCTCGGGCGCGAGCCGCTGCCCGAGGAGATCGCGGAGGAGCTCGAGATCACGACGGACGAGGTACGGGAGATCCTGCGCATGTCGCAGATGCCGATCTCGCTCGAGAAGCCGATCGGCGAGGACGACGACGGCTCGCTCGGGGACCTCGTGCCCGACGAGCAGGCGGAGTCGCCGTTCGACACGGCCTCGCTCTCGTTGCGCCGTGAGGACGTCGAGTTCGCACTCTCCGCGCTCCCGGAGCGTGAGCGCCGCGTGATCGAGCTTCGGTACGGCCTCGACGGCGCGCAGCCGTGCACGCTCGAGGAGGTCGGTCAGGCGTTCGGCGTCACGCGCGAGCGCATTCGCCAGATCGAGAACAACACGCTGAAGAAGCTCGAGTCGCTCCCGGAGGCCCAGGGGCTCAAAGACTGCTTCTGAGGCCGTGGGTCAGACCCCACGGGTCTGGTCCCACGTCTAGCGTTCCGGCGTGGCGCGAATCGAGTTCGTCGGGCACTCCACGGTCCTCGTCGACCTGGAAGGTGTCCGTCTGCTCACCGATCCATTGCTCCGGAACCGCGTCGCCCATCTGCGGCGCGCGGTTCCCGTCGATGCGAAAGCGCTGCGCGGAGTCGACGCGGTCCTGATCTCGCACGCGCATTACGACCACCTCGACATCCCGTCGCTCGAGAAGCTCGGCAAGAAGCTTCCAGTCGTTGTCCCCCGCGGGCTCGGCGGGCTCCTGCGGACGCGGCGCTTCGAGGCCGTAGTCGAGGTCGAGGTCGGCGAGACCATCCGGATCGGGAATCTCGAGGTGCGCGCCGTGCCGGCCGAGCACGAGGGTGACCGGGGACCTTTCGGGGCGTCGGCCGATGCGATCGGATACCTCATCGCCGGCTCGAAGACCGTGTACTTCGCCGGAGACACCGATCTCTTCGCGGAGATGAGCGGGCTCGGAACCGTGGACGTCGCGCTCGTCCCGATCTGGGGTTGGGGACCGAGGGCCGGCGCCGGACATCTCGATCCCAAGGGCGCTGCCGAGGCCGTTGCTCTGCTTCGCCCAGGGGTCGTCGTCCCGATCCACTGGGGAATGTACTTTCCGATCCACCTCGGACTTCGCGGTGCGCCGGACTTCTTGGACCTGCCACCCGTCGAGTTCGTCGCAGCCATGCAGGAGACGACGCCGGGTGTTCCCGTGTGCGTCCTTCGACCCGGCGAGAGCCTCGATCTCTGAGTCGCGGTGACTCGACTGGCCGCGCGCTGACTACCTGTGCGCCCCGACCGAGCGGTTCACGAGCATCGTGCTCACCATGGTTTGGTTTGGCACGTAGACGTGGGGCCCCTTCGTCTGTGACCAGCGTCGTGTAGCTCAGCG
>JBCKBY010000110.1:0-5920 GCA_038910715.1 Gaiellaceae bacterium
CGACACGCGGCCCTGCGGTCGAAGGGATGGGGAGGGTCTCGCCGCCAGTTCGGTCATGGTCTTGTCGGGCGACGCGGCGGTCGCCGCCGCTCGAGAGACGTCGTGCACATGGCGTCCCGCCGCACTGGGTCCGATGCTCGCGTATGGGAGCTCCGAGGGTCGAACCCTCGAAAGAAACAACATCGAAATCTCGAGTAGCTGACGCCGAGACGGAGGCTCGGGTCGCGAATCAAGTCGAGTCTCCGCGGAGCCCAGGAATCGGCACCCACTACCGAGCCCGCTCAACGTCGGCCCGGTTGACGAGCATCCCGTCCCGGTGGATGATCTCGCTTGCATCATCCGCCGCCAGCACCGAGTCGAGGCCTCCTCAGCTCGACCACCACCACTGGACCTCTCTGGCACCATGCTCGACAACCTCCGCATCGCCGCCGGCCGCACGTTGTTTTCGCTCTCAAGGTTGCGGTCGAGGGCGTGGCGCGAGTCGAGCGGGCGGCAAGCGGAGCTGCAGCCTCCGCCGGAGCCGTCCCGGGCCGCTATCCCATCTCGATCTCGGCCGGAAGGCCGAGGCGGCCCATCGCGCGGAGATGGAGGAAGTGCGAGCGCAGCGCGGCGCGGAGCGACGGCTGCGACGAGTAGCGGACGCCGTGCCTCGCGCAGTTGCGCCGCACGATCCGTGCGATCTGCGGGTAGTGCGTATGCGGCACCCGCGGGAACAGGTGATGCTCGATCTGGAAGTTGAGGCCGCCGAGCATCCACGTGAGCACCGGGTTGCGAGGGCAAAAGTTGACCGTCGTCTCGACCTCGTGTACGGCCCACGCCGGCCGCGCGGCACGCACCTCCTCGGCGGATGCGAACGATGCCTCCTCGACGCAGTGGGCGAGCTGGAACGTCGTCGCCATGATCAGGCTCGTGACCATGGTGAAACCGATATACGCCCCGAGCAGCGCCCACCACGGATAGACGAGCAGCGGAATCGCAATCGCCCACGTGACGAAGATCGCCTTGCCGACGATCACGCCCGCGAGGTTCCAGCCGCGGGGCGCCCGCAACGCGCTCTCGCCGACGCTGCCGCGCGCGAACGCCGCGATGTCGCCGACCGTCTGCCAGCGCAGCCCCATCAGCGTGTACATCGGCCAGATGTAGTAGTGCTGGAACCGGTACCACGGCTTCGGCGCCTGCGACGGCGTAAACCGGGCGAGCGGCACCTGGGTGGCGTCGTCGTCGTAGCCGTCGACGTTCGTGTAGGTGTGGTGGGCGACGTTGTGCTTCACGCGCCAGGCGTAGCTCGAGAAGCCGAGCAGCGCGTCCGCCGTCCAGCCGACGAGGTGGTTGTAGCGGCGCCGCCGGAAGTACGCGCCGTGGTTCGCGTCGTGCTGTACGCAGAAGGCGGTGAGCATCGCGCCCAGCACGAGCCCGGCGAGGCAGAGGAATCCGGCGATCAGACCGGGCCGCGCGAGCACGAGCACCGCCCACGAAGCGGCGGTGAGCCCGATCGCGACCGGCGCCTTCGCGTACAGGAGCAGCGAGCCCTTCAGACGCGTGCTGCCGCGAGCGAGGTACTGCTCCACCTCACGCCGGGTCTCGCGGATGAACGCCCCGCCGTTGTCGAACGCGAGCTTCTGCGCGGCTGCCTTCACGGCGTGCCCGGTCCCCTGTTCGGCCGGTCCCACAGTCTGGCGACTACGGGATCGGTGAGTCGCTCGACCCACCCGACGGGCAGTTCGATGAACTTCCGACCGAGCTTCGCGAGGAGCAGCGCGGCCGCGAGCCCGACGAGGACGCCAGCGAGGACGTCGGCGGGGTAGTGGGCACCGATCACGATCCTGCCGAAGCCAACGACAATGGCGGCGGCGAGGAACATTGCCCCGGCCAGTCGGTCGAACAGCAGAACTGCGAATGCGATCGCGAACGCGGCGCTTGTGTGGTCGCTTGGGAACGATGGGTCGTGGGACCGCGCTCCCCAGACGTGTGCGGAGGCGTGCGCTGCAAATGGGCGGGTGCGGTGCCATACCTGCGCGATGAGTTGGTTTGCGACAAGTGCCGCTGCGGCCGCGGCGAGCGCGGAGGCGGAGGCTAGTTTCCATTTGCGCTGCGCGCCCGGCCGGTCGAGGAACCACAGCGCGAACGTCGCGATCGCGATCAGCACAACCGCGTAGTTCTCGATTTGGCTTAGGGCCCGTCCGATCCAGGAGTGGTCGACAACGAAGACGTTGATCGCGTGGTAGACGCGGTAGTCGAGGTTCATCGCGCCTCAGCTCCCGTTCTTCGCAGCGTTCGCGGCGATTTCGCCGTAGCTGCCGATAGGAAAGCCGCGGTTGCAGAGCTCGCGGAGGATCCGCGGGAGCGCTTGAGCGGTCGCGCGCCACGAGCCGCGTGCGCTGTAGTGGTCGGCGTCGTGGAGGAGGAAGACGTCGCTCGAGTTCCCGAGTGAGAAGACGACCCAGACGCCGAGGACGAGCCAGAAGCCGCGCGGCAGGCCGCGCACGCCTTCGCGTTCCACCCGTCTGCGCTCGCGGCGTGGCGGCGCCTCGCGCACCGGCCGCAGCAGTAGGAGCACGGCCAGACCAGGAACGACCGCCACCCAGAGCACAGTGCGCAGTGACGCGCCCGCCGCGAGCAGCACGACAGCCGCGAGCGGACCGACGGCGGCGCCTGCGCTGTCGAGTGCACGGTGGTGGCCGAAACTGGCGCCGACGAGCTCGGGCTGGGAGGAGTCGCGGATCAGGGCGTCGCGCGGCGCGGTTCTCGCCGCCTTCCCCAGCCGATCGGCCACGCGCGCGGCGAGAACGAAGCCCCAGGCGGGTGCGGCGGCGAGGAGCGGCCGGGCCAGAACGGAGGTCGTGTAGCCGCCGAAGATCCAGGGGCGCCGGCGCTCGCCGGCCCGGTCGGAGAGCCAGCCGGCGAGACCGCGCAGACCGACGGCGACGCCCTCGGCGATCCCCTCGATCAGCCCGAGGACGGCGACGGGAGCGCCGAGCGTGACGGTGAGGAAGAGCGGGATGACCGGGTAGGCGAGCTCGCTCGCGACGTCGTTCGCGAACGAGGCTCGCGCCAGCACGCGGACGTTTTCGGGCAGGCTTTCCCGGGCGCTCCGGACGCGGCCGAAGGGCCGCGCGACGGCGGTCGCAGGAGTTCGGTCGCTCGCGCTTGGACGCATCACGGGACGATGATCGCCGACGGGTGCTCGCTCGGGCGTCGTGCGGCGCATCTATGCGAGCGCCGCCAAGGGTTCACGCTGCTGGGCTGCTGGCGGCCGGTCCGCGGCCAGGCGGTAGGCATCAGCCAGCGCTTGCGCCGAGGCCCGCCAGGAGCGTGTCTGCGCGTTCGCGCGCGCGGCTCGGCCCATGGCGGCGCGCTGCTCGGGGTCGCCGACCAGCGTCCGCAGGCAGTCGGCGATCGCCGCGGCGCTGTCGTTCGCCGCGACGAGCCCGCTCTGGCCGGGCATGATCACCTCTCTGGCGGCGCCGGTCGGCGAGACGACGCAGGGGAGGCCGGACGCCTGGGCTTCGAGCAGGACCTGCCCGCACGTCTCCGTCGCGCTGGGGAGCCCGAAGACATCGGCAGACGCGAACGCCCGTGCGAGCGCGCCGCCGCGCAGCCAGCCCGTGAACGTTGCCTGCCTCCCGGCCAGACGTTCGAGCTCGCCGCGGGCGGGTCCGTCGCCGACCATCACCAGGCGCACGTCGGGCCGAGCGAGCCTCCTGATCGCCTCGATCAGGCAATCGATCGACTTTTCGCGGCTCAGCCTGGCGACGCAGAGGACGATCACCTCGTCGCGCGTGCTCGGCGGCCGCTCGCGATGCGCGGGCGAGAACCGGTCACAGTCGACTGCCTGCGGGGCGACGACGACGCGCCCAGGGTCGATCCCGAGCAGTCGTGGAAGACGTTCGGCCACGGTCTGCGACGGCGCGATCACGACATCGGCCGCGCCGTAGAAGCGAGCGGTTGCGGCGTGCACCAGCTCGGCGAGCAGCGGGTCGCCGGTGAGGAGGCGCGCGTAGTCGCCGAGCTCGGTGTGGTAGCTCGCGACGAGGGGTAGGCGGAGCAGCTTCGCGACGGCGAGCCCGGCGAGTCCGAACGGCCCCGGTCCCGTGACGTGGACGAGGTCGGCGTCGAGGTCGAAGACCCGCTCGGCGACTTCGGAGAGGTGCGGTAACGGCAGGTCGAGGTCGGCGTAGATCGGGATGGCGAGCGTCTCGGCGCGGGCGACGACGACGCCCGCGATCCCGTCCAGCTGGCCGCACACGATGGGCGTGACGGTGACGCTGCCGTCGAGCTGCGGCAGGATCTCGCGGTAGGTTTCCGCGACGCCGTTCGTGCTCGTGAGACCGTCGGCCAGGAGCGCGACGCGAAGCGGCACGCGGGTCGAGGCGACGGCCATCCGCCGGGCGAGCTCTCGTGCCCCCTGCCGCTCACGCGCGAGGTACGCCTGCACGGCGAGGTAGGGGAGGAGCTTCGCCTGGCCGCGCAGGTAGCGGCGCACGCCCGTGAGCTGGCGACCGACGCCGCTCGGATCGGCGAACGGGAGCCGGATCTCGTCATCGTCCTCGTCGGCGGAGACGGCGAACGCTTCCGCGAGACGCGCCACCTCGCGGTGCGTGACGCCACCCGCCCCGAGCTCGCACCAGGCCTCGACCCGACGCTGCTCGGCGGGCCCGCCGTGGCGATCGAGCAACCGCATGACCATGTGGGTCATGCGTGCCGGGTTGGCGTGAAGACCGGCGGCACGGCAGCGTCCCGCTCGGAGGTGATCAAGAAACTCGTCGCGTGAGGCGGCGGGAGGTGTGACCGTGTAGGTGGTGCCGACGTCGGTGCCGCCGTGATCGTCGCTGCCGCCGATCCTCGCCGGACGCGGCGCGCCGGGTTCGATCCCGTGCTCGGCGGCGAGGAAGCGATGCCGCTCGAGATCCGGGTGCAGCCGCTCGGCGAGAGCGTTGGCCTCCGCGAGCCGGGCACCGTTGCGTGTCTCCCAGAGCGGGAAGAGAGCGCCCAGCCGGGCCAGGTGCTCGGGCTCGAGCGCGTTCGCAGGGTCGTAGATTGGGTGGGCGAGGAAGTGGACGAGCCGCTGCGTGCGGAGGTAGCGGACGAGCGCGAAGGCGTCGTCGCGCCGAGCCTGGATCTCGCCATGCTGGCGCTCGTCGAGCCCGAGCACAACGACGTCGATCCGGGCGCCGTTGTCGGCGAAGCACACGGTCACCTCCTCGCCAATGATGAAGTCCGGGTGCTGGGCGAGCTCGAGCGCGCCGTCGATCGAGTCGTGATCGGTCAGCGTCACGAAGGTCATCCCGGCTTGCTTCGCCCGGCCGTACACCTCGTCCGGCGGTGTCATGCAGTCGGCAAGACCGAACTGCGCGTACCACCAGTTGCCGTTGGGGCCGGAGGCAGACGAGTGGCAGTGGAGGTCGGCGGTGGCTTCGGCGGAGGTGCTTCTCACGGGGGCTCTTCTCCTTTGGGTCGGCGTCGATGTGCGGGTTCGGGAGCGAGAGCGAAAAGTACTTCGGCGCTGCTCGCGGCGCTGAACCGGCGCGCGATCGTCCGTGCCGCGCGCGCCCGGTCGGCGTGGAACTCCTGGTCGACGGCGAGCCGGCGTACCGCGTTCGCAAGCTCTCCGCGGCTTGGCGCGAGGATCGCCCCTTCGGCGAAGTGCTCGCGGAAGGCCGGCAGCTCGAAGAGGACGAGCGGCAGGCCGGCGGCCGACGCCTCGACGACCACCTGGCCGAAGGTCTCCCTGGTGCGACGGGAAGAGGAAGACGTCCGCTGCCTGGTAGTGGGCGATCAGTTCGTCGGCCGTGACCCGCCCGGCGAAGCGGACATTCGCCGGCGGCCTCCCGCTCGAGGGCGCGCCGGCGGTGAGCAGCCCGAACGGGCGCCCGCCGACCCAGACGAAATCGCATTCGGGCACCGCGCGCGCGACATCGAC
>JBCKBY010000111.1:0-5801 GCA_038910715.1 Gaiellaceae bacterium
CCGCCGCGAGCAGCACGAGTCCGGCAAAGACGAGCAACCTACGCACCGGCTGCCATTCTATGAACGTGTCGGAGGGCGCGTATCAGGGAACCCGCGTACGGCTGCCGGCCGACGTTGTGCGGCCGTTCGAGGTGTTCGTCAACGGCGTCCAGCAGAAGGAAGGCACCGACTACCGGGTCGACGGCCGAACACTCGTCTTCGACCGTGAGCTGAAGTCCGAGGGGCAGCTCGGCTTCTGGCGCTGGCTGTCGATGTCGGTCGGCATCGCCGGGACATATAGGCAGAACGACTCCGTCGACGTCGCGTACCAGAGCGGCGGGAAGCCGGTCGTCGCGTCGAAGCTCCCCCTCGAGCCGGCTTGATGCCTGTTGGTGGGCGGTAGTGTTCGACGGTGACGCAGGAGAACGGGATCGAGGTCGAAGGCCTCGTCCGCGAGTACAAGAAAGGCCCGCGCGCGGTCGACGGGATCGACATCTCCGTAGCGCCCGGCGAGATCTACGGCTTCCTCGGTCCGAACGGCGCTGGCAAGTCCACCACCGTCCACGTTCTGACGACGCTCCTTCCACCGACCGCGGGAACTGCCCGCGTCGGCGGCTACGACGTCGTCAAGGACGGGCCGAAGGTGCGCGGGCTGATCGGGGTCGCCCTGCAGGAGGCGGCGCTCGACCCGCTCCTCACCGGTCGCGACCACCTGCGGCTTCAGGCCACGCTGCAGGGCGTCCGCAAGGATCAGCGGCACTCGCGTGCGGAGGAGCTTCTCCACCGGGTCGGGCTAGCCGACGCATCCGATCGCAAGGTCTCCGGCTACTCGGGAGGTATGAAGCGCCGCCTCGACCTCGCGCTCGCGCTCATTCACAGCCCACGGATCTTGTTCCTCGACGAGCCGACGACCGGCCTCGACCCGCAGAGCCGCACGGCCCTCTGGGAGGAGGTCTCGCTGCTGCGACGCGAGGACCGCGTCACGGTCTTCCTCACGACCCAGTACCTCGAGGAGGCCGACGTCCTCGCCGACCGGGTCGGGATCATCGACCAGGGGAAGATCGTGGCCGAGGGGACGCCGGCGGAGCTCAAAGCGGAGATCGGTCGTCCCAGCGTCCATGCGATCCCGCACCGCGAGGAGGACCGTCCCCGCATCGCGGAGTTCCTCGCGCAGTTCGGCGAGCCACTCGCGTCGAGTCGCGATGTCGCGGTCCGGCTCCGGGACGGGCTCGGGCTGACCGACATCGTGCGGGCCGTCGACCAAAACGGTGTCGATGTCGCGGACCTCGAGCTCCGAGCGCCGACACTCGACGACGTCTTCCTCGCCAAGACCGGGCGTACTCTCGAAGGCGCGGCGGAAGAGGCCGAAGCCGAGGTAAAGGAACGTCGAGGGTGACGCCCCTCCGACTTCGGGTTTGTCGATGAGTAGCTGGCCGCAGGTCGGCGCGATTGCGCGCCGCTCGATCATCCGGACGTCCCGCCAGCCGGCGAGCGTCATCGCGCCGCTCATCTTCCCGATCGCGCTCATGGCCGTGAACGCCGGTGGGTTGCGCTCGTCCACGGAGTTGCCGGGCTTTCCCACCACGTCGTTCCTCGCCTTCGCGCTCGCGGTTCCGTTCATCCAGGGCGCGCTCTTCTCGACGATGAACGCCGGCACGGATCTCGCTCGTGACGTCCAGACCGGATTCATCAACCGGCTGTCGCTGACGGCACTCAGGGACTGGGCGCTCCTCACGGGACAGCTTGCCGGAGTCGTCGTACTCGGGATGGTTCAGGTCGTCTTCTACCTGGTGGTTGGCCTTGCGGCTGGGGTCCGGTTCGAGTCCGGGCCGGCCGGAATCGCGGTCCTTCTCGTGTACGGGGCGATCGTGGCTATGGCGTTCGGCGCGCTTGGCGCGTGGCTCGCGTTCAGGACGGGCTCAGGAGAGACGATCCAGGCACTCTTCCCGGTCCTCTTCGTCTTCCTTTTCATCTCGTCGATGAACACGCCGCGAGACCTGATCGGGGTGGAGTGGTTCCAGGTCGCGGCGACGCTCAATCCAGTCTCGTACATGATCGAGTGCGTCCGGAGCCTGATCATCACGGGCTGGGATCCCCAGGCGCTCGGGCTTGGATTCGGGTTCGTGATCGCGCTCGGGCTGATCTGGCTCACGCTTGCCTCGCGCGCCCTTCGGACCCGGATGACGCGGACATGAGGATGTGGGACGTCGTCTCGGGCGTGGCGTGGAGGACGCTGAAGAACGCGCTCCTGAACCCGCAGATCGCCTTACCAACCATGCTGTTTCCGCTCTTCTTCTTCACTGCGTTCGCAGGCGGTCTGTCGCAACTCGACGAGATCCCCGGCTTCGACTACGAGCCCGGTTACACGGCTTTCCAGTTCGTCTTCGTATTGCTCCAGTCGGCAGCCTTCAGTGGGGTCTTCACGGGATTTGGGCTCGCGCGGGACTTCGAGGGAGGATTCGCGAAGCGCCTGTTGCTCGCCGCGCCGCACCGGAGCGGGATCGTCCTCGGCTACGCGCTCGCCGCGCTGTGCCGCTGGCTAGTCGTCGCGGTCGTTCTCACCATCGTCGCGTTGGTCGCGGGAATGAACATCGGTGGCGGCGTCGTCGACCTCTTCGGCCTCTACGTGCTCGCCGCGCTCGTGAACTTCTGCGGCTTCTTCTGGTCGGGCGGGATTGCGATGCGCTTCCGGACGATCCAGGCGGCGCCGCTCATGCAGATGCCCGTCTTCCTCGTGCTCTTCTTTGCCCCTGTCTACGTTCCGCAGAAGTTGCTCGAAGGCTGGATCGAAGGGGTCGCGTCGGTCAATCCTGTGACGTATCTGCTCGCGACCGGACGCGGTTTCGTCGCCGGCGATGCGCCTCATGTGTTCGGCGCGTTCGCACTGGCGATCGGGCTCGGTGTCGCCTTCTGGACCTGGGCATTCCTCGGCCTCCGCAAGGCCGAGGCCGCCGGCGCCTAGCGCGGGGACTCGCTGCTACATGTTGTCGAGGACGCGCAGCAGCGTGTCCACGATCTGCGGGTCGAACTGCGACCCGGACGCCTCGACGAGGCGCCGCCGCGCCTCCTCGACGCCGAGCGTCTTGCGATACGGGCGGTTCGTCGTCATGGCGTGGAACGCGTCACATGCCAGGACGATCCTCGACTCGACCGGGATGTCGTTTCCCGCCAGACCGTCCGGATAGCCGCCTCCGTCATAGTGCTCGTGAGCGCTGCGCACGATACGTCGCACCTCTTCGAGCTGCTCGATCGGTGCCAGAATGCGCTCTCCGAGGATGGGGTGCGTCTCGACGATCGCGCGTTCCTCTTCCGTTAGCGGCCCTTGCTTGGTGAGGATCTTCGAGGGAATCCCGATCTTGCCGATGTCGTGGAAGAGCGCGCCGAGCTCGAGGCGCTTCAGCTCGTGCGGCTCGAGCCCCAGCTCGACGCCCACTTTCAGCGCGAGATCGGTGATCCAGCGTGCGTGCGTCGACGTGTACTCGTCGTTCGCCTCGAGAGCGTTGGCGAGAGCCTCGATCGTCGAGAGGAACGTGCGCTCGAGCGTCTCGTAGCTGGCCGCGTTCTGGAGGGCGAGCTTCGTCTGGCGGGCGAGGCCACCGAGCAGCGCGAGCTCGCGATCTCCGTACGCCGTTGCCGCCGGAATGGCGGCCGCGATGACACCCCAGCGCCCGTCGACGACGAATGGAGCGACCGCGAAGCGACCGTCCGTACCGTCCGGCGGAGGCGCGATCGCTGCGTAATCGGAGGCGTTGATGAAGAACGGCTCGGTCCGAGTGCGCCAGGGCCCGAGGTGCTCGGCCGGAATGGCGGAGATGCGACTCTGCTCAGGCAGATCATCAGAGACACCTGCGAGCCGAGCGAGATCCCCGCTCGACGGGTCCTGGAGCCAGATCGATGCACTAGGGGTCGAGAGGATTCGCGCCGAGCCGTCCGCGACGCGCTCGGCTACCTCGGCAATCCCCTTGGCCTCCGCGATCTCACGTCCGAAGGCGAGAAGCGCCTTCGCGCTGTCGGCCTCTCGGCGCTGAGCCTCGTACAGACGCGCGTTTTCGAGAGCGACCGATGCGTGCCCGGCCAGAACCTCGAGCACGCGCAGATCGTCATCGTCGAACTGGTCGAGCCCGAGCTTCGAAATGACGATGACGCCGATCACGCGCGCGCCGAACTTCAGCGGAACCGCGAGAAGCGACTCCTCGATCTCTGCGGTTCCGGCGATCCGTTCACCGAACTCGTGGGAGGCGGCATCGTGCACGAGAAGGGACTCACCGGTCTCCGCCACGTGCCCCGTGATGCCGCGGCCCACCGATGTGGCGAGTAGCTCGACGGGGACGCTGGGCTCGGCCGCCATTAGCTCGCCGCGGAATGCCACCGGCTTCAGTTCATCTCCGTCGCGAAGGAAGACGCGGCAGTTGTGGTAATCGATGAGGAGCCGAAGCTCGTCCGCGATCGTGGGCCCGATTTGCTTCACGTCGTTCAGCCGCGAGAGCTTCCCGGAGAGGCTCTGGAGCATCTTCAGGTGGGCGATCGACCGCACATCGTCGTTCCGGACCGAGGTCTCCGCCGGCCGTTCGCCCGTGGTCTCGTCGAACGGGATGATCAAGCTCTTGCCGCGAGTTTTCGCCGTCATCATCGCCGCCTCCGCGCAAGCGACCAGCTCACGTGGGTTCGCCGCATGCTCGGGGCCTACCGCGATTCCGGTCGAGACTGTGAGTCGCCCGGCTGCGTGTGCTTCGAGCTTCCCGAGCTCTTCCCCGATGCGCTCGGCAAGCGCTACGGAGCTACGCAGATCCCCGGACGGCAGGATCACGCTGAACTCCTCGCCGCCGACGCGGCAGACGACGTCGCCTTGACGCACGGTCGACCGCAATACGTCGGCCACCTGGATGAGGAACTGGTCGCCGATCCCGTGCCCGTAGACGTCGTTGACCTTCTTGAAGTCGTCGAGATCGAGCATTAGGAGACCGACCGTCTCGTGCTCCGCGGAAGCGCGCATGAGTGCTTGGCGGAGGCGGTCGTGGAAAGCACGGTGGTTGTAGAGACCGGTGAGCGCGTCGGTCTCCGCCTGGTGCTCGAGGCGAGCACGGATGTGCGCGTTGTCGATGGCGAGAGCGGCGGCGTCTCCGAAGCGCTTGGCGAGGAGAAACTCCTCGCCCGTAAACACGACGTCATCGCCGACTCGGTAGATGTTGAGAGTCCCCTTGAGCTGACCGCGCGCGATGAGCGGAACCGCAATGAGGGCCTCGGGTTCGACCGGTGTCCCTGGGACGAAGCGCACACGGGGATCGAGGTGGGCCTTGTTCGCGAGCACGGCCTCGCGGTGTTCGACGGCCCAGCCCGTGATTCCCTCGCCGAACGAGAACGTCTCGCTCATCACCTCGTCCGCCCACTTGCTGCGCGCGAGCATTGGGATCAGCTCACGCTTGGCCTCGTCGGCCTCGTAGATGTGAACGTCCTCGTACGGAATCAGCTCGGCGAGCGTGTCCGCGATGCGATCGAGGAGCGCGTCGAGGCTCTGCTCGGAGAGCACGTCATGGAAGATCTCGGCCAGACGACGGTACGGCTCCGCAGAGCCCGTCGAAACGAGACTTATCTGGGGCCGTGGCGCTGGCTCGATGGGAGCAGGGTCGGACATGCTGGGTCGCTTCGGTTCTCATCGGAACGCCGCGGGGCGCCCTTGAGCACTGCCCGCCACCTAAACATGAACTAGACACGATGTAGACACGGTGTCTGTAGACAAGGTGTCTGATACCGCTTACGCCAACGATGCGGGTTTGCGACCATCAGGTGTCAGACGCCGTGTCTAGCTGTACTGACCGCAGACG
>JBCKBY010000112.1:0-5614 GCA_038910715.1 Gaiellaceae bacterium
TGGGAGCGCGACGGCTATCCGGCGGGACGGACGACGGTGCCGGCCCGCTTCGGGACGCGAGCGGTGGGTCGAGTTGCCTTCGACGTCGATGCTTCCGCTTGGGAACTTCGGGTTGCCGCAGTGCACGTGGTGGACTCCGACCACGTCAGCTGGCCACCTACTCTCAGTACGTCGATTTGACGAGGGTGGCCACCGCTTCGGCTACCCGACCGAGGTCACGCGATGGCACCACCTCCGAATCGCTGGGCACACGTCGCGTTTCCAACAGAAGGCGACATCTGTGCGCAGGATGCGAAATCACAAGCACTCTGGCATCTGCTCGGAGAGCCCCGGCGACCCCCGAGAGCGCCTTTCCGGTCTGAACGGGAGGCTTGATGTGGGTAAAGGGAAACGTGCGGCGGCTTGGTGGTCGCCGAACGAACGATGGGGCTGGGCGGGGGCTCGGCGGGGGCGGGCGGTGGGGCGGCGTCGTTTGTTGGGCTCGGTCGAGGATCGCCGGGTCGATTAGGTTGAGGACGTTTTCGCGGGTACGGAGTCCGGTCGCTTCGATGACCGCCTCTATCCCTCCGCCTGCGGCGACGGCCTCTTCGGCTGCGTGGTCGGGCATGCCTCATACGTGCTTGCGAAGAACCGGCCGGAGAGGTTGAGGATTCGGCCGCCTTCCGACGCCGGCGGCCGCCGCTGTCGCCATCGTCGGGCGGGCTTTCGAGACTCGTTCGAGCTTACTTGTTCTTGCCCTTGGCCTTCCCGTTCCCGTGCCCGTTCCCGCTCCCCACGCCCGAAGCCGCGGACGTCGAGGACTCGTTTTGCGCCGGCGTGACGCACGGTCCGAGCGTGTCCCCGTGACGCAGGTGCGCCGGAACCGCGCTTGCGCTCACGTTGATCGTGTGGAAGGGCTTTTTCTTGGACTTCGTGCGGTGGCAGACGGCCACTTTGTACTGATACTGCGCTGCCGATGGCTTGCCCTTGCCCAACGCAGCAGATCCCACGACGCCCAGCGACGCCAGCATGGCCGTGGCGAGTCCGAGTACGGTCGCCAGCCGAAGATTGCTCCTGATCATCCCCACTCCTTTCCCCTGCCCGTTGCTTGCTTACCTTATTTTACTTTATTTTACTTTTCGCCAGCCCGGCCCGAACTCTGCGCCCCAGTTCGAGGGATCGACGCTCGTCATTGGACGAGGAGTCGTGCCGCAACCGCAAGCGTCGGCAGCGCCACCACGGCGAGCACCAGACCGCTCGAGGCGCCAGATCCAGTCGTGACCGGCGCCTCACCAGGACGGGCCGCGGCCAGTAGGGCGACGCCGCAGAAGAGCCCGGCGAGCGTCACCGCCGGCATCTCCCAATCCCAGTCGAGCCCGGCATGGACGAGGTACGCGGCGTACGCAGCGGCGGCGACTCCTACTAATGGGTGACTGGGGCCTCGCAGCGCCGCGAGCAACGGCAAGCCGAGAGCGACCAGCAAGAGAAGCAGCCCTAACGGCCCGAGCTCGGCCAACGTCTCGAGATAGACGTTGTGTGCGTCTTGCACACCGGCGGCGGTGCCCGACGTCTGCCAGTACTGCACGAATGTTCCGGACCCCGAGCCGAGCCGGGGGTTCTCTTCGAACTCATCCCAGGCGACTCGCCAGTAATCCCCCCTGAGCCCGAGGGTCGCTGTCGAAAAGGCGCCGATGACGGCCGCGGAGGGAAGCCCCAACGCGAGTGCGACGAGAACGACCCTCGGTCCTCGCCGACGTGAGAGGCGCGCGGCCACCCAGGGGATTCCGAGGCTCGCGAGTCCCGATGCCAACGCGAGAACGGCGAGAGCGAGGGCGAGCCTGCGCCCGGCCTCCGATGTTTCAGCGGCCGTCGCCCCCTCTTCGGTCAGAGCGGAAGAGCGTTCTGTGAGCCAGACCACGGTCGCGGCGGGAAGAGCAAGGATCATGGTCGCCGCCAGCAGCTGCTCGCGTCGAGTGTCCAGGAGAACCGTGACACCGAGGCCCACGGCGAGCGCGAGCCAAGCGCCCCTGCTTTCCGTCAACGTGAGTGTGGCGACCAGAAACATCGGCGCAGCGGCGCCCAGGGCCCGTCCGCCGCGCGTGCGCTCGTGCGCGGCGAACCCGAGGCAGAGCAACGCGCCGATCGCCGCAAGGATCCCGAGAGCGTTGGCGTAGCCGAGCGGCTCGATGAGCAAGGTCCCTTCCACCGGATCCCTCGTGAGGGACTCGCTGGCGAAGAGCCGCTCGCCGAGACCGTACGCGGCAACGGCGGAGATTGCCACCGCAACGCCGGCCAGGAGCTCGCGGACGTCCTCACGTGTGGCCACGAGCGCGAGGGCGAGCAATGCGGTGACGTAGATCAGCCCTCGCTCGGCGTCGTGAAGCGAGTTCGTGGGCGCCGATGACCACGTCGCCGACAACGCCGTCCAGGCGACAAACGAGGCGAGCGCGCCGATCGTGACGAGCTCGAGCCGTCCGAGTGTGACCCGCTCACGCAGGAGGAGCGCGATGCCGGCCAGCGACGAGAGCGCGACCACGGTCCAGGTCCAACTCTCACGGAAGTAGCCGCCGTCGGCGAACGCGAGTGCAACGAGGACGGAGAGCGCGGACAGAAACGCTCCCGCCCGAGACCAGGAGACAGGACCTTTATCCAGCATCGCGTTGAGCGTAGAAGCGCTTTCGGCTACGGCCTCACCCGGACTCGACCACGGCCACGCAAGTGGGCCCGCCTGGATTCGAACCAGGAACCAACGGATTATGAGTCCGCTGCTCTAACCAGCTGAGCTACGGCCCCAGCGGTGCCAGCGTAACGAAAGGTTCTGGAGTTGACCCGCTTCCGTTGACACCTTGATCTGCCCCGGGTTAGGTGGAGTCGAGTTTCTAGAGTCCTTCAGCAAGGAGGATTCAGATGCCCCGCAGATACCCAAACGAGATCCGTCGCCAGGTCGTCGAGCTCGCCCGCTCCGGCACGAAGGTCGCCCAGTTGGTCGCGACCTTCGGGATGAGTGAGGCCACGATCTACAACTGGTTGCGCCAGGAGCAGATCGACCGGGGCGAGATCTCGGGCACGAGCACCGACATGGCGCTTGATCTCGCCGCCGCCAAGCGCCGCATCCGCCAGCTCGAGACCGAGCTTGCCGTCTCGCGCAAGGTCAATGAGGTCTTCCTCGAGCAGGGCTTGCCCCCAAAAGCCTCTACCCGGTGATCGCATCCTTGACCGGGCAGGGAAACAACGTGCGCCACGCCTGCCGCTTCCTCAGGGTCACTGAGTCCGGCTACTACGCCTGGCGCAGCCGCCCGACCTCGCCGAGGGCGCTTCGGCGGATCTTCCTCGCCGGCGAGATCGTCGATGTCCATCGCGCCTCGGCCGGCATCTACGGTGCGCTCCGTATCACCGCCGAGCTTCGCTTCGGACGCCAGATCGTCGTCGGCCACAACGCGGTGGCCTCGATCATGAACGAGCTCGGCATCAAGGGCCTGCCCAAGCGGCGGATGCCACGCAGCGCCCGCGTCGGCAGGGTCGGCGGCCCTGACCTGGTGCGGCGCGAGTTCCGTCGCGAAGCGCCGGACGAGCTGTGGATGACCGACATCACCGAGCATCCCACGCGCGAGGGCAAGATCTACTGCTGCGTCGTCCTCGACGCGTTCTCGCGCCGGGTGGTCGGTTGGTCGATCGACTCGACCCAAACCACGGTGCTAGTGACGAACGCTCTCGGGATGGCCACACGCCGGCGAGATCCGGCCGGCGGCCTCGTGATCCACTCCGACCGCGGCGTGCAATTTACGTCCTGGGCGTTCAGCCAGAAAGTACGCGAGGCTGGACTTGCCCCCTCGATCGGGGCCATCGGATGCCCGTACGACAACGCCGTTGTCGAGTCATTCTGGGGCCGCATGCAGGTCGAGCTGCTCAACCGCAAATCCTGGAAGACCCGCATCGAGCTGGCCTCCGCGCTCCACGACTACATCGAACTCTTCCACAACAGCCGACGCCGCCACTCGGCCCTTGGCATGCTCACCCCAACCGAGTACGAGGACCGCTACTTCCGCACCCACAACGCCGCCTGACTCCAGAAACCGGACCCCAGAAACTCAGGGGCAGATCAGGCGAAACTAGGGCCCGTCGACCGGAGGAATCGTCGGATTCAGCCGCCGCCGATCGGCAGGAGAGGAGCGTCGCCGAAACCACTTTTTCAAGCCGACCGCGCCTCACTGGACAATGGGAATATGACTCCTTACCTCGGCAAGACGTACCCGCTCCCCGACGGCGTTGTGCCCGACGGCGATCCGATCTGGGACTTGACCGGCGGCGTCACCAGGCGTCACGGCCTGCCTCGTCTTGCTGTCGGTGTCGAAGGGCCGCGAGTCACCGTGATCGCCTGGAACTCGTCGAGTGCTCGTAAGGACGTAAACGACTGGACGAACCACCGAGTCACTCTGCGCGCACTAGATCTCGGCTGGGCACGGTGGGACACCCAGAACCTCTGCGGCGCGACGGCGACCCGTCCGAAGGAACTTCGGGCACTGGATAAGGCGGGAGCGAACGTGGTAGGCGACCTGAACTACGACTGCATCAGGGCATCGCTCGACACGAGCGACTTCGCGGTGGCCGCCTGGGGCGACGGCGGCGTGAAGTGGGCCGACCCGGTGATCGCGATCCTTTGCGGGTGCCACCGGAAGGGTATGAAGGTCTTCCACTGGGGCGACCTGACGGACCGGGGGCAGCCAAGGCATCCGTCACGGTGGCGGAACGATGCTCGCTTGAATCCTTATTTTCCGTGACGGTCTGGCCGTACGATCGCCGCCGCCGCTCGCGAGCTCCCCAACCTCTCGCTCGAGGACGCGCAGCAGCTCGTCCACCTCTACGCCGAGCGCGGGTCGCCGAAGTACGAGAAGGCGGCGATGCGTTGGCTCGAGCGATACATCACGGAGGGTTCACCAACGCTCGTGCAGTTCGAGTCGGTCGTGCGCGAGCTAGCTGCGCGTGCGGAATGAGGTTGCCCGGAACTGGAGCCCTCGCAGTCGTCGTCTAGCCTGACTTGCCGTGGACGACGCGCAGCGAGCCGACATGGAAGCCCAGTATGAAAGCCTCGTATTGGCGACGGAAGACATGCGCCAAGCACTCGAGGGCGCTTCGTACTTAGTGAAGCATGGCGACGGGATGGACGCAGGCGTCGTGCATGTGCTTCTGACCGGCGTGATCACCGCATATGGGCGTCCCTACTCCGACAACAAGGGCGTAAGAAAACTAGGCAAGCGATTGGCACCCATCGACCCAGCGGATAAGGATCTACACGCAGAACTTCTGCGGCTCCGCAACAAACTACTCGCCCACACCGATTCGGACGGTGGGCGCAGAGTGATGCCCAGAACCGAGTTACGTTGGAAGGGCGGCGTAGGGATGGTCGGCCACTGGAGCATTCACCTCCCGAGAGACCTGGCGGCGCCCATCGCAGATCTGGCAGGAAAGCAACAGAACCATTTCTTGACTCGCGCGATCGAGATCCATAAGGAACTCGACCCCACCGCCGGCCAGAGCTTGGAGGCTCCCGAAGAACTCGGCGGGTGATCGGGGGCCAGGGGACGGGCGGGCGCCTTAACAAATCCAGTATCCGCCGAGCGGGCGCGGGTCGAACTCC
>JBCKBY010000113.1:0-5595 GCA_038910715.1 Gaiellaceae bacterium
CACCACAAGCGCAACCTTTGCCCAATTCGTCGACCGAGACTTTCGTTTCTACACAAGGCAGTATGAGCGGCTGCGGCAAGCGTCCCGCGACCTCACACCAGGTCTCGAGGTCGTGTTCTTCAACGCTCGCCTCGAGTTCACGCTTCAGTACGCGATTCTCCTCGCGGCTCTGTCTCCGAGCGATAGCGACGCGACGATCGATCGCAAGATTCGTGTTGCAGGCACATATATCGATGTGATGGTCGCTAGACGACTATGGAACTTCCGCTCGATTGCGTACTCAACCATGCAGTACGCGGCTTTCCTGGTGATGCGCGAAATCCGCGCGAAACCCGCTGAGGAGGTGGCGGATCTTCTCACGGCACGGCTTGCGTCGGAAACCGAGACATTCGTGGAAGCCGCTTGCGGAGCAGCCGCTCGGCTGGGAGCCTGACCTGAACGACGGCGTGCGATTGAACATCCGGCCGTTCGTCACCGCCGGCGTGCTGCGCAAGAACCCCAAGATCAAGTGGGGCAAGGATCGCGGTAAGGATCCCGAAAGTGCTCCTTGGTATCCGGTCTTCAACGGCGACCGGATAAACGATCACCACCTCACGCTGGCCGAGAAGCGGGCGGCTCGTGAAGCGGCTGAGCGACGCCCCGCGGCCTCGTGAGCGAGCCCATCACGGTCCTGCAGCACGTCGAGGCTGCGCTTCGGCAAGCGTCCTCGTTCGATCGCAACGACAGACGGCCGCCTGCTGCGCTCCTCTGGCCGGACAAGGAGTCGGAGTGGCGGCCGGTGGTTACCCGTCTTGTTACGAGCCTCCCGATAGTGAACATTGGCGCGTACGACGGCGAACGTGCTGGACCGGCGATCTGGGTCCGGTGCGTCGTGGATCGGACGATCGCCGGCGTTCCGGATGATCAGATCCCGATCGTCTACCTTCCCGGCTACGACCGAGCCGACCTCCGCACCATCGAGGGCTGCCCCGCTGAGCTGCAGCCGATCGTGGAGCTCCAGTATCGCGGGGCGCTCTTCGGGAGTCGGGCTGGGCGTGACTGGACACTGACTGCGTTCTTCTCGAACCGCGACGAAGGGCTCGGGATCGAAATCGGCCGCGACGCTGACACCGCGGAGGCGTTCGAGCGGGCGCTGCCGATCCTCCTCGACGAGCCAGTGGAGTCGTTGAGGCAGAAAGCGCCGCTTCGAGCGACCGACCTCGGGGCGCTGCTCGACCCCGATCCGGTGAAGACGCTCCTAGGCTGGCTGTCCGATCCCGAGAGCCTGGACGCACTCGACGATGCGCAGCGGGAAGAGTTCGTCCGTGTGGCGCGTAGTGAGTACGGCTTCAGCCCGTCCGATGACGGCCCTATTGCGGCAGCCGAGAAGCTGGGCGGCCGAGCCGGCCCGTGGAAGCGGGTCTGGGATCGCTTTGCAGAGAATCCCCGCAGGTATCCCGGAGTCGTCGACCGCCTCCGTCAGGCCCGGCCGCAGGACGTCCTCGTCGTTGAGCATCCGGAGTCATGGCCGCAGGACAACGACACCGGGGAGCGTGAGCTGCGTGCCGCCCTTGCCGGTCTGCGGGATCGGCCCGTGGACGACGTGCGCGCTGAGATCGCGCGGCTCGAGTCGGCGCACGGGGAGCGTCGCACGTGGGTCTGGGCGGAGCTCGGGAGGGCGTCCCTCGCTGCCGCGCTCGGACATCTCTCCGCGCTGGCGGCGCAGACCGAGCGACAGCTAGCCGGAGAGACGCCGACGGAGATTGGCGAGACATTCGCGTCGAGCGGATGGAAGGCGGACGCAGCAGCCCTCCTCGCGTTGGGCTCGGTCGATGCAGCTCCCGATCGACAGGCTGTTGAAGGCGTGGTGGCCGGGCTCTACCGGCCGTGGGCGGATGCCTGTGCACGGCGGTTTCAAGCTGCGGTCCTGGCTCACGGCTCCAACGGGTTCGGAGCGGTTCCGTTGCCGGCTGGCGCCGGTGAGTGCGTGCTCTTCACCGACGGGTTGCGGTTCGACCTCGGAGCTCGCCTTCGGAACCTCCTCGAGGAGCGCGGTCTCGAGATCGACCTCGGATGGCAGCTCGCCGCGCTTCCGAGCCTCACGGCGACCGCGAAGCCGGCAGTGTCGCTCGCGGCCGCAAGGCTGGCAGGAGGGAGTGACTTCGATACGGTCGTCGCCGAGACGGGTCAGGCCGTCACGGCCGAGATCCTGCGCAGGACGATCGCCTCCGAAGGAGTTACCGTTGTCTCGAATGGAGTGATCGCGGATCCGAGCATGTCCGGCTGGGCGGAGTTCGGGAACGTGGACGCAATTGGGCACAGCCAGACCGACCGGTTCGCGCAGGACGTCGCCGGCCATGTGGGTGACATCGCGGACCGTGTCGTCGCGCTCCTGGAGTCGGGCTGGCAGTCCGTTCGGGTCGTGACCGACCATGGCTGGCTCTATGTTCCCGGCGGGCTCGAGAAGACCAACCTTCCGCAGCATCTCACCGTGAAGCGTAAGGGTCGAGCTGCGCGTCTCAAGGATGATGTGGGCGAAGTCGACCACCCGGTCGTCCCTTGGCGTTGGGATCCGTCTGTTCGGATCGCGGTAGCGCCAGGCCTCTCTTGTTACACGGAAGGACGCGTGTACGAGCACGGAGGTCTTAGCCCGCAGGAGTGCGTCACGCCGGTTCTCACGGTGCGAGCTCCGGGGAGTTCGACTGCCGTCGTGATCGATGAGCTGACGTGGGTCGGGATGAGGGTTCGCGTTCGAGTCGAAGACGCACCAGCCGGTGCACGAATCGACGTGCGGACGAGGGCTGGCGTTCCGAACTCGCTACCCCTCGTTCAACCTGGGGAGATCAGCGAAGGGGCCGCCACAGTCCTAATCACTCAGGACGATGCAGTCGGCATGGCAGCGTTCGTCGTCGTGCTGAGCTCCGATGGCTCGCTCCTTGCTCAGCGCTCGACGACAATCGGCGGTGAGGCATGAGCATGGACACCCTCGATCGACTCGCCGCCGACGCCTTCCCCGGCTTCGTCGTCCGGAAGGATCTCGCACTCCGTTTCAAGGGGCAGTATCCGGTGCCGACCTACGTCGGCGAGTTTCTCATCGGCCGGTATTGCGCAACGACGGGCGAGGCGGAGATTGACGAGGGGCTCAAGATCGTCGAGCGGCTGATGGCCGAGCGCACGGTGCGAGCCGGCGAGCACGAGCTCTTCAAGTCACGCGCGCGCGAGAGCGGGAGCGTGAAAGTCATCGACCTGATCACGGCGCGGCTCGACACGGCGTCCGACGCCTACCTCGCGACCTTGCCGAGCCTCCAGATCAAGGACGCGCGAATCTCGGGAGACGACGTGCGTGCGCACGAGCGAATGCTCACTGGCGGGTTCTACGGGGAGGTCGAGCTCGAGTACGACGCGTCCATCGCTGTCGAAGCGAATGGTCGACCGTTCTCGCTCGAGAGCATCCGGCCAATCCAGCTCTCGACGCGTGGTGCGCTCGACACGCTCGCGGCCGGCCGTGGTCGGTTCACAACCGAGGAGTGGAAGCAGCTCCTGCTACGCAGCGTGGGCTTCGAGCCGGCGCTCTTCTCGGAACGTGCGCAGAACATCCTCCTGCTACGGATGGTTCCGTTCGTCGTCCGGGACTACAACATGGTCGAGCTCGGCCCCCGCGGAACAGGGAAGTCGCACCTCTTCCAGCAGATCTCGCCGTACTCGCACCTGATCTCGGGCGGGAAGGCGACGGTTGCCCGCATGTTCGTGAACAACGCGACCGGTCAGCGCGGCCTGGTCGCGCAGTACGACGTCGTCTGCTTCGACGAGGTGTCGGGCGTGTCGTTCGACCAGAAGGACGGCGTCAACATCATGAAGGGCTACATGGAGTCGGGGGAGTTCTCGCGCGGGAGGGAGAGCATTCGCGCCGACGGCTGCCTCATTTTCGTCGGGAACTTCAACGTCGACGTCGAGCACCAGCAGCGGATCGGCCACCTCTTTTGGGCCTCTGCCTCCGGAGATGCGGCATGACACGGCGTTCATGGATCGCATCCACTCGTACGTCCCTGGCTGGGACATCCCGAAGCTGAATCCTGAGCTGTTTACTGGGCACTTCGGCCTTGTCAGCGACTTCATCTCCGAGTGCTGGAGTCAGCTCCGATCCGAAACGCGGCTGTCGCGTGTGCGCGACCGCGTACTGCTCGGGGCAGCGCTGAGTGGACGCGACATCACAGGGGTCAACAAGACGCTGGATGGGCTCCTAAAGCTTCTGTATCCGGACGGGGAGGCGGAGATCGCGGACGAGGATCTCGAGTGGGCGGTGCGGCTGTCACTCGAATGCCGTCGTCGAGTGAAGGAACAGCAGAAGCGGATCGGAAGCGCTGAGTTTCGTAATACGCAGTTCAGCTACCGCTTGGGGGAGGACGGTGTCGAGCACTTCGTCGCGACTCCAGAGATCCAAAGCGACGAGGAGATCGGGGCGGATCCGCTGCCGCCGGGTCAGGTGTGGGCGATCAGTCCTGGCAGTCCCGACGAGGGTGTCGGCCTCTATCGGATCGAGGTGAATGAAGCTCCGGGGTCAGGCGTCAAGGTGGTCAATAGGCCGGTTCCGCCGCCGTTCTCGGAGAGCCTCCGATGCGCGGAGCAGAACCTCGTCAGCCGCGCGCGCGAGCTGGTAGGGGATCGCGAGCCGCGGCAGCACGAGTTCACAGTGCAGCTGCGTGCGTTCGATCCACCGAAGAGCGGGGCTGCGATCGGCGTGCCGGTCTTGCTGGCGATGTCAGGCGCGCTGCTTGAGAAGAGCCTCGCCGGCGGGCTGGTGGCCGTCGGCTCGATCAACCTGGGCGGCGGAATCGACCCGATCTACAACGCCGTCGACATCGCCGAAATGGCTGTGGAGAAGGGCGCCTCGACGGTGCTCATGCCCGTGTCGGCTCGGCGCCAGCTGAACGAGCTCTCGGATGAGATGGCGACGAAGCTGGCGATCATCTTCTATTCAGACGCGAAAGACGCGCTCGTCAAGAGCCTCGCCGACTGATGCGCTACTACCTCTACCGATCAGGAATCGCGAGCCTCTCGCGCGGATCCTCAGCGAGAACCGGACAGCGTTTCCTTCGTATCGTCCACGGGAGGCAGAGGCGCTCGAGGTGGGGGACAAGCTTCGATCCCAGGTGCGCCCATCCCCGCTTTGGACTTCATTGAGCCGATCTCCGCCCTCGTCCTCGCCGCCTGTCCACGAGCTGTCCAAGTCGGCGCGGATCTTCGCCTCCAGTCGGAGCGCCTGCTAGCGCTTCTCGCCTCGTACAAATGCCGATACGAGCGTAGAGAGAGCGCGCCGCCGTCCGTGTGACCCGCCCGCTCCGCAGCAACCGCCGGATCCATACCGGCCGCCGCCATCAGCGAACACTCCGTGTGTCGACGCAGGTGGAACGTGAATCCCTCGAACACGCTCGTATGGCCGAGAGGTGGCGAGTCGTTCTTGACCGCTCCCTCGACGGCCTTCACCCATACGCGCTCACGGAAGCCCCTCCTTGTCCAATGCCTCCCGGTTGGCGTCGGGAAAACGAGCGGCGTCCCCGGAGTTCGCACGAGCGACTGCTCACGAAACAGCTTCACTTCGATCGGCGTGAGGAACAC
>JBCKBY010000114.1:0-5582 GCA_038910715.1 Gaiellaceae bacterium
CTCAGTCCCTCCATGCTCGGGCCAGAAGCGGCTTGCGTACAGGGCGCCGGCTCGGGCGTCCCTCCGTTGAATCCCTCCATGAAGATGCGGGAGGCTTCGGCAGCCGGCGCCGGCGAAAGCGGCCGGACTCTGACCACTGGGCTCGAGGAGCGCGTTTCGCGAGCGCCGTTTGCGTCGCACTTCCCGCAAAAAGCGACACTCGGAGTTAGTGCGCTCAGGTGAGACTGGGCTGCGCTTCGCGGCCGCTCGACCAGCTCGACCAGCGCACGGCTGGGCTGGTGCCGCCTTTCGCAGGCGTGGGTCTCGCGACAGGGCGCGAGGACCCCGCTCGGCGCTTTGCGCGGGGACTCGACGCCTGCTGCGCGCGCCGCCTCCTTCTGCCTGCAGCCGTATGCGACGATCGCTGCACATCGCTCGGCCACCTTCGCATCGACGGGCTTCTGCACCATGTGACGGGTTCTACTGACGCCGGTTACTGACGCCGAGCCGAGCGGCGTCTCTTGCAGCAACCAAGCCGAACGCGACGACATGGTTGACGCCATGACGCGGCTGACGCCAGGCGTCAGACCGAGGCCGCGTCGCTGCAGAGAGATCTGCTCATCCTCGATGCGGACCCGCGGGCAGGCACCCACCCCGGCCGAAACCTGGTTTCGGGAACTTCCCTCGCTCGACCGGCCCAAGTGCACCTCCGGTTGACGGCGGTCGTAGACGGTGACGCAATCGAGGCTCGATCCGCACCGGAGCAGGGTTTGCGCGCATCGACGGACGGCATGACGGCGCTGACGGGCGCCGTCAGCACGCGTACGCGACGGAAACCACCTCGCCTCTAGGAAGTTGTGAAGCTGTCCGATTAGGTCCATTCCGAGGCGACGACGTCGTCTGCCGGCACCGGACCTAGACGTCCTCCGCGGTCAGAAAGGCGGCCTGGTGGATCTTCTCGTAGGGCAGACCCGCACGTCTCTGCACTTCCTCGACGGCTTCGACTGAGTCGCTCTCGAAGAGGCAGTAGCACTTTTCGCCGTCGGGCACGTAAGTCGAGCGCACGTAGCGCACGTCGCGTCCCTCGCCAGAGAGTTCCGTGGCCTTTTGTTTCGTCGCCGCGGCGGCGGCGGGTAGCTGGTCGGCCGGGAAGTCCGGAAGGCGTCGCTCGACCATGTACTGCTTCATCTGGAATCCTCCTTCAGGCCGTCTTTGTGAAGCGGAGCACGAGCGCGGGCACTGACGCTGTATCGGGTGGGAAATCGACGCCCATCTGCTCGTGCATGTAGGTGGGGCCGTCGACGTGTGCCTCCTCGACGAGGCCGTGCCGCCGGTAGAAGGCGACGGCGGGGTGGTTGTCGGCGATCACCATCAGGATGTAGCTGGCGCAAGCGTCGAGCCGCGCGTGGAACTCTCCCAGGAGCGCGCTTCCGATCCCCTTTCGCTTCTCTGCCGGGTCGAGGTAAATGCGGTGGAGCTCGGGCTCGGCGCCCTCGCAGTCGTAGTGGAGGAAGCCGACGATCCGGCCTGCCCTCTCTGCGACGAGGAAGTGCGCGTCGCTGGCGCGCGCGCAGCGGGTGATGCACTCGCGCAGCGCGTCGAGCGCGTAACTCTGCTCGACGATGCTGCGAACGACAGCTTCCTCGCATAGGTCCTTGTACGTCTCCGGCACGGCGACCATGCCGATCGCCGCGATCGCCGCGGCATCGGCGGGCTCGGCGTCACGGACGACGACGCGCGGGGCCGGCGTGCTCACGAAAAGGCTCTCTGGGTCGGGCAGCCATTGAACGGCACTCGCGTAGACGGTCATCGTCTTCTCCACTGTACACTCCTATCAGGAGTATCAATACTCTTCGGAGGAGTCCGTGTCAAGCGCCGAGCGCGAGCTAACCACGACGTCGTACGCCATCCTCGGCCTGCTGGCGATCAGGCCCTGGTCGACCTACGAGCTTGCGAAGCAGATGCGGCGCAACCTCCACTACTTCTGGCCGCGAGCCGAGAGCAACGTCTACGCGGAACCGAAACGGCTCGTCGCGGGAGGCTTCGCGCAGGCTTCCGCGGAGCCGGTGGGACGACGGCGGCGCACCGTCTACTCCATCACGCGCAAGGGCCGCCGCGCACTCGGCAGTTGGCTGGCGGCGCCGCCGGCCGACCCGCGGCTCGAGTCGGAGACGCTCGTCAAGCTCGCCTTCGCCGGCAACGGCACCAAGGCCGATCTCGTTGCAAGTCTGCGCCGCTTTCGCGACCAGGCCGAGGCGAGACGCCAGGAGCTGCGCTCGATCTTCGAGGAATACGTCCGCGGCGAAGATCCGTTCCCCGAGCGGATCCACATCAACGTCGTCGCCTACCGCCTGCTCTGGCAAACCACGCAGACCGAACTCGCCTGGGCCGGCTGGGCGATCGACCAGGTCGAGCAGTGGCCCGACACGAACACTTCGCCGGAGCGCGAGCGACTCATCAGGGTGCTAGAGACGGCGCTCGAGGAGTAGGAACGATAGAGGGAGCCCCGTCGGCGAACAAAACAAGCGATGCGAATTCTCGGATAACAAGATCTCTGCCGCATCACCGAGAATTGGCTTGAACATGCGGCTCAATCGGCGTTTTCGTAAATAGGACGGCGGACTTCTAATCCGCGGGTCGGAGGTTCGAATCCCTCTTGTTTAGAGCGATCTCGGGTGGGTTTCCCTTCTCGGAGCTGTCGTCTTTCGGCTCTTCCGCGACAAGCAGACTCCTTCCTTCGTCGCGCCGAGTCAAGTCTTCGAGAGTGTGACCGCCGATGAGGGGGCCGGTGCCGTAGCTTCGACACGACGGTTAGTGCTGCGAAGCGGTTGCCACCCGTGTAGAAGTGCGCCCGTAAACGACCCGGAAGGCGGTGTGGAAGTGGCGCGCAAGACGATCATCGTCTCCGATCTCACGGGGAAGGAAATCGAGGCCAAAGACGCCGCCAAGGTAACGATCACCTATGCGGATGCCCGCCGCGGTCAAGTGGTGCTCGACGTCAACGCCAGCGAGGTTGAGGATTGGGCCAGCAGAGGCACGCGTCAGGCGCGGCGAGGACGCAGACCGAAGTCAGAGTCCTAGTCCGGTGTCGGGCGGGGGGTCACGCGGAGCGCATCGCCCGCTTCCACGCTCCCGCTCGCAAACGAGCGTCGGGCAGAGGGTCGAGCTCGACTGAGGGCGAGGAGACTCTCTACTGGATCGATGTCTCTACTGGCGAGTCCATCACGCGCGTTGCCGCGCGTTCCCGCGCGTTCCCGGTATCTCTTGTTAGCACGCGTTAGCACCGCACGATCGCCCGCGCGGTCGCTTTCACACTGGCCGAGCGATGATGAACGCGCAGGCGTGCTGACACCTGTCGCTCCCGCCTTTTGAACACTACTGTCCGCGATTTTCTTCAGAGCGAGCTTGCGCCCGCGGACAGATCCGCGGGACTGCAGAAGCGCTTCGACGGGTCACCGGTGCCGCTGCCTGGACGAGCTCGCCTGCGAGTTTCGCGGCATGGCGTGTTGCTGTCGGCGCGCCACGCCATTTTGAACTATCGGCGCTAGCATCCATCGGGCGTTGAGCCACGTCGCCGACGACACGCTCCAGCCAGGGCGGGAGGCCGTGCGGCGGCATGCGTGGCGGGAGGCCTACGACCTCCTCGATGCTGCCGATGCCGCCGCACCCCTCTCGCCGGAGGACCTCGAAGCACTCGCCGGCGCGGCGTGGTGGACCGGCCGTCTCGACTCGTGCATCGCGGCCCGCGAGCGCGCTTTCGCCGGTTACATGGGCGCCGAGAACCGCCGCCGCGCCGCCATCGTCGCGATGGCAGTCGCAAAGGATTACTACGCCAAGCGCTCTTCCTCGATCGGAACCGCATGGGTGACGCGGGCAGAACGCCTCTTAGCCGACGAGCCCGGGTGCGTCGAGCAGGGTTATCTCGAGCGGCTTCTGAGCGTCATCGCCTTCGAGGGCCGTGGGGATTTCGACGCGGCACTCACGCATGGGCAGCGCGCCCTGGAGATCGGCACGCAGTTCGGCGACCGCGAACTCCAGGCGCTCGCGCTCCATGACCAGGGCCGTGCGCTGGTCGCGAAGGGAGAGGTGGCCGAGGGGATGGCGATGATCGATGAGGCCACGGTCGCGGCGGTCTCGGGCGAGCTGAGCCCGTACCACACCGGCGTCATCTACTGCAACACGATCACGGCGTGCAAGGAGCTCGCCGACTACCGCCGCGCCGGCGACTGGACCGACGCGGCCAAGCGCTGGTGCGAGCGCCAGGCGATTGCCGGCTTCCCGGGCATGTGCCGGGTCTACCGGGCGTCGATCCTGCTCGTCCGCGGCGCATGGTCGGAGGCCGAGCTCGAGGCACGGCGCGCCTGCGACGAACTCGTCGAGTTCAACGTGAACTATGCGGCCGAGGCGTTCTACGAACTCGGCGAAATCGGAATGCGCAGGGGTGACCTCGCGACGGCGCAGGAGGCGTTCAGGCAGGCCCACGAGCTCGGGCGCGACCCTCAGCCGGGCCTCGCCCTCCTACGCCTCGCAGAGGGAAAGACAGACGGAGCGTCGGCCTGCATCGAGCAGGCGCTCGACGAGGAATCGCGCAGCCTCCACCGGGCCCGGCTCCTGCCCGCCCAGGTCGAGATCGCCCTCGCGGCCGCTGACCTCGCGAAGGCGCGCGCGGCCGCGGAAGAGCTCGATGCCATCGCCAAGACGTACGGAAGCGATGCGCTCGACGCGGCCGCGTGCTTGGCGCGGTGCATGATCGCTCTTGCCGAAGAAGATGGGCGTGCGGCAGTTCAGAGCGCTCGGCAGGCCCTCCGCTTGTGGCAGGAAGTCGGCGCTCCTTTCGAGGTCGCCCAGGCTCGTATGCTGCTCGCGTCGGGATACCTGGCCGAAGACAATGCCGAAGGCGCGGTGCTCGAGCTGCAGGCGGCTGCGTCTGCTTTCGACCAGCTCGGCGCTGTCCCCGATGCGCGCCGCGTACGCGAACAGCTGGACTTGCTCGGCGCTACGCCGGCAGCCGTCGAACCCGCGGAAGGAAAACAGACGAGGACGTTCATGTTCACCGACATCGTCCGGTCGACGACCCTTGTCGAGGCGATCGGGGATGAGGCGTGGGCAGCGCTTCTCCGCTGGCACGACGAGACGCTGCGCCGCTTGTTCGCTGCCCACGGGGGCGACGAAGCGAATCACACCGGTGACGGTTTCTTCGTCGCATTCGACGACGCCCTGCCGGCGATCGACTGCGCTGTTGCGATCCAGCGCACGCTCGCTGAGCATCGGCGACAGCACGGCTTCGCCCTCGGCGTCCGGATCGGCGTTCACGTCGGCAGCGGAACTCGCTCTGGGCGGAATTACCACGGCAAGGACGTTCACGAGGCGGCGAGAATCGGCTCGCTCGCCGGAGCCGGCGAGATCCTCGTCAGTCGCATCGCGTTGCCGAACTCGCAGCTCCGCTTCGACGTGTCCGAACCGCGCTCGATCGAGCTGAAAGGCGTCTCCAACCCGGTCGAGGTCGTCGCGATCGACTGGCGCTAGACAGGTTCGGACCACGCGTGCTCGTCCTGAGTACACCCGTCAGCGTACTCACGTCCTCAGTCGATGCGCGCAAACCC
>JBCKBY010000115.1:0-5492 GCA_038910715.1 Gaiellaceae bacterium
TGCTCGCGCGGAGATTGAGCGAGCGTCAGGAGCGTTCGACGTTGTCGGCCTTCCACAGCGCGCGGCGCGGCCACCATGCTGCTCACAGCAGCTCAAACAGATGCGGGCGCTAGCTGAACGGCCGAATCGAGTCGCTCCAGAATGCCGAGCTCGGGGCGCCGGCGACCCGTGCGCTCGGCGACGTGCGTCCCGTCGACCCCGCGCGCGAACCAGAACGCCTTCCCCTCCTCGGCGAAGTCGTCGTCGTGGATCAGCCGTCAGCTCGGCTGCGGCACGATCCTGATGTACGGGCGCGGCTCCTTCCAGCCGTCCGGATAGGTTTCCTTGGCCTCGTCGTTGGAGACCGAGCCCGCGATGATGACGTCGTCGCCCTGCTGCCAGTTGACAGGCGTCGCGACCTTGTGCTTGGCGGTGAGCTGCAACGAGTCGATCACCCGCAGCACCTCGTCGAAGTTGCGGCCCGTCGTCATCGGATATACGAGGATGAGCTTGACCTTCTTGTCCGGCCCGACGACGAAGACGTTGCGCACCGTCTGGTTGTCAGCGGGCGTGCGCGCCTTGGGATCGCCCTCGACCTCGGCGGGAAGCATCCCGTACAGCTTCGAGACGTTGAAGTCCGCGTCCCCGATTATCGGGTAGTTCGGCGCCTGTCCCTGCGTCTCTTCGATGTCCTGGGCCCACTTCTCGTGGTCGCCTGTCGCGTCGACGGAGAGTCCGATGACCTTCACGTTGCGGCGATCGAACTCGGGCTTGATCTTCGCCATGTACCCGAGCTCGGTCGTGCAGACCGGGGTGAAGTCCTTCGGGTGCGAGAAGAGCACCGCCCACGAGTCTCCGATCCAGTCGTGGAAGCTGATCGCGCCCTCCGTGGTCTCGGCCGTGAAATCCGGCGCGGTATCGCCGATCTGCAACGTCATTCCTCCACCACCTCCTCTTTCGCACGTAGCAGGCTGAAGGTTGCCATAGTACTTCACTTCGGATAGTTTTGTTACTTCATTTGGTAAAGGAGGGAGGGTTTGATGTCCGTGCTGGAAGAAGTCCTCGCCGCCAACGACACCTACGCGACCGACTTCACCAAGGCCTCACTGCCCATGCCACCGAGCAGGCGCTTCGCCATCCTCACCTGCATGGATGCGCGCATCGATCCGGCCCGTGCGCTGGGGCTCGAGGAGGGAGACGCACACGTGATCCGCAACGCCGGAGGCCTGGCGAGCGATGATGCCCTCCGCTCGCTTGTCATCTCCCACCATCTCCTTGGAACGCAGGAGGCGTTTGTCATCGGTCACACCGACTGCGGCATGCTCACCTTCTCCAACGACGAGCTGCGCGCGTCGCTGCGCGAACAGCAGGGCGTTGAAGCCACGCACATCGACTTCCAGCCGTTCCCTGACTGTCAGGAGAGAGTCGCCGCCAGCGTCCGCCGCATCGCGAATCCGGCCTTCTGCCCGAGAGCTACCCGGTGCACGCGTTCGTCTACGACGTGGCAAGCGGCCGACTAGAACCCGCTGAACCCTAGGACACACCGGAACAACGCTCTTGGGAACTACAGCTAAACGCTCTTGGGAACTACAGCTAGCCGACGGGGAGCGGGAAACCGCACTCCCCGTCGGCCCCAGCCGGCCGTGCTCCGGTCAGGGTCTGCGATGGCGAATCCCGAGCGGGGAAAAATGTGACGCGCGCCGCGCCGAACGACGTTCTCCACTGTGACGCCTTCGCCGGCGCGCGGAGTGATAACGCGAAGCAACTACCCTGTCGTGATGGGTCGGCCGATCGCGATCCTCTACGAGCACCCCGAGTGGTTCAAGCCGCTGTTCGCCGAGCTCGAGCGGCGTGAGATCGCGTACGAGGCTCTCGACGTTGCGCGTCACAGCTTCGACCCAGGTGATCCCGACGTTTCGTACGCGCTCGTGGTCAACCGTATGAGCCCCTCGGCGTGGACGCGCGGCCACCCGAACGCGATCTTCCACACGCTCCACTACCTCGCGTACCTGGACGAGCTCGGCGTCCCGACCATGAACGGCCACCACGCGTTCCAGCTCGAGCTTTCCAAGGCGCGGCAGTGTTCCCTCTTCGCTCGGCTCGGAGTCCCGTATCCGAGGACTCGCGTCATCAACCATTCGACAGAGGCGAAGGAAGCCTCGGAGGGGATGGCGTTTCCCGTACTCGTCAAGCCCAACGTCGGTGGCAGCGGAGCCGGCATCCGGTCGTTCACGCACCCGGATGAGCTCGAGCGCGCCGATCTCGACCTCGGGCTCGACCGCACCGCGCTCGTCCAGGAGCAGCTGCCGGCCGAGGGTGAGTTCATCGTCCGCATCGAGATCCTCGACGGCGAGTTCCTGTACGCGATCCGCATCCTGCTCGTGCCCGGCAGCTTCAACCTCTGCCCGGCCGACTACTGCGAGCTTCCGGGCATCGCAGACGGCGTGTCCGGCCGCGGCCTGCCGGTCGAGGCCTACGACCCGCCCGAGGAGGTCGTCGAGGACGCGAAGCGCATCGTCGCAGCTGCCGGGATGGACGTGGCTGGCGTCGAGTACCTGATCAACGCGAGGGACGGACGGCCGACCTTCTACGACCTGAACGCACTCTCGAACTTCGTCGCCGACGCCCCGAGCGTCGTCGGATTCGACCCCTTCGAGCGACTCGTCGACCTCATCGTCGACCGCGCCGCCATACGGATGGCAGCGACATGACTTTCGGCGCCGCGGACGCGCTCGACCTGCTGGACTGGAAGCGGCAGGTCGTCGCGCTCTACGAGCAGGTCCGAGCAAGCCCCGATCCACGTGTTGCGTGGGAGCTCTGGCGGAGGACGCCCACAGTCCAGTTGATCCGGGGAGGTAGTAGCGATGGGCGTCATCCTCAACTTCGTCAAGGACTACGAGCGGATCGCCCGGTTCCGGTTCGGCACGTTCGAAGGCATGAAGGGCCCGGGGATCGTGGTGGCGATCCCGGTCGTCCACGCGAAGGTGTGGCTCGACACGCGCACGGAGGTGCTCGACATCCCGCGTCAGACGAGCATCACCAAGGACAACGCGCCGATCGACATCGACTTCCTTGTCTACTTGCGCGTCGACGTCAACCAGGCCGAGAAGGCGGTGCTCGAGGTCGAGGACTACCACAGCGCCGTCGTCGGGCTGGCGACGACGACCTTGCGCGCCGTGATCGGCGACATCCCCCTCGACGACGTTCTTTCGCAGCGGGAAAGGATCAACGAGCTCATCCGCTCGCGGCTCGATCAGGAGACGGGCCGCTGGGGGATCAAGGTTACGAACGTCGAGATCCGCGAGCTCATCCCGCCGAGGGAGATCCAGGACGCCATGAACCGACAGATGTCCGCCGAGCGCGTCCGTCGTGCGGTCGTGCTCGAGGCCGAGGGCACGAAGCAGGCGAACATCACCGTCGCCGAGGGGGAGAAACAGGCGGCGATCCTCCGCGCGGAGGGCGAGAAACAGGCAGCGATCCTCCGAGCCGAAGGGTTCGGCCAGGCGCTGACCCGGATCTTCGAGGCCGCGAAGGCGGTCGACGAGAAGACGATGACGCTCCAGTACCTCGACACCCTGAAGGCCCTCGGCGCGAGTCCGTCCTCGAAGTTCCTGTTCCCGCTCGAGTTCACGCGGCTGCTCGAGGGGCTTTCCGCTCGTTCGGCGGGCGACCGCTCGAAGTGAGTGAGCGATCCTAATAGAGGCGGCGGGAATCGAACCCGCGCAACGTTTCGGCCGGGACTCCTCAATTGAGGCGCAAGACGGTCACGCGTTGGCTGATCTTCGCCCATGACTAGCCCCAGCGGAACTCACTGTTGCCGTCGAGATCGCTGTGGCCCACACCTCGGGTAGGCGCTTGACCTGACAGCGTCGGTGTGAGAACGTCGCTGGGTCAAGTCCTGTGGGCCTTCGGGTTCGCAGGACTTGGCATTTTTAGGCTGTTCATCGGCCCGAGGTCGCCCTGTCGCCTCCAAGCCGGGCGGGGTTGTCGCAGATGAGCCGAAAGGCGACACGCACGGTGCTAGACCGGCGTCCTTGAGGAAGTCAACGGAGTGCATGGTCGTCTCCGGGCTCGACCGCAAGGAAAGCCGCGGCGCCCCCACGCGCGGCCGTACGACTACCCTGAGCGCGACGACGAGAACTTCCTGCGGCACACGCTCGTGACGTGGGACAACGGCGGGCCGCGGCTGGACCGGAGGCCGGTCACGATGACGAAATGGCAACCCGGGGTGAGGACCTACTGATGTCGATGAAGGTCGCGCTCAAGATCTGGCGCTACGACCTGATCGCCGGGGAGCGCGCGCTCAAGGAGTACAAGGTCGACGCGCCCGAGTGGGCGACCCTGCTCGACGTCCTCGACATCGTCAAGGACAGGGTCGACGGAACGCTCGCGTACCGCAAGAGCTGCCGGATGATGATCTGCGGCTCCTGCGGGATGCGGATGGACGGGGCGGCCGTCCTCGCCTGCAAGACGCGGATGGACGACATCGCGCAAGCAGGCCACGTGCCGGTGATCTCGGCGATGGGGAACATGCCGATCGTGAAGGACCTCGTCGTCGACATGGAGCCGTTCTGGGGGAAGATCCGCGCAGTCACTCCGTGGCTCGAGCCCGGCTACGGCGATCCCGGCGAGAAGGAGCATGTCGTCCCGCAGAAGCAGATGGACGTCATCCACAAGGAGTCGCTCTGCATCATGTGCGGCTGCTGCGTCTCGGAGTGCAACTCGATGGAGGCCGACCCGGAGTTCCTCGGCCCGGCGGCGCTCGCGAAGGGAATGCGCTTCGTCGGGGACGCGCGCGACCGGGCCACGGTCGAGCGGCTCGAGGAGCTCTCGGGCCCACACGGGATCTGGGATTGCACGCGCTGCTACTTCTGCCAGGAGCGCTGCCCGAAGGGCGTCGACCCGCTGGACGCGATCGCGAAGCTCGGCGCGGAGGCGATGCGCCACGGCATTGACAGCGACATGGGCGCACGCCACGCGAAGTGGTTCGTGACCTCGGCCAAGACGACGGGCTGGCTGCGGGAGACGGAGCTCGTCCCGAAGACGCAGGGGATCGCGCGCTCGCTCAAGGAAGTGAAGTTCGCGATGGGTCTCGCGCGGCACGGCAAGGTGCCGCCGCCCTTCCCGCCGCACGTCGCGAAGGACGTCGGCGAGGCGCGCGCCCTCTACGACCTCGTCAAGCTGCAGGGACGCGAGGGTGCGGCGGGGATAGTGCAGATGGAGAAGGCGCTCTCGCGGCTCGAGCCCGAGGGCGGCGGCGAAGCGGCCGAGCGCGGCCCCTACGGGCCCGGGTCGTTCCCGAAGCCCTACCTGCCGGGCGAGAACGAGAGCGAGGAGGAGGCCGCGGAGTGAGAACGGTCGGGGTGCCTGGCGTCGCTCTCGGCCAAGGAGCTCGACATCTCCACGCAGGCCCTGGCGCCGAAGGTCGGGCTCGAGCTCGTCGAGCTCGAGGCGGTGACCTGCTGCGGCGCGGGCGACATCCACGAGGCGGAGCCCGACTACTACCTCCATCT
>JBCKBY010000116.1:0-5470 GCA_038910715.1 Gaiellaceae bacterium
GGCAGCGCTTGCACTTCGGCCGCCCACCCGTGCCAGAGACACGGTTGCGCGGCTCGATGTTGTTCCCTTCGGTGCAGCGCGTCTCGTCGTGATAGACGCGGGGGTCACTCGGCAACTTCGAGTGCCACGGGGAGGCTTTCGCCATGACGTTCCTCCTGTTCAAGTCCCTGTCGGCCACCTGCGGGTACAGGCGTTACGAACCAACAACGACCCAGAACGGAACGGGGGGGGTGGTGCGGGCGGGGGCGAGCGTCATGCGACCACTCCTTGCTGGGAGGTGAACGACGGCTCCTCGAGGCGCGCCGCTCGTGCCGGCGTGCCGCCGAGGCCGACGACTGTGACGGTTTCGGCCTTCGGGAAGCGTATGGTGGTGCTGATCTCATCGCTCGGGAGCAGGCGCCGGACGAGCCGACCATCGACGAAGACAAGGAGCGTGGCGCCGGCGGGTTCGGCGGAGATCTCGCAGGCGCGTGCGTCGGGCGGCGCTGGCCAGGTGAGCGCGAAGGGGGTGTGGACCGCGCCGGGCTCCTGCGGTCCGCGCAGAGGCGGCGTGCCGCTCGTGCCCCACGCCTGGGTCTCGCTCAGCAGGCGGTCCCGCTGCCGCAGCGCCTCGGCCTGCGCGGTGCGCCCGCCGCAGTGGGCGACACACCCGAGCGCACCCGGGTCTTTGCGGGCGTCGGCGATGTAGTTCCACTCCGGTGCGAGCGTGAGCAGCCGCTCCCATAGCGGGGCGCCGTGGCCGAGCAGCGCCGTGAGCAGGCACATGTCGTCCCACGGCAGCGCGGCGAGCCGGCCTGCGCGCGCGGCGTCGACCGCGAGCTTCCAGAACCGCTCGTATAGCCCGCCATCGTCCGCCGGGTTCGCGAAGAGCAGCCCGCCCTGCAGGAGCGGCCCGGCCGTGCCCACAGCCGGCTGTCGTTGGACCTCGTCGTAGTACTCCAGGAACGACTCGTCAACGGCGGCCGCGATGCGCCCGCGCGCGAGTGGGCCAAGCAGCGAGCCGAGGTCGAGCGGGCGGACGAAGAGCAGGTCGGCGTCGGCGTGGACGTCGTAGCGGTCGTCCGGCGGGAGCGCAGCGAGTAGCTGCCTCGAGTGGCGCCAATAGTAAAGGTGGCGGCGGGAGCCCCGCCCGACGGCCAGCGCGACCGCGTCATCGCCTGGAGGGACGTGCAGGAGGTCGACGCCGGGCCCGAGCGCCTCGGCGTCCATGGCGGGCGCGTCGTTGGCGTCGACGACGACGATGGCCGCGTCGGGATGGCAGCGCCGCAGCGACCGCGCCGCGATAACCACGAGCCCGCAAGCCTGCTCTCCCCGCGCGATGAACCTGAAACGGAAGCGCTCCGATGCGACGGGGATGTGCTGGACCAAATGCGACGCGATGGTACCAATGGGGACAGCCGCGCGAGGCATTACAGCACGACCTGTGTTCGCGCGCCCGTCCCGCCCGCTGGGGCGGAGCGGGCTCTGGTTGTCGCAGAAGAGCCTCTATGAGGGAGGGCCGTACGTCAACAGGCCGCTGGCGGTGTCGGGGTCGCGAGCTCGTGGTTGTGGGGGTTGAGCGTCGCTCATTCCTCTATCGCGCCCCATAGCTCGATCTTCGGTTTGGATCCCGTCGCAGGCGATCGAGGGTATGCCGAAGCTTCCGTTCGAGCTCGGGATCGGCCAGTACGACGAGCCTCCGCCGGACCGCCTGGAGGAGGGCGATCTCAAGCGGCTGCGCGGCGAGGACCGTTTCCGAGAGGCCAACCACCTCAAGGCCTGGATCGAGGTCGAGGACGGCCGCGTCGTCGGCCACGAGAGCAGCGCAGCTGGCGGCGCGACGGAGTCCAGCCCGTCAGGCGCTGAAACGTCTCCCACCGGTACGCGCGGCGGGCGGGAACGTCTTGGCGTCGAGCCACATACACTCGAATCCCAATCACGACAAGGAGGACGTTGATGGCCGGGAAGATCGAGATTCGCAAGAGCGGCGAGAAGTTCCGCTTCGTCGTACTGGACAGGAACGGCGAGAAGTTGTTGCAGAGCGGACAGTTCGACGACAAGCCGGGCACCAAGCGGGCCGCGTCTTCGCTGGCGAAGGCCGTGAGCGGCGCGGAGATCGTCGACGCGACCAAGCCGGCCGCCGCCGCCGCGAAAAGCAGCGTACGTCGCCCCACGATGAAGCGCTAACAAATCAACGCCCGGACCGGGCGGCCTCCTCGGCGGCCCGAAGGCGCGCGAACGGACGGGACTCCGACGGCCGATCCGCGAGACGCAGCGGGGCGTGCCCCGTGTGGGCGGCGAACTCGTACTCGCGCCGCGCGCACTCGGGGCAGCCCGGCTCACCCATGTCGCCGGGTACGGCCGAGCGTCCGCAGGTGAAGCACAGCGTGTCCCCGAACATCACCTCGCGGCCCTCGCGCACATGGAGGTCGCCGGGGAGGCCTCGCAACACGGTCTCAACCTGACGCCGCTCCCCGTCGTCCATTGGCACCTCCCTCCACCCAGATTTTATCGGGTCGCGGGCCGCGCCGGGCCGAGAGCGGGGCTGCCCGGCACCCTGGCACAGCCCATTCTCACCAGATCGAACTAGCCATTGGGCTAGCCCAGGATCCGCTCAACCTGCGCACCTGCTGGGCTCGAGCAGCCCAGAGGGCCCAACAGCCCGATTCAGCCGGCCTCTGCGCGACGAAGTCCCCGCCAACCCTCGGGCTTGAAGGCAAGTTCGATCGGCACTGGCGGATTCGTCTGCGGTGTCACCAGCGATCCGGGGCCGGGGCCACTCGAGCTCTGAGATTGCGCTGGCGCCTCGCCCGACGTTCGAGACGCCGTACTTGAGAGTTGATAACGGGCCGCCGCTGCGGACGTGACAAACTGCCTGGTGACAAGGGTGACGACTTCCCCGGGCCAATCCACCAGCCGGCGTCCGGGCTGCGGATCGGAGCGACCCCACCCCGCGACACGCCTTCAGGTCGGCAGGACCACGACGTCTTCGCGGATCAAGCGTCCGTCCCCGACTCACAGCGCACGGCGCAATCTTGACACTGCCGGCGCCGTCGGGATATGCGTGTTTAAAGGACGGGAGCGAGCCCGCGTGCGCTCGTCGCCGACCCAGACCCGCGGCTCACCCTCGGCGCGGGGTGGCGCGGGCGGCCGGGGCCTTGCTACCGGTTGCCGTACGTATCGAAGACCTCCTCCACCGATTTACGCGGCGGTCTTCGCCTTCCGCTTCGCCTCCCGCTCCCGCTTGCGAAGGGTCCGCTCCAGCGGGCCGAAGATCGCCTCCGCCGTCGCCTTGTCCTCGTCGGAGAGCTTGAGCGGCTCGATGACGATCTTCGCGTCGGCGTACTTGGCCTTCCACGCCGCGATCCGCTCGGCCACGTTCGGGATGTTGAGTCCGGCGGCTGCGTACTCGGCCGCGATCTTCTCGGCCAACTCTTGATCGGACGGCAACGTGTACTCCACGTCCGGCTCCCAGCCGTCGCTGACCGGGGAGCCGCGAAGCTCGATTGTCAGGCGCTCGTCGAGCGGCTGCCGGCCGCGCTCGACGTACGCTACGACCTCGAACGCCTGCAGCGCGCGCCGCCGCTCCGGGACGGTCATCGTGCCCCACCGCTCCGCCAGGGTCAGCCGCTCATCATCGAGCCCGGCTGTCTGCCGAGCCTCGAACAGCCGCTGCTCAGCCTGCTCGCGTCGAGCCTTGGCCGCGTCGTAGGCGGGGCCAACGACCTCGGGCGCGACGGTGCCCGCCACCGCCGCCTCCTTCCACTTGGCCTCGTCCGCCTTCGCCAGCGCCACCGCCTGCTCCAACGGGGCCAGGTCGGGCGGAGCCGGAGCCACCGGGCGGTACGCCATCCAGTCGAAGAAGCCGCGCGTGACGAGCGCCTCCAGCTCGACCCTGGGGGCATTCGCCGGGGCTGGGCACTCAGGACCGGTGACCATCCGCGGGCGGCAGCGGTAGTAATGCCCAGACAGCGACAGCTTGCGCCCGCAGCAGGCGCAGCGCAGGATGCCCGCCAGCAGCGCCCCCTCGGAGCTGCGGCGAGGCTTGCCCTGCTTGGGCTGCGCCTTGCGCCAGAGGATCGCGTCGACGATCGGCTCGTGCGCGTCGGGGTTGACGAAGTCGCCCGCCTGCTTGCCCTGCGAGCGCAGGTAGGCCTCGCCCCGGTAGACGGGATTGCGGATGATCGCCTGCACAGCCGAGAGCAGCCAGAACGGCTCGCCCTTGCGGTTCGGCAGCCCGCGCGACTCCATCAGTTGCGCGCACTCGTTCCACGAGCCGCCCGCCGCCCGCAGCGTGAACAGCGCCCGCACGTGCTCGGCGTGCTCGCTCGGGACGAGCTGGCCGACGACCGGATCGGCCCAGCGCTGCTCGCGCGTCATGCTCGCCCGGGTAGCACCCGTGACACGGGGCTCAACCTGGTTACGCCGGTAGCCGATCGCGGCGTACGTGCTCGGGTGGACGCCCCGCTCGATCGCGTTGCGGCGCGCGTTGATCCAGTTGGTCCGGTAGCGCTTCCACTGGTCGCGGGCGATCGCCGCCTTGATCGAGAACAAAAGCTCGTGATCGCCGGTCGCCGTGTCGATCCCGTCGCCGACGGCGACGAAGCGAACACCCGCCCGCTCGAGCGCCTGCCAAACCTCGGCCGTGGCGAGCCCGTTCTCGCGCGAGAGCCGATCCTGCCAGGCGACGACAATCCCTGCCGCCTGCCCCTGCTCACACGCCTCGACGGCCTTACCAAGCTCGCGCTCGCGCCACGGCTTCGAACCCGAGACGCCCCACTCGACGATCTCCGCCGCCAGCTCAATCCCCTCGCGCTCGGCCCAGGCCGTGATCGCCGCGCGCTGCTCGTCGAGCGAGATCGTCACTTCCTTCTTGCGCGACTGGCGCAAGTACGCGATCAAGAGCTTCTCTGCCAATACCGCCTCCCTGGGCGAGAGGGGTGGCGCATCCACCCCTTCGCCCTCATTCTCGCAGAAGATCAGGCAATCCGCAAGTCTGATAGAGATGGCCTGGTGCGCCTCCTTCCAGCTCAGCACCTTCGGAGAATGCCGCGAGCGCTTCCAGTTCGGCGTCCTGCCGCGCTGCGCGCTCTGCCCGCTCTTCGACTCCGAGCGGGCGATCCGAGCTGGAATCTCGGAAGAGCCGGTGCCCGGCGAGTACGTGCAGGCGGCCTTCCCCCGAGACGACGCGGAGCTGATCCCGGAACCCGACTTCACGCTCGTCACGAACCTCGACTTCCTCTTCGACTCCGACCCCATGGCCCAACTGGACGGAGAGCTCCCCGAGTGGATGGACCTGAGCCCGTTCATCCCAGACTTCCCGCCCGAGGAATGGCCAGACAGCTCTGACGAGGTGGACTGACCGCGGGCAAACTAGGGGATGCACGCGCCAGCGCCGCACGTCCCGCGTCTGCGAGTGGCAGCGAGACCGCACTCCTTATTGTTAAGGGAGTTCTGACACGAATTCTCACTAGAGAGTCCTGGTAGACGG
>JBCKBY010000117.1:0-5318 GCA_038910715.1 Gaiellaceae bacterium
TCGAGATCGAAGTGGCACGAGGATGTTGGATCGGGGTCGACCGCGCATTCTCCGGCTCTCGAGAAGGGGATCGCTACGGTCTCGCCTTCTTCGAGCGCTCGCAGCCTCAAGACGTGCGAGCCACGTAAGCCCACTGGCAAGGCGGTCGGATACTCGGGCGGGAACGTCCCCATCTCACACCTCCGGTACTGCACTGCCGGCGGGGGCACGTAGATCCTGATCGCGAGCTTGTCACGGCTGCTCTCCATCAGCGACTTCAGCGTGCCCCTGTCGCTCAGCGTGTCCGACACGAGCGCCGCAAACTTGGTGGCGTAGGTGCGCGCGCCGCAATCGGTCGGCTGGGGCCGAAACGGCTCTGGCGGCGTCGTGCAGCCTGAGGTCACGCCGCCCCGTTGAATGAGGCGGCGAGTGAGGTCTGCTTCCGCATTTGCAAGGATTCGTCGGCGTTCCGGACGGGAGCCTGTGGCCCGGAGTTCGAACCCGCTAGCGTTCCTGGGACTCGCAGCGGTGGTCGCATACATCGTCAGCCGGCCTGGTATCCACCGCACGCTGCCAGCGCTCACGACATTGCTCCCACGCGTGTCGGTCCAGTACGAGCACTCGGCATTCTGGTCGCCCGTCGTCCTGACCCAGTCGTACTTGTACTCGATGTCGAACTGCGCGTGAAAGAGATAGCTGACCTCGCGCGCGGCGGACTCTGACGGTGCTGCGGAACTCGATCCACTCAGCCCCGCGAAGGTTGCCGCAAGAACGAGGAACGTGAAAGCGGTGCGCGCGTGCGGGGAAATCTCTCGTTTGCAGTCTCCGCTCACGTGCTGAGAACCATGGCCCACGAGGCCGGCATTCGCACCAGGGAAACCCCTAGGTTTCGCGGTCGCGATCGATCAGGATGCGAGGATGCTGGTCGGGCGGAAGAGCGAGCGCGCGGTGCTCCAGGCGCTCGTCGACGCGGCCGTGCGGGGCGAAGGCGGCGCGCTCCTCGTCACGGGCGAGCCCGGGATCGGAAAGACGGCGCTCCTGGAGGATGTCGGGGAGCGGTGGTCGGCCACGAGCCTCACTGTGCTGCGTGCGTCCGGGCGCGAGTCGGATGCTGATCTTCCGTTCGCCGTGCTCGCCGAGCTGCTGCGACCGGCTGAGAAGGAGCTCGACTCACTTCCCGGACCGCAGGCGTACGCGCTTCGGCGCGCGCTCGCACTTGAACATGCGGACGGCGTCGTGGACGGTCTGGCGGTCGGTGTTGCGACGCTCGGTGTCCTCGCCACGCTCGCCGCGCGGCGCCCTGTTCTGGCTGTGGTCGACGACCTGCAGTGGGTCGACGAAGCGTCGCGGGCAGCGATCTTGTTCGTCGCCCGCAGGCTCGCCCGCCTCCACATCGCGCTCCTGTGCGCATCACGTCTGGGCGAGCTGTCCGACGAGATCGGCGTCCCGGTCCTGGAGCTCGGTGCACTCACAGCGCGCGACGCCGGTGAGCTGCTGACGGCATCCGCGGGTCGCCCGCTCGAGCGCGGCGTTCGGCGGCGGCTTCTCGAGGTCTCCCAGGGCAACCCACTGGCTCTCGTCGAGTTGCCTACGGCGCTCTCGGACGCACAGCTTCAGGGCACCGACCCGCTCGGCGAGCCGATCCCGGTGAACGGAGGCATCGAGCTTACGTTCGGCAGGCGGGTCGCTCGGCTTCCGGCACGCACGAGGCAGGCGCTGATCCTGGCTTCCGTTGCCGGCTCGGAGGCCGGCGAGTCGCTCGGTGCCGCACTCCGAGCGGAAGGGCTCGACCATCGCGATCTGAAACCCGCCGAGCTCGACAGGCTCGTGATCTTCACGGATGGAAGCGTCACGTTCCGGCACCCGCTGATCCGCTCGGTCGTCTACCACGGCGCGAGCGCGATGGTGCGGCGAGCCGCCCACACGCTGCTTGCCGACGTCGAGCAGGACGTGGATCGCCGAGCCTGGCATCTTGCTGCGGCGGCGGTAGCACCCGACGAGGCCGCCGCAGCCGAGCTCGACGCCGCCGCGGGCCGAGCGCTCGCCCGGGGCGCACCTGCGTCCGCGGCCCGGGCGTTCGCTGCCGCGGCACGGTTGTCGACGGATGATGAGGCGCGCGGACAGCGCTTGGCACGCGCCGCGCGAGCAGCTCATCGGGCGGGGGACGTGGCGAGTGCGGGTCGCTACGCGACTGCAGCGCGGCAGGTCGCGTCGGATCCGACGACGCTCGCCGATCTGCTGCTCGTGGAGTCGGATCTCCGCATGCGAACCGGTGATCTCGAGGGAGCCCACCGAGCGCTGGTCGCACAGGCGGAGCAAGTGATCGAAGTCGACCGCCGTCGTGCCGCCACGATGCTGTTGCTCGCCGCGAAGCTCCGCATCTACCGCCTCGAAGCGGCGGCGGCGGCGGACGAGGTCGAGCGGGCCCTGGCCATCCTGCCGCACGACGAGCGCGATGTGATCCATCTCGTCGCTTTGAGCATGAGCCAGACGGTGGCCGGCCGGAACGGTGCCCGTGACGCGGCCCTCGCGGCAGCAGCGGCGGCGGCACTATCCCCGCACGGGCACGCCCACACGCTGGGGATCGCGTGGCCGCTCATCTGGCTCGAGGAGTACGACGTGGCGCGCGAGGTGACGGATCGAGCGATCGCCGTGCAACGGGAGGCCGGCTTCCTGCTCTATCTCCCGCAGGCGCTCCTGCCGCACTCGGAGCTCGATTTCCGCACGGGTCGCTGGGACTCCGCGATGCAAGCCGCCGCTGAGGCGCTAGCCCTGTTCGAGGAGACCCAGCAGCCGAGCGAGGCGGCAGCGGCCGCCGGAGTGCTCGCCCGGATGCATGCGGCCCGCGGCAACGCGGAGGAGTGCCGGGCGCTTGCGCAGCGAGCGCTCGCGAGCGACGTCGAGTTCGGTTTGCGCAGCGCCTCCGCCCACGCGCTCGCGGCCCTCGGTCTCCTGGCTCTCGGGTCACGCAGGCCCGACGAGGCGATTGCGCCGCTCGAGTCCGCCGAGCGCATCGCAGCGCTCGGCGCCGTCGGAGAGCCGTGGCTGCTGCTCTCCGCGCCCGATCTCGTCGAGGCACTCGCGCATGCGGGCCACGACGCCCGCGCGCGCGATGTGCTCCGCGACTTCGAGGCACGGACCGAGACCCTGGGGCGAGTTTCTGCGTCAGCCGCGGCGGCGCGCTGCGCCGGGATCCTCGACGCCGGGGGCTCGTGGGAGGATGCATTCGAGCGGGCACTCGCGCTCCATGATCGGGTGCCGACGCCGTTCGAGCGCGCACGCACCGAGCTCTGCTATGCGGAACGGTTGCGTCGGGCACGGAAGCGGGGCGACGCGCGAGCACGGCTGCGCAGCGCGCTCGAGGTGTTCGACTCGCTCGGCGCGCTGCCCTGGTCAGAGCGCGCTCGGGCGGAGCTGCGCGCAAGCGGGCAGAAAGCGCGCCGCCGTTCGACGCCGGTCGACGCGCTGACTGAGCAGGAGCTCACCGTCGCAAGGCTCGTGATGGGTGGTGCCACGAACCGCGAGGCGGCCTCGACTTTGTTCGTGAGCCCCAAGACGATCGAGTTCCATCTCGGCAACGTTTATCGCAAGCTCGAGGTGCGGTCGCGCACCGAGCTCGTCCGCTCGTTTCCCAGTCTCTGAGCGATCCTAGGGGTTTCCCTAGTGCGATCGGCGCATGGTCATCCCTACGCTCGTCCGCAGAAACGTCAATCGAGCGGATCGAAGGAGGGTGCAATGCGCGATCCGAGGATGATCACGGGTGTGGCCGCCCTTGTTCTGGCGGCGGCGCTGGCTGCAGGCGCGACGGCTGGGAGTCAGGCTCTCAGCGCCAACTCGTACAAGCAGGTCGGGAAGTGGGGCAAGGCCGGCACAGCGAACGGACAGTTCCGAGGTCCATTCGGAATTGCCACCGACCGTGGCGGCGACGTCCTCGTCGCGGACACCGACAACAACCGCGTGCAGGTGTTCTCTGCGAGCGGGGCGTTCAAGAAGAAGTGGGGCTCGACGGGGAGTGGCGACGGGCAGTTCCTGAGCGCGCAGGACGTCGCCGTGGATCCGCAGGGCGGTTCCTGGGTGGCCGACTACCGCAACAACCGGGTGCAGCAGTTCAGCTCCGGAGGCGCCTTTCAGCAGTCCATACCCGCCTCGCAGCCGACCGGGGTCGCCGTCGACGCCGACGGCAACCTCTACGTCCTCGAGCTGAGCGGAAAGCTGACCAGGTACGACAAGGCGTCGGGCTACAGCGCCGGGAAGTCCTTCAAGGCAGCCGGCATCGGAGGCGACGTCGAGGTGGACGCCGCCGGGAACATCTTCGCCGCCGATCCGGGCGGCCTCAAGGTCACGCGCTACGACAGCGAGGGCAAGGCCAAGGGAGCGATGCGCGGCGGGCTTAGTGCGCCCATCGGGATCGGGATCGACCTCGACTGCAATGCGTGGATCACGCAGATCGCGGCCAGGCGGATCGCGAAGTTCTCCGCCTCGGGGAAGGTCCTCGCGACCATCGACAGCGCCGGAGCGATTCCCGAGGACATCGCATTCGGCCCGAAGGGTGACCTCTACCTGCTCGGGCAGACCGAGGTCATCCGCTTCGCGGAGGACAAGGCGAAGCCGGCGACCGCGAACGTCCCCGGCACGATCGCGGTCTCGGGCGGCTCGGCCAAGATCGCGTACACGCTGAGCGGCGTCGCGTGCCCGGCTGAGGTCGGCGCGGTCGCGACGGTGACGGGCCCGGGGATCTCCGGCAAGGCGGCCGGCCTGAAGCTCAAGGCCGGGGCGAAGAACGTCATCCAGATGAAGTTCGCGAAGGCTGCGAGTGGGAAAGCCACGTTCAAGATCGTCCTCAAGACGAACGGGCGTCCGACGACTGAGACGCGCAACGTCACGGTGAACGCGAGGTAGCGCATCAGCGCACGTCGCCGACCAAGATGCGCCGCGGAGGTCGGACCCTCTTGTCCTCCGCGGCGCCGCTCCATGGAAGGAGGCTTTCGGATGCATGCGCCGAGGCGAAGGCCACAGATCGTTCTGGGGGTGAGCGCCACAGTGACGCTGGTTGTCTGTGTGCTGGCGGGTGCGGCGGTCTCGGCTCCGGCGCGCGAGTCCGGCGCACGTCCTCTAGATGGTGATTACCGCGGACAATTCGCCGGCCCAGGCAAATACCCGGGTTTCATCGCGCTCAGGGTCAGGTCTGTACCGCTTGACCCGACGCGCGTGCTCACGGGCCTCCAAGCGATCAACGGAAGCGTCCCGGCCACCTGCGTGAAGAACGGACGGACGAGTGTCGCCGGGCGCGACGGCGATATCGGGATCTTTTTCAGCTCGAGTGCCAGTGGGCTCCGCGT
>JBCKBY010000118.1:0-5301 GCA_038910715.1 Gaiellaceae bacterium
CGGTATGCGACGCGGCCTTGCATGACACCGTCAAGCGTACATGGTCGCGCCGAGTTGTCAAATACCAAGCGTCCACGGCGAACCGTCGTCGTCCAGCCGACGAGGTCTGCTAGTCTCCGGCTACGAGGACAATGGCAATCACCGAAGTACCTCTGACCACACAGCCAACCGCAGGGCTTGCTCTGCGTCCGTACCTCGTGCCCTCGGTCCGCCCGAGTGACCTGGCACGACAAGCGGGCGTCTCGCGGCAATACGTGAGCGCGGTCCTGCTCGGGCAGCGACCTCCAAGCGAGCGGATCTTGAAAGCGGCGGCCGAACTCGGCCTGCCGGTGCATCTCATCCCTGCGGCCGGCAACGGCCCCACGAAAAGCGCGAGCCCAGCTTTTGACCGGGCTCGGGACTCGCGCGAAAGGACTACTGATGACGAACCGTACACGAACTCGTAGACGACCCACACTCCGGCTTCGCTCCCTCGGCTTCGATGCAGTGGGATTCGACCTCGTCGAGGCCGGCTACACCATCCGACCTGTCGTCGTCCGCGTTGCCTCCGGCAGCTCGTGGTGCGATGCGGTGAGGTTCCCGAGCGTCGGGACAGACGCGACGCAATCGACCGGCGACGACGAGCTCGACGCAGAGATCCGCGAGCGAGCGGCGGAGGAGTGCCTCCGGCTCGAGGCTGCTACTCACGCAGCGGAGGACAGGCGGCTCGTGGCGTGACCGAGCTTCAAGTTCTCCGTGACACGTCCCTCCCGGACTGCGAACACGAAGGGCGCTGGTGGCGGCATCGAGACGGTTCGGTCCGGTGCGAAACGTGCAGGCCACCTGCCATGGAAAGCGCAGTCGCCGAATGGATCAACGACGCCCAACAGGTGCGGCTCATGGAACAGGCCCGTTCCGAATTCACCGTCGCCGCCGCTCCTGATCCTCAGCCGTGCGACCTGACCGACTACCCGTTCACGGACCTCGGCAATGCCCGCCGCTTCGTCGCCATGCACCGAGGCAGGTACCTCTACGCACGGGAAGAGCGGGTTTGGCTCGAGTGGCGCGACGGGCGCTGGCGGCGCGATGTGACGGGGGCAGTCGAACGAGCTGCCAAGGCGGTCGTCGAGACGTTGTGGGAGCAGGTCGTCGAGCTGCCCGACGAGCGGCGCGAGAAAGCCGCTAAGTGGGCGATTGCGTCGCAGAACGCCTTTCGCCTGCGAGCGATGATCGAACTTGCCTCGACCGAGCTCGACTTCGTCGTGCGTCTCGAGCAGCTCGACTCCGATCCGTGGTTGCTTTCTTGTGGCAACGGGACGCTTGACCTGCGCACCGGCAAGCTGCGCGCGCCCGATCCGGCTGACTTGATCTCGCGCGGGACGGAGGTCAACTACAACCCCGCCGCGCCGCGCTCGCGCTGGCAGCTGTTTCTCGAGGAGGTTTTCGCCGGCGACGCCGAGCTGATCGCGTTCGTCAAGCGCGCGTACGGAAGTTGCCTGACCGGAGACACTCGCGATCGCCTGCTCCTGATCCAGTACGGCTCCCGCTTCAACGGCAAGTCGACGCTCAACCGCGTTTTCGCGCAGATGCTCGGTCAGGATCTCGCGCAGGCGGCGCCGATCCGGCTCGTGATGCGCGGGCGTCAGTCCGAGATACCGAACGAGGTCGCGCGCCTGCACCGCGCCCGCTTCGTCGTGATCGCGGAGACCGCGGACGGGCGCAAGCTGAATGAGAACCAAGTGAAGGCGCTGACCGGGCGCGACCGCATCCCCGCGCGCTTCCTGCATCAGGAGTGGTTCGAGTTCCTGCCCGAGTTCAAGCTCGTGCTGTACACGAACTACAAGCCGCGAATCGACGGCTCGGACGGCGCTATCTGGGACCGCGTGAAGCTGCTTCCGTTCAATGTCTCCTTCGCCGAGAGCGAGGACAAGGAGCTCGACGCCAAGCTCGAGGCCGAGCTCGCGGGCATCCTCGCTTGGGCGGTCGAGGGCTGTCTCGAGTGGCGCAAGAACGGACTCGGCACGTGCGAGGCAGTGGAACGGGCGACACAGGAGTACCGGAATGAGAACGACGTCTTGGGAACCTTCCTCGACAACTGCTGTGTGTTCGGGCATGAGCATGTTGTCTCCCGAGCCGATCTTCGGTCCGCGTGCGAGGAATTCTTCCGAGAGGCCGATGCAGAGACGCCGCAAGCCGCGCTGATCGGACGCGCTTTGGCTGCTCGCGGCATCGACTCCGAAAAAGGTCGCAAAGCCAAGCTCTACCACGGTGTGCGGCTTCTCGGCAGCGAGGAAAGCCTGTGAACGCTACCCGGGTAAACCCCCTGATTCCCGTATTTCTCCTATGTAACTTCTCTACGCGAGAAACCGGAAAGTACCCGTGCTACCCGGGTAACGGCCAGAAGGAGAACGCAGCCGCCGACTCCGAGCACCCGCTCACTGCGCCTTTCGATGAAGTGATGCGCGCGGATGGGGCTACACCGGCATGAGCGCCGCCGAGCTCCTCCGCACACCCGATGCGCTGCTCACACGCTCCCACCTGCGCGAGCTCGGACTCGAGCGCCGGGCTGTCGATGCTGTCTTCCGCGCATGCCCCATCGTGGTCGTTCCTGGCTACTCACGTCCGATGCTGCGGGTCGCCGACTACCTCGAGCTCCTCGAGCGCTCGACGTACCGCGACGACCGCGTACGGCTCGTCCGTGATACCCCGGTGATACCTCGCGCGCTGGAAAGCGCCCAGATGCAGGGACGTTCGAGTCCGGGCCGGACTAATGGGCTCCGGGAGGCTTCGTGAGCGCTACGCCGGCGAAGCGCCCGAAGGGCAAAGGTCCCGGCCGCGGAGGACAAGCCCGCCGCTACTCGTGGCCGCCGTTCGAGCCCGGTCACACGCTCTCGGTTAGGCACGGCGCCTACGCGACGCTCTACCTGCGCCCCCGAGTCGAGGAGATCGCTATCCGCCTACGCGAGGCGTTGGGCGAGTCGTTCGATGACAGGTTCACGCCGGCGATCGAGGCAGCCGCGCTCGCCGCGGCGCGCGTCGAGAGGGCGCTCGGGCACGTGCTTTCGCCTGACGTCTCCGAGGAGGAGCTCGGGTTGAAGCTCGACGAGAACGCTCGCGCATGGCTACGCCTCTACGTCCAGACGCTCGAAGCCCTCGGGCTCACGCCGAAGATCGGGACAGACGGCGCCGCCGGCCCCGTCACGCTCGTCGTGATGAGCGCCTTCCCCGGCGCGCGACCTGTCGACACGATCGAGCTCGAGGCGTCCGAGGTTCGGGAGCTCGAGGCATGACGCGTCTAGCGCTCACGTATCGCCGGGCCACTGATGACGAGGGCGACGTGCGACACGCGCTCACTCCTGTCGGCTTCGTCTTCGTCTTCGGGAACGAGAGGGCTCCGGTCACGGTCGCCGCGTCGGAGCTCCTGGAGGTCGAGCTGGTCGACGACGAGGCGGCCGACCCCCCGCCCGAGAGTCTCTTGGGGACCCCATCCCGTACCCGTCTCCGTACGTCGCCACGTGGAGCCTGGCACCCCTCACGCTGGGGCGCTCTCCCACTCGGCGAGGAGCCTCCCGATGCCGCCTAAGCCTTCCCGTCTCGATGCGCCCTTCCAGGCAACGGAGAAGCAGCTCGAGCTCGCCCACGCCTGGCACGACCCGACGACGCGTGTCGTCACGATCGGCGGCGCGATCCGAAGCGGGAAGACGCAGGCCGCCGGCCGCCTTCTCGTCGAGACGGCGATCGAGATGCCCTCCGTCTACCTCGTCAGCCGCCTGACCTACCGCGAGCTCCGAGACTCGACGCAAAAGGCAATGTTGCACGGCGACGGCGCGCTTCCGCCGCTGATCCCGCCCGCGGCGATCGACTTCTACCGGGCGAGTGACGAGCTCGTGAAGCTGCGAAACGGCTCCGAGATTATCTTCCGAAGTTTGGATGAACCGAGCAAACTGCTGAACTTGACGATCGGCGGCATCTTCGTCGACCAGATCGAGGAGCTCGACGAAGGCGACGACGGCGAGCGTCTCTTCGACACTCTGCTCGGGCGTCTCTCCGATCCGCGCGGACCGCGCAAGCTGGTCGCGGTCGCGAACCCCGGCAGCCTCACCCACTGGGTGTACCGCCGGCTCGTCGATCCCCGGACGCGAGACGCCGGCGCCCGCTACGTGCACGTCGAGCTTTCCGACAACGCAGCGAACCTGCCGGCCGACTACGTCGCGGCGATGCAGGCGACCGAGAAGACCCGTCCGCACTGGTTCAAGAGCTTTGTCAAGGGTCTGTGGGGGAGCTTCGAGGGCGCCGCCTACGAGGAGTTCGACGAGTCGCTGCACGTCGTCGATCCGTTCGTCATCCCCGACGAGTGGGAGCGTTACGAGTGCCTCGATCACGGCGCCGCCAACCCCTCAGCCTGGGCGCCGATCGCCGTTGACTACGACGGAAATCAGATCGTCTTTGACCTCTACTACTCCCCCGGACTCGTGAGCGCGCACGCGGCGGCGATCCGGCGGCGCCAGTCGCCTCCCTCGCCTGCGTCGGCACCCCTCGGGCTGAACTGGTGGAGGCGCCGAAACTCGCGCGGCGAGTTCGAGCGTCATGTGTGCTGGGCCGATCCCTCGATCAAGGCTTCGCACGGACTCACGTCCAGAAGGGGCGTCCCGGCGAGCGTGCTTACTGAGTACCTCGAGCACGGCGTCGACTGGCTGGTGATGGCGAACAACGACCGCGCGGCCGGCTATGCGCGCCTGCTCGAGCTCCTACATGTGGACCCGGCGCGGCCGTTTCCCTCCTGGCATCCACGGCACGGGCAGCGGGGCGCGCCACGGCTCTTCGTGTTTTCGACCTGCGAGCAGCTCATCGCGCAGCTTCAGTCAGCACCGATCGCGAAGGACGGCAGCGATGCAGGCGAGGCGGTCGACCCGAAGTGGGAGAACGCTCACGGCCACGGGCACGCAATGCTCAGGTACGGAGTTCTCTCCCGGCCCGCGCCCTCGATGCTCCCCGAGCCGGAGCCCGACGACTGGCGCTCACTCGAGCAGCGCCGCGTCCTTACCGAGTACGAGGCGAAGCTCGAGGACTGGGCCGGCTGGCGGGACCGAAACCTGGTGGACGTGTAGATGGTCGCCCTGCCCGCACCCGCCGTCGAAACCCTCGAGCTCGCTCGCGAATGGGCCGAGCACGCAACCGAGCTCGAGTCGCTCGAAGAGCAGGGCTGGCGCTTCGGGCAGGGCTCGTCGCCGAGGCGCGTGTTCGTGGCCGAGCGGGCCTCGCGTGCCGGCGACACGACGAGGTACTACGCATCCTCCGTCGTCGAGCTGCTCGCGCAGATCG
>JBCKBY010000119.1:0-5296 GCA_038910715.1 Gaiellaceae bacterium
GCGGGAGGCCGTAGTCCTCGCCACGAAGGCCGCCGAGATCCCTGTCGCGCTCTGCGATCCGCTGCAAGAGGTCGGCTGGGAGGAGCGCTCCTTCGGAGCGGATCGTCTCGAAGCGGGCGCGTCGGCTCACAGCGTCGGCTTCGGGAGAAGGACGTACACACCGAGCACGTCAACAGGCGGCTGCGGCTCGACCGAGTAGCGCACCCCTTTCAGGCGTGCCCCTTCGCGCACGCGCGTGTGCGCATCGAGCAGCGCCTTCGCACGCTCGCGGGCCGCCTGATCGAGCGCAGGTCGCAGACTGTCGTACGCGCCCACAATCTCGGAGACGAGAGCGCGCGCCTGGTCCTGCCCGACGTACTATGCCCCTTGCACGGTCGGCGAGCTGCGCTCGAAGGGCTACGACTACTGGGCACTCGGACACGTCCACACGCGGGAGGAGATCGCGCGTGATCCGTGGGTTGTTTTCTCGGGGTGCACGCAGGGGCGGAACGTTCGCGAGACCGGCGCGAAGGGCGTGAGTCTGGTTGCCATCGAGGGGAGCAAAGTCGCAGGCGTCGAGCATCGCGACCTTGACGTCGTTCGCTGGACGCAGATCTACGTTGACGTCGTCGATGCAGACGAAGACGAGCTCCATTCGCGGGTACGGGTCGCCGTCGAAGCTGCGGCCGAGGAGGCCGACGAACGTCTGGTCGCTATACGGATCGTCCTGAGCGGCGAGACAGCTCTTCATCGCACGCTGGTCGTGGAACGCGAGCGACTCGTCAACGAACTTCGTGCTGCCGTCAGCGACGCCGCTCCCGGCCAGGCATGGCTTGAGCGAGTCAAGCTCGAGACGAGTGTTCCAGCCGATGTCACACGGCTGATCGCGCGAGACGACGCGATCGGCGGTCTGCTGCGAACGCTGCGCGCGCTCCCGGTCGATCAAGCAGCACTGACTGCGCTTTCAGACGAACTGGCCGATCTGAAGCGGAAGTTGCCTGCAGACGTCACCGACGAAGACCTCAATCTCGACGATCCGGCTGTCATCGCCGGGCTTGTCGGCGAGGTCGAGCACCTGCTGCTGCCGCGCCTTACGGGAGTTGAGAGCTGATGCGGTTGAGCACGCTCGAGCTGCTCGCTTTCGGCCGCTTCAGCGGCGAGACTCTTCGTTTTGCCACCACGGGCGGCGCGATTGACATCGTCTACGGCGACAACGAGGCTGGCAAATCCACCTCGCTGCGGGCGGTCAGCGGGTTCCTCTACGGAATCCCTGTTCGTACCACAGACGACTTCGTCCACCAGAAGCCGACGCTGCGCATTGGCGCAGAGGTCATGCCTCAGCACGGAAAGAGCGTGCGCCTCGTGCGTCGTAAGGGCGCCAAAGACACTCTCCGCGACGGGAGCGATGCTCCGATCAGCGAGGACGTGCTCGCGCGCATGCTCGGCGGCCTCGACCGCGACCTGTTCGAGCAGATGTTCGCGCTATCGCGCGAGGCGCTCGTAGCCGGTGCGAACGATCTGCTGACCGGCAGTGGATCGCTCGGTGAAGCGCTGTTTGGCGCGAGCCTCGGACTCGCCGGGATCAACGACATCCTCCACCGCCTCGAAGCCGAGGCCGCCGACCTGTTCAAGCCCGGCGGTTCAGTCCCCGCGCTGAACGCGTCGTTGCGCGAACTCGACGAGCTGCGCCGGCGCGCGCGTGACCTCGAGCTCCGACCGGCTGACTACCTCGCACACGAAAGCGCACTCGGTCAAGCGCGGTTGGAGCGAGAGAGCCTCGACGAGGAGCTACGACGCGCCCATGCCGAGCTAGGTCTCCTCGAGCGCAACAAGCAGCTGCTGCCACTCGCAGCCATTCGTGCTCAGCTTTTCGCAGAGAGTGCCGCACTTGGTGACGTCGTCATTCTTGGCGCGACAGCGCGGGAGGAGCGACTTGCGGCGCAACGCGATCTCGATCGCACCCTGTCGGACGCCGATCTAGCCCAGCAGGCGATCGACACGTTGAGCGCTCAGCTCGAGCTGCTGAAGCCAAACGAAACGCTGCTGACGCGCGCAGGAGAAATCCGGGCGCTCCACACGGAAATCGGCGCCCACCAGAAGGCAGCTCGTGATCTTCCTGGTCTTCGTGCCGTCCATCGCGCCACGGTCGCTGAAGCCGAAGCTCTCCTCGCGCAGACGCATCCGGACCGCACGCTCAAGCAGGCCGCGGAGTTGCGCCCCGCGGTCGCAGTTCGTACGGCGATCGCCGCGCTCAGCGAGGACTTCGTTCGCACTAGCGAGGCCAAGCGAGCGGCCGCGGAGAAACTCACCACGACCCGAGGCAACCTCAGGCGGGCGCGCGAAGAAGAAGCCTCTCTCCCTGCCCTGGCTGACATCTCGTCAGCGCGAGCCGTGCTTGCGGCCACACGTCCGTTGGGCGACATCGAGACGACGATCGCGGACGGCGAGGCCGAGCATCAGGCGGCGGACGCACAGCTCCGCGCCGACCTCAGCACTCTGCCGCTGTTCGACGGCGACATCGACGACCTCGAAAGACTTCGGGTGCCGGCGCTGGAGACGGTCGCGAGATTCGAGGCCGAGTACCAGCGCATCGCCGACCAGCGGCGCGATCTCGAGGCGGAGCGCGCGCGGGTAGAGGCGCAAGTCGCAACACATCGCGAGCGCCTCAAGGCACTCGAACTCACGGGGGTCATTCCGTCCGAGGCTGACCTCGCCGCCACCCGCGCACACCGCGATCACGGCTGGAGCCTCGCCCGGCGGGCGCTCGAAGAGAACGGGACGCTGGATAGCTTTGACTTCGACGGGGAGCATTCGCTTCCGGACGCATACGAGATCAGCGTGAGCGCCGCCGACGAGGTTGCGGACAGGCTGCGCCGTGAGGCCGACCGAGTCGCGCAGAAGGCGGAGCTAGACGCCGCGATCGGCACGTGTGACGGCGAACTTGCCGAGCTGCGGAACCAGATCGATCTCCTCGACGAGGTATGCGATCGGTGCAGCGGAGACTGGGCCGGCGTGTGGGAACCGGCTCGTCTCGAACCCTTGCCGCCTGTTGAGATGCGTGCGTGGATCGACGCACGCGAAGGACTGGTCGCCGAAACGGCGTCTCAGCGCAAGGAACGCGGCCGCCTCGACGGCAAGCTTGCGACGCTGGGTGAGCACCGCGCGGCGCTGACACGCGAACTGGTCGCGCTGGGCAGAAAGAGAGGGAAGTCAATGACGCTCTCCGCACTGGTCGCTCTCGCGGAGGATGCGATTGACGAGCACGGGCAGGCTGTGACCGCTGACGCAAAGGTCCGCGGAGCTGTCCTGCTGCTCAAGCAGGAAGAGCGCGCAGCTGTTGATGCCGCAGATCAGGCCGCAGTTGCGGCCGCGACCTGGGCCGAGCAGTGGGCGGAGGAAGTCGCGAAGCTGGGTCTGAGCCGTGACCTGAAGCCTGACCAGGTGCGCGCTGTCGTTGACACGTTCACCGAACTGTTCACCAAGCTCGACACCGCGGCGACGTTCCTGAGTCGAATCGAGGGAATCGACCGCGACGACCACGCCTTCGCCGAGGCTGCGGCTGGACTCGCAGAGGCGATCCAGCCAGACCTCGCGCAGCTCGCACCCGATCAGACTGTGATCGAGCTGCATCGGCTCCTCGATACGGCGCAGGCCGAAGCCGCAAAGGCTGCGGAGCTGACGAAGCAGCTGGACGAGAAGACCGACGTGCTCCGCGAGGCGTCCGATCGTCGCCGGGCTGCTGAGGCCGAACTCAGCCGTCTGATGAAGGCTGCGAAGTGCGAGACACTCAAGGTGCTCGAACTCGCGGAAGAGCAGTCAGCCTCTGCTCTCGACCTGCGCGAGCGACTGAAGACGATCGACGAGCAAATGACTCAAATCGGCGCGGCGCCGGCGGCCGCTCTGACGGTGGAGGTTGATGGACTCAACATAGTCGACCTCGACGCGGCGATTCAGGAGCGCGTCCTGTCGGTCGAAAGCCTGAACGAACGGCGCCGGGACATCGACGAGACAGTGGGCCAGGAGCGAGCGCTTCTGAAGGAGATGTCAGGCGGTGATGACGCCGCCGAGGCGGCATCCGCGGTCGAAGGCGGCAAGGCGAACGTGCGCGAGCAGGCCGAGCAGTACGCGCGTCTGCGAATTGCAATCGCGATCTTGCGGGGCCAGATCGACAAGTTCCGCGAGGAGAGCCACGGCCCGCTACTTGATCGAGCCAGCTACTTCTTCACCAAGCTCACGTGCGGCGAGTATTCCGGTCTTGCCACCGGCTTTGACGAGCGCGGCAACGTCGTCCTGCTCGGCCGGCGAAAGAATGGCGCCGAGATCACAGTCGAACAGATGAGCGAGGGTACCCGCGACCAGCTCTACCTCGCGCTACGTCTGGCCACGATCGAGCAGCAGCTTGACCGCTCTGAGCCGCTACCACTGATCGTCGACGACCTCTTCGTCAACTTCGACGATCAACGCGCTGGCGCCGGCTTCGAGGCGCTTGCCGAAATCGCGCAGAAGACGCAAGTCATCTTCTTCACCCATCACCATCATCTAGTCAATCTGGCCGAGAAAGCGCTGCAGCCGGGTCAGTGGGCGCTGCAGGAACTTGGTGAGACGGCTTCGGCGATCGAGGTCGCCGCGTGACCGGGGGTGATGACACTTGAGGACTGCATTCAACGGGCCTGCGGTCGTGATCCGACAAGCGATAAGAGCGAGTTCGGCCGCTTGAGGTGGCTGGAAAGGTGACGTGCAGGTCCGACATCTAACGATCGAGCGGTTCCGCGCGATCGAGCGGGTGGCGTTCGCTCCTGGGGCGCGGACCGTGATCCTGGGTCCTCAGAACGCCGGCAAGAGTTCTATTCTCGAAGGGCTCGACCTGCTTCTTCACCACGGGATCGGGCGACCGCGCGCGGCGCCAACGGAGATCGACTACTTCAGGCGTGATCCGACTGCCGGCTTCGTCATTGAAGCTGTCATCGGCGGACTCGATGATGCGTTCCTCGCAGAAGTGAACCGCCACCTTGAGGGGTGGCACGGAAAACGGGAAGAGCTTCTACCAGAGCCTGACGGCGAGGGAATCGAACCGGTCGTTCGTGTCCGTGTCAACGGCACCCCGGAATTTGACTTGGTGCACGAGTTCGCGAAGCCAGAGTCAGAAGGCGCGCGCTTCGGACGCGCGCAGCGGTCGAAGCTCGGATGGGTGTTCGACGGGCGGCAGCGCGACCCCGCGCGCCAGCTCGCGTTCTACCAAGGTGGAATGCTCGAACGACTTTTCGGCGGTACGGACGAGCTCGCGGATGCCGTCAACGAGCTCAAGGCGGCGCTTGAA
>JBCKBY010000120.1:0-5201 GCA_038910715.1 Gaiellaceae bacterium
CCGAGCAGTGCTAGGCGGAGCTGCTCGACGAGACCGTCCACCGCGAGCTCCGCCAGGTGTGGGCGCCGTAGCGGCTCCGCGCCTCCCCGCGCCGCGCACGCGGCGTCGCTGTCGCGGTTCGGCTCATCTACGACAGCCATCGCGGGCGATAAGGCGGTCACAATCGGAGGCACCCAAAGCGCGGCTCCAGCAAACCGTTGAACCGGCGTTTTCACAGTCGCATGTCCACCGCGGCGCCTCGCCGACGCCGCAGCCGACGCTCCGAACGGTACGCGAAGGCGCATTGCAACCATCAAGGGACATTCCCGCACTGTGAGTGTGCGGCGTCATGCCGTCAGTCGATGCGTGCAAACCCTGCTCCGATGCGGATCGAGCCCCGACTGCGTCACCGTCACGCGCGCCGTCAACGCGGAGGACGGCGGCTCGAGCGGCTCGAGCAGCTCCACCGCGCCCGCGCGCTGGTCGAGGACCGGATCCGCTGCGGCAAGGACACCGGGCTTCGCAATCTCCCCTTCCGCGGCTTCCAACCGAACGCGGCCTGGCTCGAGCTCGTCCTCATGGCCCAGGACCTGCTCGCCTGGACACAGCGGCTCCTGCTCACGGGCGAGCTTGCCCGCTGCGAGCCCAAGCGGCTGCGCTACCGGCTCCTGCACGTCGCCGGCCGCCTCACCCGCCACGCCCGCCGCCTGTGCCTGCACCTGCCCCGCGGCTGGGCCTGGGGCGAGGAGCTCCTCGCCGCCTTCCAGCGCCTCCGGCTGCTGCCTGCCCCGCCGTAGCCAGCGCCGCTCCGCCCTCGCCACTTCCCCGATCCAGCGCTGGCCAGCGTCAGCCTGCCCGCGACCGGGCCGGCCGACTCGCTCGCGCTCCCGCCTGCGCTCCACTGGAGACGAGCCGAGACGTCAGCGCGCTTGAAGCCGCCTCAGCCTGGCTCCCGCCGCTCGCGAGCAGCGATCAGGCCTGTTCGTGAATGATCCGGGCTAGCGTCAGACCGCCGACACCCGTTGTGCCGATGATGCCGACCGGAACCGTGAGGCCGTGATCGTGCGTCGCGTTGACGAGGCTGTTGAGGGTCGCGCCGCCCGGACACGCGCCATCCGCGCCGAAGCGTCGACGGCGACCGCGCTCATTTCGGAGAGATCGATGACGAGGCCGTCATCGACGCTCCCGAGTCCGCCGCCGTTATGCCCGCCGCAACGGACGGCGATGCGGAGATCTCGCCCGGTTGCGTACTTCGTCGCCGCCACGACATCCGCCTCGTCCACGCAGTACGCGATTGCCGCGGGATTCGCGTTGTAGAGCGCACGCGCAGAGTCGTACTCGGGGTCGCCTCGCTCAACCACGCGCCCCTTTACGGCAGCAGAGAGACCTTCGACAGAAATTGCCATTTGCTCCTCCTTTCGGGGAGACGACTATCCTGCGGGTTTGAATGCCTTGACGGTGGCCCCGTTGGCGCCGAACTTGAGCGCCTTCTGGCGGGTGTCCTCGAAGGTCGACCGCATGTAGGTCGCGACGAGGTTACCGTGCTCGATTCGCTCGAAGCCGTGCCGCTCCAGGGTCTCTGCGTACTCTCCATCCAGGAGAGCGCCGGCGATTCAGCCAGTCCAGAGGTCGATGTTGCGCTTGCCTTCCTCGGACACGGGACGTTGGATCGTCACATCGGCGACCTGGATGCGCCCCCCGGGAGCAAGGACGCGGAAGATCTCCGAGAAGACCGCGTCCTTGTCGGGAACGAGGTCGATCACGCCGTTCGAGATGACGATGTCGAACGAGCCTTCGTCGAACGGCAGCCGCTCGGCGTCTGCCTCGATGAACGTCACGTGCTCGAGCCCCATCTCTGCCGCTGCGGCACGTGACTTGCCGAGCATCTCTGGCGTCATGTCGATGCCGGTCACGCTGCCCTCGGGGCCGACCATCTGCGCCGCGATGAGCGAGTCGGTACCCGCTCCCGAGCCGATGTCGAGCACCCGCTTGCCGGGCTCCAGCGGCCCCAGCGAGAACGGGTTGGCGACACCGGCGAACGACTCGACCGCTGCTTCCGGGACGTTCGCGAGCACAGCCGGGTAGTCGAGATCCTCCGCCCACGACCGCCCCGTGGGAAAGATGAACTCGCGCTCCGGCTCCCGCGAGACGGCGGCGTACGTCTTGCGGATCTCGCTGCGGAGAAGGTCGACGTCGATCGGCGGGACTGGAGTGATTGTCACGGAGCGCCCTTTCGTCATCGACGGTCAACCTACAAGGCGCCCCGAACTAAGTCCACCCACTCCCCCTGGTGCGCGTGGGAACCGCGACCAGACAATTCGCGCGCAAGCCCATGGCGCCCGCTCGATCGCGTGCACTTCGCCGGCAGCTCAACGCCGGCGCCGAGTCGGGGATCGTCATCCCCGCCAGGTCGGCTGCCGCTTCTCGAGGAACGCGCCCATTCCCTCCTGCGCGTCCGGGTCGAGAGCGTTCGTTGCCATCACGTCCTTCGTCAGGTTGTAGGCGCCGGTCTCGTCGAGGTCGATCTGGTCGTAGAACGCGCGCTTTCCGGTTGCGATCGTCGTCGGGCTCGAGCGCGCGATCGCGGCGACGAGCTCGGCGACCGTGTCGTCGAGCCGGTCGGCCGGAACGACGCGGTTGATCAGGCCCCATCCCAGCGCCGTGGCGGCGTCGATTGGCTCACCGGTGAGCAGCAGCTCGAGCGCCCGCTTGCGCCCGACCGCGCGAGAGACGGGCACCATCGGCGTCGAGCAGAACAGGCCGATCTTTACGCCTGGCGTCGCGAAGCGCGTCCCCTCGGCGGCGACGGCGAGGTCGCAGGCCGCCACGAGCTGGCACCCGGCCGCGGTCGCGATCCCGTGCACCTTCGCGATCACTGGTTGCCGGAGACGGTGGATGGCCTCCATCATCACCGTGCAGACGTCGAACAGCTCTTGGTAGAAGGTCGGCTCCCGGTCGATCATCTCGCCGAGGTCGTGACCGGCGGAGAAGGCAGGCCCTGCGCCCTCGATCACGATCGCGCGCGCGGGGCCGTCACCGGCCAGGTGGAGCGCCTCGATCACCTCCTGCATCAGACCGAGGCTGAGCGCATTCCGCTTCTCCGGCCGATCGAGGGTGATCGTCGCCGCAGGCCCATCCTCGTGCAGGCGGATGTCGCGAAACCCGGTCGCAGGCGCGGTCACCCCGAGTAGAGTACCCCCACTCTGGAGCGAATCCACGTTTCCACGCTGACCCCGCTCTCGTTCCTGGAGCGCAGCGCGCTGGCCTTTCCGGAGCGGACGGCAGTCGTTGACGGCGACACAAGGCTGACCTGGAGCGAGCTCCGGGAGCGCGTCCGCGGGCTCGCTCTCGCGTTGCAGGAGGCCGGGATCGGACACGGCGACCGCGTTGCGTTCCTCGCGCCGAACGTGACCGAGTTGCTCGAGGCGCACTTCGGCGTTCCGCGGGCCGGCGCCGTGCTGGTCGCGATCAACACGCGGTTGATGGCCGAGGAGATCGCGTACATCCTCGAGCACTCGGGCGCGCGCGTTCTCGTCGTCCACGAGTCGCTCGCGCACCTGGTCGAAGGGGCGGCAGTCGAGCGCCTGATCGTCTGCGGCGATGGGGGCGACTACGAGGCGTTCCTCGCCTCGGCCGGTGGCGGCGAGCCCGAGGACAGGCTGCAGGGCGAGGACGACGCGATCTCGATCAACTACACGAGCGGGACGACCGGCCGGCCGAAGGGAGTTATCTACACGCATCGCGGGGCCTATCTGAACGCGATCTCGGAGGCGATGCACGCCGGGCTGGACTCAAGGTCCGTCTTCCTGTGGACGCTGCCGATGTTCCACTGCAACGGCTGGTGCTTCACCTGGGCGGTCACCGCCGTCGGGGCCACGAACGTGTGCCTGCCGAAGGTCGATCCTCCTCTCGTCTGGCGGCTGATCGAGGAGGAGGGTGTCACGCACCTGAACGGCGCGCCGACGGTGCTCGTCATGCTCACCTCGGACGCCGCCGCGAAGCCGCTCCGAGCGCCCGTCCAGATCACCACGGCCGGTGCCCCACCGCCGCCCGCCGTGATCGAGCGCACCGAGGCGCTCGGTTTCCGGATCAACCACGCCTACGGTCTGACGGAGACGTACGGGCCGATCACAATCTGCGAGTGGAACCCGGACTGGGACGGGCTCGACGTCGAGCAGCGGGCCAGGCTGAAGGCACGGCAGGGGCTGCACATGATCACCGCCGATCGCGTCGGTGTCGTCGACGCCGACATGCGCGACGTGCCCGCCGACGGCGAGACGCAGGGCGAGGTCGTGATGCGGGGCAACGGCGTCATGAAGGGCTACTTCGCCGACGAGGCCGCGACGGCGGAGGCCTTCCGCGGCGGCTGGTTCCACTCCGGCGACATCGGGGTCATGCACCCCGACGGCTACATCGAGCTCAGGGACCGGGCCAAGGACATCATCATCTCCGGCGGCGAGAACATCTCGACGATCGAGGTCGAGCAGGCGCTGGTGCGCCACCCGGACGTGCTCGAGGCCGCCGTCGTCGCGATCCCGCACGAGAAGTGGGGCGAGCGCCCGAAGGGGTTCGTGACACTGCGCCCGGGCGCGGCGCTGACCGCCGAGGAGCTGATCGCCTTCTCCCGGCAGACGCTGCCGGGCTTCAAGGCCCCCGACGAGATCGAGTTCGGCGACCTGCCGAAGACGTCGACGGGCAAAGTGAAGAAGTACGAGCTGCGCGAGCGTGAGCGCCTCTCGCGTGCCTGATCAGCGGACGCCGATCCGCTTCGTTGATGCAGGCGACTCTATCGGGCGCTGGCACCTGAGTCGCGTCGGTGTGCCGGGGGAACGTCTGCCCGCCGATTCGAGGCACGTTGCGTAGGCCTGGGCGGCGACGTGGTCCTCGAGCACGATCGTGGCTGGCCCGAGCTCGGACTCGACGCGGAGGTCTGGGTGCCACTGCACGGGCGCGAGCAGGCCCTCGGGATCATCCCCGAGCAGCTGCGCGAAGGCGGCGAGGCCGGGCGAGACACCGCCGAGTAAAAGGCCGGGCCTGCGGAGCCGGAAGCGCTCGAGTTCCTACGTGCTGGCCAAGGAGAACGGGCCGCTCGTCATCCGGCGGGCGGACGGCTCGCGTGTCTTCGCGCAGCCGCCGTCTTTCTGAGCGAGACGCTGACGGCGCTCCAGATGGTCGGAGTCGGGTGCGCGCTCAGCGGCGGCCCTCAGCCGCGGGTTAGAGCG
>JBCKBY010000121.1:0-5130 GCA_038910715.1 Gaiellaceae bacterium
TTTCGACCGCTGGGGCTAATCCCAGCGGCGCGAGAGCCGGAACGCCGCGTTGATCAGCCCGACGTGGCTGTACGTCTGCGGGAAGTTGCCGCTCTGCTCGAGCGTGTCCGGAAGGAGATCCTCCGAGTAGAGCCCGAGACCGTTGTGCAGACCGAGCAGGCGCTCGAAGAGCTCGCGCGCCTCGTCCGTCCTCCCGATGAGAGCCAGCGCTTCGACGAGCCAGAATGTGCACACCGTGAACGCCGCCTGCGTGTCGCCGAAGTCGTCCGGTGCCGTGTAGCGCCGCAGCAAGCCCCCGTCCACTGACAGTGCGTCGCGAATCGCGTCCACGTGGGTCGTCGCCCGCGGGTCGTCGGGGCGGAGATAGCCGAGATGTACCGCCAGCAGAAGCGCCGCGTCGAGCTGCGGCTCGCCCGCCACCTGCGTGAGCGCGCCGACCTCGTCGTTCCAGCACCGAGTCTCGAGGAGCTCGGCCGCACGCTGCTCGACGCGATGAGCGTGCGCCGCGAGTTCCGCGGCTCCGAGCGCCTCCGCAACCTCTACCGCTCTTCGCGCGCCGGCCCAATGCATGAGCACGGAGAAGCTGTGCAACCTCGTCTTCCCGCGGAACTCCCACAGGCCCGCGTCCGGCTCGTCGAGGCGGGCGTCGATCTGGTCGACGAGCCCCTGCACCATCTCCGCCGCCGTCCGAGGCGGGATCCCCCCGGTGAAGCGCGTGTCGAGGAAGAGCCGGCTGACCGCGAGCACCATCTCGCCGTAGACGTCGTTCTGCACGTGCTCGAAGGCCTGGTTCCCGATCCGCACGGGCCCGTCGCCGTTGAAGCCGGCGAGGTGCTCGAGCTCGCGCTCGGCGGCGTGCGAGTCCCCGTTGATCCGATACGCCGGCTGGAGCACGCCGCCGCGTTCCTCGCAGATGTTGCGGAGGTACTCGAGGAAGAGCTCCATCTCCTCGGAGTGGCCGAGCCGCTCGAGCGCATCCAGCGTGAAATAGGCGTCGCGCAGCCAGCAGAAGCGGTAGTCCCACGTGCGTCCCGAGCCCGGGTACTCGGGCAGGCTCGTCGTCGTCGCGGCGAGCAGCGCGCCCGTGTCCTCGTACTGGTGGAGCTTGAGCGCGAGCGCCGAGCGGACGACCTCGCGCTGGTAGTCACGCGGGACGCGCGTGCCCTTCACCCAGCGTCGCCAGTAGTCGAGGGTCCGCTCGAGGAAGCGCTCCGCTGTCTCCTCCAGACCGGCTTCGAGCGGCTCGCCCCACGTGAGGACGAGGTGCCGGTCCTGCTCGAGCAGGAACGGGCGCTCGTCCTCGACGTACGTGAGCGGGACGTTGGACGTCAGCCGGACCGGTGTCGGGAAGCCCGTGTACTCGATGTGGTTCGACGCCCGCCAGTAGCGGGACTCGATCAGGCCGTACTCATAGACGGGTCGGCAGCGGACCCGGGCACGGGGCTCGCCGGAGAGCGGGCGCATGATCCGCACCAGCATCTGCGGCTTGAAGCCTCGGTCGTAGAGCTGGAAGCGCGGGGCGAAGTCGATGAGCTCGAACTCCCCTCCCGCGCAGCGAAAGACAGTCCGGAGGACGTTGGTGTTCTCGATGTACTCCTGTCGTACGTCGGTCACGTCGATGCCCTCGACCGCGAACACCCCGCCCCGGTCGCGATCGAGGAGCGGGCCGAAGACGAAGCTCGAATCCGGGCGCGGCCAACAGAGCCACTCGACGGATCCCTCCTTGAGCAGCGCGTTGTACGAGCAGTTGCCGATGATGCCGAGGCCGTTGGTCATAGGTGAAGCTATTCGCGGACGCGTAGGTTGTACCTACCCACCGGCACCAAGGAGTTGAGCTGGCCCGTCATTCCGGACATCACGCCCTCGTCATCGTCAGCAACCGCTTGCCCGTGCGGCTCACCGTCAACGGCAACGGGTTCGAGGTGCAGCGGAGCTCCGGTGGGCTGTCCGCAGCACTTGGCGCGATGCGGGGAGACGCCACCTGGATCGGCTGGCCGGGGGCCGTGGTCCCGCCCGCACTCGAGAAGAGGGTCAGCCGTCGCCTGGCCAAGGACAACCTCTTCCCCGTCTTCCTCTCCGCGGATGAGGAGGAGGACTTCTACGGCCGCGTCTGCAACGACACCCTCTGGCCCCTCTTTCACTACTTCTCGGAGCGCCTCCGGATCACCCCCGAGGCGTGGACGCGCTACGTCGAGGTGAATGAGCGCTACGCGGACATCATCCTCGACCACTGCGAGCCGAACGCTCGCGTGTGGGTGCACGACTTTCACCTCATGCTCGTCCCGGAGATGCTGCGCAAACGCGCGCCGGGTCTCTCGATCGGGTTCTTCCTCCACATTCCCTTTCCGTCGTCCGAGATCTACCGCCTGCTTCCTGCGCGCGAGCAGCTCCTGCGCGGAGTTCTCGGAGCCGACTACGTCAGCTTCCAGGTCGGGGACTACGCGCGCCACTTCCGCTCGTCCTGCCTGCGGATCCTCGGCGTGGACTCCGAGCCCGATTGGCTCGACCTCGACGGTCGCCGCGTCGGAATCGGCGTCGATCCGATCGGGATCGACATCGCCGGCTTTCGCGATGTCATCGCCGATCCCGAGACGGAGCGGCACCTGGCTGACCTCGAGCGGCAGTACGCGGGACGCCGTCTGATCCTGGGCGTTGAGCGGCTCGACTACACGAAAGGCATCCCGCAGAAGCTGCACGCGTTCGAGCGCTTCCTCGAGCAGGATCCAGAGCGCGCGCAGACGACGACGATGATCCAGGTCGTCGTGCCGTCGCGGCTCGAGAGCCCGGAGTACCGGGCACAGCGGGACGAGATCGAGCTCCTCATCGCGCGCATCAACGGCCGCTTTGCGCGGCCCGGCGTCACGCCGGTCGAATACATGCACCGCGACATCTCCAGGCAGGGGCTGGTCGCGCTCTATCGCCGCGCCGACGTGATGATGGTCACTGCGCTTCGGGACGGGATGAACCTCGTGGCGCAGGAGTTCGTGCTCTGCCAGTCGGAACCGGGGCTCCCGAGTCGCTGGCGGGGGGCGCTGCTCCTCTCGGAGCTCGCCGGCTCCGCGCAGGTGCTTCCAGGCGCCCTCCTCGTCAACCCCTGGGATGTAGACGGCGTCGTCCAGCACCTCGTGACGGCGCTCGAGCTGCCCGCTCGGCAGCGCCAGCGGCGGCTCGAGATGATGGCCAAGCGCGTCGAGTCACTGGACAGCCGCCGCTGGGCCGAGGGATTCCTCACTCGTCTGGGGCGCTACTCGAAGCGCGACCGCAGCACACGCCGCCCACCGACGGTCGATGCGGAGCTCGAGGCGCGGCTTCGGCGCCGGTTCGCCCGCGCTCGCGCGCGGACGATCCTGCTCGACTACGACGGAACGCTGCGCGAGTTCGAGGTTCACCCGGATCTTGCGCAGCCGACCCCGGAGATCCGCGCACTCCTGCGTTCGCTCGCGGCGCTGCCGGCCACGGAAGTGCACATCGTCAGCGGTCGCCGCCGCCGGAACCTCGAGCAGTGGCTCGGACGGCTTCCGGTGCACCTGTGCGCCGAGCACGGCTATCTCGCTCGCGCGCCGGGCGGTGAGTGGCGCACGCTCGTCGATCTCGACCTGAGCTGGCTGCGCCCTATCGAGCGACTCCTGCGGCGGGTTGCGGCAGATGTCCCGGGCGCTCACGTCGAGCGAAAGTCGTGCAGCGTGGCGTGGCACTACCGCGAGGCGGAGCGCGAGTACGGATCCTGGCGGGCGCACGAGCTCTTGAACGACTTGGGCCAGCACCTCGCGGGTGCCCCGGCGGAGATCCTGCTTGGTCACCAAGTCGTCGAGGTGCGTGCGCAGGGCGTCGACAAGGGCCTCTATGTGCGAAGCCTGTTCCCGGACGGGAAGGAGCCGTCGCACTTCGTCCTCGGTCTCGGCGATGACCGGACCGACCACGACCTCTTGGACGCGTTGCCCTCGGGTTCCGTCGCCGGGCACGTCGGCGGCTTGCTCCCGAGCACCCGTTCGACCAACGGGAAGCGCGAGGACATCCACATCATCGGCCCGGGTGAGGTGCGCGCGCTCCTGCGCGACCTCGTTGCGAGCGTGACCGCGTCCGCGCCTGCTTAACGGTGCGCAGCCTCTAAACCTTCACAGGGGTGGAGCGGTTGAAGGCGGCGGCATGGCCGCGCGCGTTCGCCTCCCGCAGCCCCTCCTCGTCGAGGGCTTCGATGCGGAGCAGGAGCTCGAACTCGTCCCTCAGGTGGGTGCGCATCATCTCCGGCCCGTCCGTCGCGATGGTGAAGGCGACGCCGTTTTCCACGAACTGCCGGATGGTCTCCCGTACGGCGTCCTCGTCCGGGAGCGCCTTCGTCAGGAGGTTCGAGGTTGGGCAGATCTCGAGGACGGTTCCCAGCTCGCGGAGCGCTCTCATCAACTCGGCATCGCCTGCCGCGAGGATTCCGTGCCCGATCCGCTCGGGGCGCAGGCGCTCCACGACCTCGCCGAGCTCCTCCCGGCCCATGTCGCCGCCCTCCTCGCCGACGTGGATCGTGACGCCGAGCCCGGCGTCGCGGGCAGCCTCGACCATCGGCTCGATCTGCGTGTAGTCGTAACGGCCGCCCCCTGGGCGAGGCCCGGCGATGTCGACGCCGACGACGCCGCGCCCGGACCAGCGAACGGCCTTCTCGACGATGATCTCGTTCAGACGCCGGTCGAAGGTGCGGTCCATCATCAAGATCAGGCCGGCGCGCACCTGCGGGTACTCGAGGCTCGCCAGGTCGAGACCGCGGATCGCGGCGAGGATGATGTGGTCGAGGTCACGCTCGCCGCCTCGGTTTCGCTTCATGGGGTTGAACCGGAGCTCGAGCGTCGTGATTCGCTGCGAGCGGTATGCGCCACCGATCGCCCCGTGCACCGAGCGCTCGACCGCGAGGGGAGAGGACTGGATCAGCTCGGTCCAGTGGTAGATCTGGTCGAGCTCGTCGAGACCCTGGACGCCGCGCGGGTCGGAGACGGTGACGAGCGCGTCGAACTCCCAGAAGTCCTTGACCGGGAGCGCGATCCCCTGCTCGTGCGCGAGGCTCCAGAGGATGTCGGAGGCAACAGAGCCTCCGAGGTGGGTGTGGAGCTCGGCGAGACCCTCGTCGATCACGATTCGCGCGAG
>JBCKBY010000122.1:0-5112 GCA_038910715.1 Gaiellaceae bacterium
TCGACCGCCTCCGGTGAGGTGTTGACTCGGTACCAATTCGGCGTTCCTCCCAGTGCGCCCGGCCACGGGCCCACCACCACCGTCGCTGACAGGGAGAGGGTCAGAACGAGAGTCGCGCCGCGCATCCTTCCCAGTGGCGCGAAACGAGCGAGCCCAACGGCGATCGCGGCAAAGAGGAACGGGAGGATCCCCGCCACGTAGTGCGCATGCGGATCCGTCGTCGCGTTGAAGCTCGCCAGAAGGTTGGCCGCGAGTTGCGGCAGCGAGACGGCGGCAAGACCAGGCGCGAGCACGAACGCTCCGGCCAGCGGCGCGGCAAGCAGGAGGAGGTAGAGAAGGTCGCTGCCTCTCGTCGCGGCGGACAGGATGGTGAGTGGATCGGTGAACGCGGTCTTCACGATGCCCCAGGGCGACCCGCCGACGCCGTCATACGCCCCGTAGAAGACGCTCGATCCGCCCGAGAACGCACGCACGACCACGAGCACAGCGATGAACGTCCAGGCGGCGCCGGCAGCAGCGATCGCGGCACCCGCTCGTCGCCTACCCCGGGCGATCGCGTACCAGATCCCGAGGGCAGCGATCGAGAGACCCATGATCTCCCCGGTCGAGGCGGCGAGGATGGCACAGAGAGCGAAGGGGAAGAGTCGATCCGTATCGAGGAACCAAACGCAGAACAGGAAGAGCGGGATCGCCAAGGTCACTGGGTGGAACGCATCGACCGCCGTCCAGGCTGTCCAGGGATAGACGAGGTAGGTCAGCGCGATAACGCCGGCCGCACTCTCCGAACCCAGATGTCGCCGTGCGAGCCAGAACAACGGAAGCGCGCCGATCGCGACCGCGGCGATCTGCACGGCAACGAGCGTGAGCGGGTTCGGCACGACGATCCAAAGGGGCGTGAGCGCGGCAAGAATCGGGTCCACGTGGGCGCCGAGGCGAACCATCTGCTCACCTGTCGGACCGCTTGTCATCTCGAGCGGCCGCCCGTGAGCGGTGCTCCAGACTGCCTGCACCATGTTCCCGAGGTCGAAGCGCGCGAGCCGGAAGTGGACGTAATGGTCGCGCACGATCGCAAAGAGGGTGAGCGACCACCCGAGCATCGCGGCCCAGAGCACGAGTGGCCACGCCCGCTCCCGAACAAACCCGGCGACGCTCGCGCGGCGAAGCGTCGTCGACGTGGGGTCAGACCCGACGGGTCTGACCCCTGACGACGTCGCGGAGCCACTCATGCGGCTTGGGCCGGAGCGCGGGTGGAAGCCGGCTCGAGGTCGGACCCCGCGGGTCTGACCCCTTCGACCGATGCTCGGAGCGCGAGCGCGATCGTGAGCGCCGCAGCCGCCAGCGTCACGCCATTCTCGAACGGGGTCGGATCCCCGGCTCCGGACGACACGAACATCGCGAGCGGAACGAACCACACGAGCCCGAGTCGTGGCCGAGCTATCGCGACGACGACCAGGAGCATCGCGAAGTAGTGGAGCCACACGATCGGCGAGAGAGCGATCGCCGCCGCGATCGCGACGATGAACGCGCTTCGGTCGTCACCCCACCTGGCGATGAGAACGACGGCCACGAGCAGTCCGAGTCCGAGGATCAGCCAGACGGCGCGCGCGACTCCCGAGGACGCGCCGAGGTCGAGCGCAAGGATATAGGCGGTATACGCATCGTCGCCCACGGTGTCCTCGAGCCTGCGGAGAAGATCGGGATAGCCGCGAAGGCCCGTGAACCCGATCGCCGCCCACGAGAGGAGGAGGAGCCCTGCGCCGACGGCGCATGTGAGCGCGGCGCTCGTGAATCGGCGCGTCGCAGCAAGCCAGACGACGAGAGGCCACAGCAAGAACTTCGTGGCGAGCGTGAGGCCCAAGCTTGCCGAAACCGGAAGCGGCCGGTCGCGGAACCGCCAGGCGAGCGCGGACGCGAGCGCGAACCAGAGGGTCACGTTGCTCGTCTGGATCGCCGAGATCACCGGCGGCCAGAGAAGCACGAGTCCGTAACAGCGCCAGTCACGTACGCCGAGCACGAACGGAACGGCCAGCGCGACCACGACGAGAACGGCCATCACGAGCAACCCGGCGACTCCGAGTGGGAGCACCGTGAGCGGCATCGTCAGGAACGCCGGAAACGGCGGATAGACGTACGGACGCCCGGACGCCGTCAGCGGGTCGCCGACCGATGGATACGGGTTCTCGCCCTGGAGAACGGCCTCAGCCGCTCGATAGAACTGGCGAAAGTCCATCGCTACGGAATCAGCCTGGATCGCGCTCGCGAAGAGCGCAACAACCGTGAGCGCCGGAAGCACGCCGCAGAAGACGACCGACGCAAGCCATACGACTCGAGAGAACGACACCGGCCGAGGCGCCGCCCCCGAGGCGGCCGGACTCGTTTCCGGAATCACGCGGGCGACTCCGCGGCGACACCCCCTGCTCGCGGGCGAGCGAGAAGGACCCCGAGCAGGATCGCCGCCGCGATCGCGGGCAGGAACGTCTGGAACCCCTCTGCATAGCCTGGCTTCGGGCTGATCCAGAGCAACACCGGAAGCAGCCAGATCAAGGAGAACCGTGGTCGCGCGATCGCGAGTGGGACGAGCAGAACGACCAGGTAGTGGAGCCACATGATGGGGCTCAGCGCCAGCGTCGCCGCAACGGCGCACGTGAACGAACGCACCTCGTCGTCACGCCGCGCGAAGACGACGCACCACGCGAGAAGCGCTCCGCCGACGACAAGCGTCAGGCCTTGTCCCACTGCCTCGCCGAGACCGGCCGTCGCAGCCATCCCCACGATCGAGTAGCTCCTTTCGGACTGAATCTCGGACAACCGTCGGAGCAGATCCGGATATCCCGTCATACCGTCGAACCCAATGACAGTCCACGCGCCGAGAGTCACACCGAGGCCGATCAGGACGGCCGTCACGGTCGTGCGTAGCCGGCGAGTCGCAAGCATCCAGACGAACATCGGCCAGAGGAGGAGCTTCGCGGAGACCGAGAGCCCGAGCGCCAGCGCCGGCGGCCAGGTCGCGTTGCGGTATCGCCACGTGACCGCAAGCGCGAACGCGAGCGGAATCGAGAGGTTCGCGAGGAGGACGCCGCTAATCGCAGGCACCCAGAGCAACGCTGCCGCGTAGCAGCGGGCGTCGCGAACGCCGAGAACATGCAGCGTCAAACCGAGGAGCGCCAGCATTCCCGCGGTGACGAGCAAGGCCGTGAGGCCGACCGGAAGCGGCGTCAACGGCAGGAGCACGAGCAGAAGCTGCGGTGGATACACATATCCCTTCTGGTCGTCCAGGATCGGGTCGTCGAGCCCCGGGTAGGGCGACCTACCGTCCAGCACGGCTTCGGCCGCGGGGAGATACGCGAAGCGCACGTCCCAGGCGAGAAGCCCTTCGTACGCGCTGAGCCCTACCAGGCCGAGCATCAACGTCACCGCGAGGAAAACAAGAGCCACCGTCGGCAACCCGGGGCGGCGCGACGAAGCGCGAGGGTTCCCGGACCAAGACTCTGAGACGTCGGCGGCCGACCTCATCCGATCTGATGATCGCTCGGGCCCCGGAGGGCGCGTTGCAGCCGATGGTCTAGTCGGAACCCACCGATCGGGCGGTTGCCGGAATCGACCTACGGGCTGAACCTGAGTGGGCCCACTGATCTCAGACGGGCAACTGGCAGACGTAGGGGTAGCTGTTTGTGCCCCTCTGACCGGAGGAGGAACCTCCAAATGACCGACATCCTGATGCGTCCGTGGGTTCGGCTGCAGATCTTTGCGACCGAGCTGCGGGAGCGCGAGGATGGCCAGACGACGACCGAGTACGCAATTCTGCTCGGCTTCCTCGCAATCGCCATCATCGTCGCGCTCTTCTTCCTCAGGAACGTGCTTCGTGGCCTGTTCTCCGATGCGGCGAGCAGCGTCTCCGGGGCGCCCGGCTAAACCAGCCGGAACCGAGGCCGTTGACGTTCTGACGGCCCAGGTTGGAAATGTGCGCCGGCCCGGTCACCCCCTCGACCGGGCCGGCGCATACTCTTTTGATCGTAGGTATCTACCGACTCGACCCTAGGGTTAATCGCCCTTTCCAAAATGGCCAAGTCACGGCACAATGCGCAAGACGTCAAATAGCCGAGCCGTCGACCAGGGGAGGGAGACAAAGGCTCATGCCCGGACCCTTTCGTTCCGATAGGAGCTTTGAAGTGCTCGTGAAGAGACACGATCTCATCGGCGCGCGCCGCCGCCAGGACCGCGAGAGCGGTCAGGCGATGGTCGAGTTCGCGCTCATCCTCTTTCCTCTGCTCCTGCTCGTCGCCGGGATCATCCAGTTCGGCATCGGGCTCAACTACTGGCTCGACATGCAGCGCATCGCGAACCAGGGAGCACGCTGGGGATCGGTCAACTGCGGGCAATCCGGGACTATTCCTCCGTCCTACAACCCGTGCAGCCCGTCCCTCCAGCAAACACTTAGAGCGCAGGCTGTCGCGGACGGACTCGAGGACTCTGTGTGCATCGAGATCTCGTACCCGTCGAAGACACAGAGCTACTCGGGGAACAAGCTGGGCGATCCGATCAAGGTCCGCCTTCGTACCGACTTCAAGCTTCTTCCCATCCTGGGTGTCCGCACCCTCAAGCTAGCCGCCGACGCAACGATGCGGATAGAGCAGATACCGACATTGGTGCCGGAGACCCCGAAGTGTCTGTGACTGGTCCCGCCCGCGAACGAGGACAGGTCGTCGTGATGTTCGCGCTACTAATTCCGGTCTTGTTCGCACTCGGGGCCATTGTTCTCGACATCGGCAACTGGTACGTGCACAAGCGTCACCTGCAGACGCAGGTGGACGCCGCCGTTCTAGCAGGTGGCCCCGAGTTCGTGGGTTGTTTCATCAATCCCGCTTACGCGAACCTGGCAATCAAAGCCCTCGCACTCGAGTACGCCGGCGATACATCGCGCGACCCTTCCACGGTCGATCCGTCCTTCACAACAACGGTTCGGAACCCTCAGGTGCAAGAGCCAAACGACGTCCGCGTGGCGCTGAACAGTTCCGCATACTGGTCCCAAGGCGACCCGACTGACGGTAGTACGCTCGACGATACCCTCGACCCCGACAGTGACCCTCTCACGCCAGGGGACCCTTGTACGAC
>JBCKBY010000123.1:0-5075 GCA_038910715.1 Gaiellaceae bacterium
ACGGCGTTGCAGCGGCGCCCGAGGCCGAGTGGCTTCGCGACGTGATCTCGGATCCTCCACCAAGAACCCACACGCTCGTCGCCGACGCGGCCGGACGTGTCGTCGGATTCGCCTCGCTTGGACCGATGCGCGGTGAATCGAGCGATCCGCCTCTCGGAGAGTTGTTCGCGATTTACGTTCTACCCGAGGCGCAGGGCCGCGGCGTAGGTCGGGCGCTCATGGCCGAGGTCGTGAACCGGCTCGCTGCCAACGGTTTCGAGGAAGCGGTCCTGTGGGTACTCGAGGACAACCCACGGACACGCGGCTTCTACGAGCTTTCCGGCTGGCAGGCTGACCGTGGCTCGAAGGACGAGGAGTGGCTGGGCACGCTGGTCCGCGAGGTCCGCTACCGGTGTTCGCTCGAGCCCACGACCTGAGAGCGGGGCAGAATGAGCCCATGCGCGCCGAGGAGGTCATCGCTACCCACGGGAACACCGACTTCGACGCGTTCGCGGCGATGCTCGCTGCACGTCTCCTGTACCCGGGAGCTGTCGTCGCCGTCGGCTCGCTCAACCGAAACGTCCGTGACTTCTACCGCCTGCATGCCGACGAGCTAGGCGCGATAACGGAGACGGCGAAGCTCGAGCTCGGCGCCATTCGACGGCTGGTCGTGATCGAGGCCACGACCGCCTCGCGGCTCGGCGAGCTCGAGTCCGTCGCGCTCGATCCGTCCGTCGAGAAGACGTTGTTCGACCATCACGGTGAGACGGGTGTTCGTGAATGGGTGCACGAGGAGACAGCCGTCTTTTCCGCGGACGGCGCTTTGACGACGACTCTGGTCGGCATCCTCGCGGAGCGCGAGCTTCAGCCGACCACGCTCGAGGCGACGACGTTCGCGCTCGGGATCCACGAGGACACTGGCTCACTCACGTATCCCTCGAGCACCCAGCGCGACGCCGACGCGCTCGCGTGGTGTCTTCGTCACGGCGCGCGCCAGGATCTCATCGCCGCCTACCTCCATACGCCGCTCGCGGCCGCCGAGCGAGACCTGCTGCACGGGCTGATGGACGCGCTCGAGCCCGTCGACGCCGGGGGAGAGGAGATTCTGCTCGCAGCTGTCCACTGGCCGGAGTACGTGGAGGGCGTCTCGAACCTCGCTCACAAGGTGGTCGATCTCACGGACGCGCGCGCGCTCGTCGTGCTCGTCGAGATGGACGGTCGCGTCTTTGCGGTCGCCCGCAGCCGAACCGACCGGATCGACGCGTCGGTGCTGGCAGCTGCTCTGGGCGGGGGTGGTCATGCGCAGGCGGCATCGGCGATCGCGCGCATGGGACTCGACGAAGCACGCGCCGTCGTTCTCGACGCGCTCGGGCAGGCGCAGCGTGAGCCTCGTCGCGCACGCGACGTCATGTCCACTCCGCCGCGCTCAGTCGGCCCCGACGAGACCGTTCGAACTGCGATGACGCTCTGTCAGCGCCACGGACAGAGCGGCGTCTTCGTGGTCGAGGACAGGCGAGTCGTCGGCGGCGTGAGCCGTGAGGATCTCGACAAGGCGGTCGGACACGACCTGGCGCATGCGCCCGTGCGCGGGATCATGAGCAGCCGTGTAGCCATGGCGTCCGAGGACGCGCCGCTTGCCGAGCTCCAGGCGCTCGTCACGAATGCCGAGGACGGCCGCGTCGCTGTGCTACGGGATGAGCAGCTCGTGGGAGTCGTCAGCCGATCCGATCTCCTGCGCGCGCTCGAGGGCGTGGAGCCCGCGCCCGCCGTCGAGGGGATGAGCTTGGCTCGAGAGCTGAACGCGCTCGAGCACCTCCAGCCAATCGTCGAGGCGGTGGCGACGCTCGCCGATCGAGCAGAGGGCGTGTACATCGTCGGTGGGACGCTTCGCGACATCCTTCTGGAGGACGAGAACATCGACATCGACCTCGCGGTCGAGGGCGACGCGATCGCGTTCGCGCGCTCCCTCGCGTCTGCGCTCGGCGGTCGCTTCACGCCACACGAGAAGTTCGGTACCGCGATCGTGTCGTACGGAGACGGAAAGCGACTCGACGTCGTAACCACGAGAACGGAGTTCTACGACTCTCCGGGCGCGCTACCCACAGTCGAGCGGGCGGCCTTGCGTGAGGATCTCCGCCGCCGCGACTTCACGATCAACGCGATGGCGGCGTCTCTCAAGCCCGCGGACTTTGGTCTTCTCGTCGATCCGTACGACGGCCGTTCCGACCTCTCCGCGCGTGTGCTCAGGGTTCTCCACAATCTCTCGTTCATCGACGATCCCACCCGGATCTTCCGCGGCATTCGCTACGAGGCGCGCTACGGCTTCCGCTTCGACGAGCACACGACGCGCCTCGCGCGGGGATGCATCGAGATGGGGCTTGTCGGGGATCTCTCGTCCGTACGGCTGCGCGACGAGCTCGTGCAGCTCCTCGAGGATCCCGGCGCGCCAGGTGGCATCCAGCGACTAGGCGAGCTGGGCGTCGACCGCGCCATTCATCCCCATCTCCGCGGAGATCTCGAAGCCGCCACTCTCTTCGGGCGCGCTCGTGCGTTGCGGGACGATCTTGACGTCGACGTCCCCGTGTGGAGGCTTGGTGTCGCCGTGTTGGCTCGCCATCTGAGCTCCGACGAGGCGTTCGACTGGCTCGATCGCCTCAAGGTCCGTCACCGCGATGTGGACAGGATCGTCGGGGCGATCACCGTCGCGCCGAGGATCGTCGACAGGCTGCGCGAGCAGGTGCTCGATCCGGCCCAGGTCGTCGCGCTGGCGGACCCGTTCGCGCCCGATGCACCTTTGCTCGCGCTGGCCGCGGAGGAGCATCAGGCACTGCGCGACTACTTCGTGCGCCTGCGCGCTGTTGAGCTCGAGATCGGCGGCGCGGACCTGGTGTCGATGGGTCTTCCGGAGTCGCCGCGAATCGGCGAGGTGTTGGCGGAGCTCAGGCGCCGGAAGCTGAACGGCGAGCTGGAAGGACGCGAGTCGGAACTTGCAGCTGCGCGAGAGCTCGTCGCCGCAGCGGCGGCATCGTGACCATCGCGTCGGCTCTCGAGATCGGCGCGCGCTACCAGCGAATTCGCGACGAGGTCGGGCCGGCAGTGACGGTCGTCGTGGCAACCAAGTACGTATCGGCAGATGAGATGGCCGTCCTCGCGGAGGCCGGTGTCGAGATTGTCGGAGAGAATCGAGCTCAGGGCCTCGAACACAAGCACGCGATTTACGGCGATTCGTTCAGGTGGCATTTCATCGGCCACTTGCAGTCGAACAAGGTGAAGGTCGTCAACGACATCTGCGAGCTCGTCCACTCGCTCGCGTCTCAGTCGGCGGCCGGGCGGCTCACGATTCCGGCATTGCTCGAGGTGAACCTTGCGGAGGAGGCGACGAAGTCGGGCATTCCGTTCGATGAGATCGGCGGCTACGTCGAGCGCTATCCGTTCATCCGTGGCCTGATGACGATGCCGCCGCTCGCAGACGATGCCGAGGCGTCGAGACCGTACTTCCAGCGTCTGCGCGAGTTGGCGGCAGAACACGACCTACCCGAGCTCAGTATGGGCACCTCGCAGGACTACCGCGTCGCCGCTGAAGAAGGTGCCACCATCGTACGAGTGGGGGAGATCCTCTTCCGCGACGGGCTGCAGGGCTAGAATCCCGCGGTCATGGGCTTGACAGACCTCTGGAACCGCACGCTCGTCTACTTCGGCATCGCCGAGGACGAGGAGTGGGACGAGGACGGCCACCAGACCAACGAGCAGCTCGAGGAGAATTACCGGCGCCGCGACCGCAAGAACGTCAGGCGGCTGCCGAGCACGTCGAACGCCGATGCTTGGGACTCCGAGGAGACGCCGCCGCGCCGCGAGCGCTCATCGCGACTCCGCAGCGTCGATGCGCCACCTCCCGCAAAGGTGCACCTGGTCGTGCCGCGGACGTTCAACGACGCGAAGCAGATCGCCGATCGCTTCAAAGCCCAGATCCCGGTGATTCTGAATCTCCAGAGCGCGGACACCGAGCTCTCTAAGCGGTTGATCGACTTCGCGAGCGGGCTCACGTATGCCCTCGACGGAAGCATGCAGCGAGTCGCCGACAAGGTTTTCCTGCTCACGCCGCGCGACGTCGAGCTGTCCGCCGAAGAACGCGCTCGCGCAATGGAGCGCGGCGGCTTCTTCAATCAGGCGTGAGGTCATGTGAGAGAGCGAGCTTTGCGGCCGCGAAGCGGACGCCTTCAGGGATGTACGCGCGACCGGAATCTGCGCTAGTGGATTCCGGTCTTGCGCAAGACCGAGCGTAGGAACCCCGCGTTGTGCGGCGAACACGCCTCCGATGGGCGTCTACGCCACTCTCGGGCTACTTGCGGATGCGGCTTCGTCGCTGCAGAGCTTCGTGTCCGTGTTCGTCGCGATCTACGTCCTGCTGATCTTCGCGTACGTGCTTCTCTCGTGGATTCAGCTCCCCCATTCCGGAATTGCCGCAACTGTACGCAGGTTCCTGGACGAAGTCTGCCGTCCGTACCTCGGCCTGTTTCGAGGCCGCATTCCGTCGCTCGGGCCACTCGACTTGTCGCCGATAGTGGCCATCATCGTCCTGCTCGTTGCGGAACGGATCGTCAACCGCCTCATCGGGGCACTGCTTTAGGAGGTCCAATGCCGCTCACCCCAGTCGAGATACGACACATCGATCTGCGCCGCGCCTGGCTCCGGGGCTACCGCAAGCCCGGCGTCGACGAGCTGCTAGCCGAGATCGCGGACAGCTTCGAGGAGGTTTGGCGCGAGCGTGCCGATCTCTCGGATCGCCTCGAGGAGCTGGAGGCCGAGGCTGCGAAGCACCGCGAGCTGGAGGCGCTACTGCGCTCGACGCTCGTGTCCGCGGAGCGCGCTGCCCAGGACATGAAGGAGCAGGCGCGTCGCGAGTCCGACCTGATCGTCCAGGAGGCGCATGCCGAGTCACGCAGGGTAACGCGCGAAGCGGCGGCCGAGAAGCGGCGTCTCGAGGAGGACATGGTCAAGATTCGCGCCCAGCTTCGAGCTGCGCTGGAGTCGCTCGGCGAATGGCCCGGGGAGAAGGAGGCCGAGAAGGAGAACGACCTCTCCGCGACTCGACCCGT
>JBCKBY010000124.1:0-4649 GCA_038910715.1 Gaiellaceae bacterium
CCCGCCGCGGCGGGCTCCCCTACTAGCTCGTGATCCTGCTTCCACTGCTGGACCCGACGGCGGCAGTACGCTCATGACATGCCGGAGATCGATGACGGTGCTCTCCCGCCGCACCTGACCATCTCCGTCGACGTCGTCCGTCTCCCCAACCATGGCTCGTCGACCGATCGCGTCGCTGTCGAGGAGCCGCTCGAGATCCGGATCGGCGGGGAGCCGGTTGCGGTCACGATGCGCACGCCGGGACACGACGAGGAGCTCGCCCTTGGCTTCTGCATCACTGAAGGGCTTGAGCCGGTCGTGGCTCGCGTCCCCGACGATCTCGCGGCGAACACGGTCGACGTCGAAGCCACCGGGTTCGATCCGGAGCGGCTTCGCCGTCACTTCTACACCTCGTCGTCTTGCCGTGCATGAGGCCGATATCGGCGACGACGACCCGGCCCGCGTGGAACCGTCCCGGACCGATCGCGAGGCCGACTTTGGGAGCGTGGAAGGTCACCGTGAGATCTGCGGCGACGACTGCGCCCGCGGCCTCGCCGGTGGATGCGTCCACGCCTGAAGGCAAGTCGACCGACACGACCGGGGCGGACGCAGAGTTGATGCGCTCGATGAGCTCCGCCGCGTCCGCACGAGGAGCCCCTCGAAAGCCCGTGCCGAAGAGCGCGTCGACGATCACGTCGTAGCCGCCGGGCTCGGAAGTCTCCTCCGCCACGTGCCCCGCTTCCATCAGGATCCGCGCGGCGACTCGTCCGTCGCCTCCGTTCGAGCCACCGCCGCAGACGCATGCAAAGCTCCTCGCCGCCGGATAGGCAGTCATCGCCTCACGGGCAACAGCCGCGCCTGCGCGCTCCATCAGCTCCGGTATCGATGCCGGGTAGTCCGGGTACTGCTCCTCCGCCGCTTTCATCTCGGCGGCCGTGTACAGAGGCTCGAACGGCTCAGCCATCGACGCGAGGGCTGACGACGCAGATCGCAGCGGCAATCTCGCGCGAGTGCGTCATCGAAAGATCGATCGGACCGGCCTGCACTCGCTCTGCAAACGCGGCCGTTCGACCGGCCAAGCTCACTCCCGGCTTGGGTCGCCCGACGATCTCGATCTCTTTCCACGTGAACCGCACCCCGCAGCCGAGCGCCTTCCCCACGGCCTCCTTCCCCGCGAATCGCGCGGCGTAGCTCTGGGCGGGGTCGGCGCGCGAGTCGCAATAAGTGCGCTCGGCTTCCGTGAAACAGCGATCGCGAAAGCCTGGCCGCTCGAGTGCTCGCCGGACCCGGTCGATCTCGATGATGTCGATTCCGACTTTTAGAGCTTCCTTCAGGGTGTCCACCCGCCCCCGGTCAGATCCTCCTCGAGCAGAACCGGGAACTGCGCGAGAGACGACACCACGATGTCTGGGGACGGGTCGGCGGATTCGAGCGTCTCGGGTCGAAACTTTCCGGTTCTGACGACTGCAGTTCGCATCCCGAAGAGTCGAGCCCCGCGAACGTCCGCCTCGACGTCGTCCGTCACGAGCCAGGTCCGCTCAGGCTCGGCGTCGAGAGCGTCGAGCGCAGCCGCGAAGTACGAGGGGCTCGGCTTGCCGAGAACCGTCGCCTCGACACCGGTCGCATATTCGAGCCCGGACACGAATGCGCCGCTGTCGAGCATCGGGCCGCGGCTCGTCTGCCACCACTTGTTCTTGTGCAGACAGTAGAACGATGCGCCCATCTGGATCTCACCGAACGCGCGTCCAAGGTTCATATAGCTGAACACCTGATTGGGCTCGAGAGTCTCGTCACAGCCACCGATGAGCACCGCCTCGGCGTCGTGGCCGACCAGCTCGAGGCCGTCGAGGTCGGGCACGACCGCCGCCATCACGAGCGCAAGCACGCGTTTCCCCAAGAGCTCGCGCGCAGCCGCGCCGGGCGTCGTCTGCAGCTCGTCGTCCTCGAGCATGAAGCCCATCTCGCGAAGCTCCTCTGCGAGGCGGGAGCGGGGCCGGGTCGAGTTGTTGGAGACGAACCGGAGTGCATGCCCGGATCGGCGGAGACCCGCCACTGCGTCGACGGCGCCTGGGATCGGATCGCCCGACACGTGGAGAACACCGTCGATGTCGAGCAGAATGCACGCCATGGAGCGTGAGTCTATTCGGGTCACGCGCTCCGTTTCCCTGCCCATCTCCGAGATCGCGATTCGGGTCTCCCGATCGAGCGGACCGGGTGGGCAACACGCCCAGAAATCGTCGACACGGGTCGAGGCCGTCCTCGACGTCGAGGCGTCCGGGGCGATGACCGAGACGCAGAAGCGACGGGTGATCGCCCGCGCCGGGCCCGTCCTTCGAGCGATCGCGCAAGACGAGCGGAGCCAGCTACGGAACCGCGAGCTTGCGGTCGAACGGCTCGCCGAGAAGCTGCGCGTCGCCCTCGCCGTGCCTCGGCGCCGAGTCCCGACCCGGCCCGGTGCGGCGGCACGCGAGCGTCGGCTGACCGAGAAGAAGCGACGCTCGAGTGCGAAAAAGCTCCGGCGCCGGCCCGACGACGAATGAACGCCGCAAGAACGGTCTTGTGACACTTTGTCACTTGGCGCTTCTCCTCCTGCAACCGGAGGACGGAGCGTAGGATCGAAGGCGTGGACGTCCTGCGAGCCACTGCGCTGATCGCGGAGCTGCCAAGGCCGCGAACGCGGCTGCTCGACAACCTCGGTCGGATCCGCAGCGAGGTCGGCCCGATCGGCCCGGAGCTCTCGGACGCTCTCGCCGATCACATGAACATCCGGCGCGGCGAGGTGCACGAGGTCGTCTCGTTCTACTCGTTCTTGCAGGTTCCCGTCGATGCGGTGCGCGTCTGCACGGGACCAGTGTGTGACTGCTTCGGCGCCCGCGAGCTTCTCGACCGCACGCCCGGCGCGATCGAGGTCGCATGCCTCGGCCACTGCGACCTCGCGCCGGCAATGACGCGCGGAGACGAGATCGTCCCGCACGTCACGCACTCCACGAACGACGGCCCCGCGGTGGGCCTCGGCGGGGGTGATGAGACGCTCGCCGACTACGCATCCAGAGGAGGCCTCGATCTGCTCCGGAACCTCCCGCCCTTCGAGCGGATCGTCGGCGAGCTCAAGGCAGCAGGGCTCACGGGGTTCGGCGGCGCCGGCTTCCCGACCGGAGTCAAGTGGGAAGCCGTCTCGCGCGAGCCCGGCCCGCGGTACATCGTCGTCAACGCCGACGAGGGCGAGCCAGGGACGATCAAGGATCGGTACGTGATGGAGCTTCGGCCGCATCTGATGATCGAGGCGACGTTGATCGCGATGCGGGCCCTCGACGCCACCGAGGGGTACATCTACCTGCGCGAGGAGTACGCGACCGCTCGCAGCAGACTGTCACAAGGCATCGAGGAGTACCGGGCTGCTGGCCTCCTCGACGGACTCTCGCTCGAGCTCGTCATCGGAGCAGGCGCCTACATCGCCGGCGAGGAGACGGCGATGCTCGAGTCGATGGAGGGGCGTCGAGCGATGCCCCGGCTCAAGCCTCCGTTCCCGAGCCAGGTCGGCTACCTCGGTCGCCCGACGCTGATCAACAACGTCGAGACGCTGGCGCACATCCCGGCGATCGTGCGAAACGGTGGCGAGTGGTGGGCGGGCCTCGGGATCCGAGGAGCACCCGGAACGCGGCTCTGGTCGGTCACCGGGGCCGTCGGGAAGCCCGGCTGCTACGAGGCGCCGAGCGGGATCACCACCCGTGAGCTGGTCGAAGAGTACGCGGGCGGCTTCACCGACGACGTGGGCTCCATCGTTCCGGGAGGTGCCGCAAGCGGGATCCTGCCCCCGTCGGCACTCGACGCGCCGCTCACGCGTGACGGGCTCCAGGACTACGGCGCCGGGCCGGGCTCGGCTGCTGTGCAGATCTTCCCCACCTCTTACTCGCCTCTCCGCCTCCTCTCCGAGACGATGCGTTTTTTCGCGGAAGAGTCGTGCCAGAAATGCACGCCTTGCCGAATCGGGAACCGGGCGCTGCACCACCTCTTCGAGGAGCTCGGACACGGTGAAGCGGTGATGACCCGAGAGAAGGTCGACGAGTGGCTCCTCGCGATGGAGAAGACGTCGATCTGCGGCCTCGGCCAGGCTTCGCCGTTCCCGGTGCGCAACGCAATGAAGTGGTGGCCGGACCTGTTCGCCCCGCTGGAGCAAGGTGTAGCGTGACGGAGATGGTCGAGTTCACCCTCGACAGGCGTACCGTCTCCGCGAACGAGAGCGAGCTCCTCGTCCATGCGGCTGCGCGGCACGGGACGTTCATCCCCACGCTCTGCCACGACAACAAGCTCGAGCCCTACGGCGGCTGCCGCATGTGCGTCGTCGACGTCGAGGGCGCGGCACGCCCCATGCCGGCCTGCGCGACGCGCGTGGCCGAAGGCATGGTCGTGTCGACCAACGGGCCGATCACGGACTTCCAGCGAACGCTCACCGAGATGCTCCTCTCCGAGCACCTGAACACGTCCCCGGGCGGTCGCCCCAACGAGCTGCTCGACCTCGCGAACGAGCTCGGAGCCGAGGCGCCGTTCATCCTCCCGGACGCTAAGCGCGAGGAGTACGGCGACCGGAACCAGCTCATGGGCTACGACCCGGACGCGTGCATCCTCTGCAACCGCTGTGTTCGCTACACGCAGGAGGTCATGCAGTGCTC
>JBCKBY010000125.1:0-4616 GCA_038910715.1 Gaiellaceae bacterium
GCAGATCTGCGCATCGTTCGACCAGACGGCGCTGCGGCGGACCTCCTGGAGACGAAACCCGACCGAAGACGACTCGTGCGCTGCGCGAGAACGGCTTGGACAAAGCAAAAGCGCGACAGCACTGACACGCTCTCGCATGTCGGTGCGTGGCCATGGCTCTTACCCGGTCATATGACGCGGTTACGTGCGTGGGCACGGACGTCGCATTTCAGCTCGTGAACAGGGTTTCCCGTGATTGATATGCGTCGATGACGCGCGTGCGGGGTGCGCACGGACGTGGACGCGAAGTGGGAGGGTCGGGCAGCCCACGTCGACCTCTGCGGCTGCGCAGGTCGCTGCGTACCCGCCATCGGGGCTCGATCCGCATGCGAGCAGGGATTGCGCCCATCGGCTTGCGCACTTGCGCAGTCTGCGCCCTACGCAAGGACGTGGACGCTGCCCCCCGGACACCTCGCGAGGGTGGTAGGTTCGTCCTCGTGGCGACGGCAGACGAGAAGGACACCGGCTACTACGACCGCACGTACGAGCGTGCCGCCGATGACCTGTACGCGGCCATCCGCCAGGAGGCCTTCCGAGAAGACATCGGGCAGTTCTCGTGGCTCACCGCCGACGAGTACCGACGCTTCTTCACGCTACTGGGAATCGACGCGGGCTCCGACGTTCTCGAGGTGGCGAGCGGATCGGGCGGCCCGGCGCTCTTCATGGCGCAGGAGACCGGCTGCCGGGTCACGGGCCTCGACATCCACCAGGCCGGAGTCGACGCGGCCAACACGCGAGCGGAGGAGCTAGGTCTTGCCGATCGTGCCCGGTTCGTGTGCTCGGACGCGCGCGACCCACTCCCGTCCGACGATGCGTCGTTCGACGCTCTCACATGCATCGACTCGTTCAATCATCTGTACGAGCGCGAGCGGGTCCTCGGCGAGTGGCATCGCGTCCTTCGGCCGGGCGCTCGGATGCTGTTCACCGACCCGATCATCGTCAGCGGCATGATCCGACGCGAGGAGATGATCGTTCGCAGCGGCTCCATGGGTGAGTTCGTCTTCACGGCGCCCGGGGTGGACGATCAGGTCGTACGTGACGCTGGCTTCGTCGACATCCGCGTGGAGGACGTCACCGAGAACATGTCACTTGTCGCGTCGCGTTGGCGAGCGGCGCGAGCAAGGCACAAGGACGACCTCGACCGGATCGAGGGCGTCGACGGGAACGCGGCATTCCAGCACTTCCTGGACGTCGTGGACACGCTCGCCCGCGAGCGCAGGCTCTCCCGTCTCGCGTACTTCGCGACGAAGCCTGCCTAGCCGCAAACCTCGACGACGGCGGAGCGCAGTTCAGTCCAGTTCAGGACGCCCGTGGAGCCGAAGACTGTCGACTCGCCCGTGTGAGGGACTCAAGCACGGGTGGATCGCGGCCGATCCCCCGATGTGTCTGACCGTGCCGCTCATAGGCCGCATCAGCGGGGCCTCAGAGCCCGCGCAAACCTGGAGTCAGATGTTCGCGCGAAACTACGCGGTGGAGAGCCGTCCACCGGGCCGGTCATCCGGGCGTTCGTCCTGTCCGCTGAGGCGTAGCCGGCGCTGGTCGTCGCAGAAGAGCCGAAGTGCGACGAAGCCCAGCTGGCTGGTTCTCGAGGGTTGATCCCGAGCCCAGGGGCCCTATCGGCGGCGGCCGGTGGCGCGTGCTTCGCCAGACGGTCGCCGCGCGAAAGGCCGCACCCGGGGACGCGCCCAAATCCGACGGCGTCGGCAGCACCGCCGAGTTACTGCTGAATGAGCGCTTTTTCCTCGACGAGCGGCGTGTCGTCTCGGTTCGCCCACTCTCCCATCGAGGCGTCATAGGCGCGGACCCGATCGAAGCCGAGCAGGGCGAGCGTAAACACGCCCTGTGTCGTCCGGATCCCCGCCTGGCAGTGGACGATCGTCTCCCGCTCGGGTGAGGTGCCGGCCTCGGCCAACAGCGCCCGAAGCTCCTCAGCGGGCTTGAAGACGCTGCGGTCGTCCTCGGTGACGAAGAGGTCAGAGTCGACGTTCGCCGAGCCAGGAACGTGCCCGACCCGTTTGTTGCCGAAGGGATTCTCGGTCCCACGCCACCAGGTCACGGGTCGCACGTCTAGGATCTGGGCGGCCGGGTCGTCCAGCGCAGCCCGCACGTCGTCGAGGCGGCAGATCAGCGCCTCGTTCGGTCGCGGCGTGAAGACGGCCGGCTCGGGCGTCGCCGGCTCGAAGGTGATTGGCTGCCCCTCTGTGAGCCAGCGTCGCCAGCCGCCGTTCAGCACCTTCACGTCCGTGTGGCCGTAGTAGTTCAGGACCCACCAGAGCCGAGTTGCGAGCATCGGTCGAGTCGGCGTACGCGACAACGGTTGTGTCGGCGGAGATGCCAAGCGAACCGGCGAGTTCGGCAAAGGCCTCTGGACTCATCACGTGCCTCTCGTCCGCTGGATCCTTGATCCACGGGTGCACGGGGAGACCGACCGCTCCTGGGATGTGAGCGCGCCCGTACGCCTCGCCGCTGCCGCAGTCGATCAGGCGAAGGTTCGGGTCGCTGCGCCGCTCCCAAAGCCAGTCGGGCTCGGCGAGGAGCTCGGGTCGCGCATAGCCGTCCTTAACCGCCATGTCTTTCGCCCTCCGAGTCGACAGCGACGAGTCTCACTCAAGGCTACTACGAGGCTCGCAAGCTCAACCACCTGCCGGACTCGCTGCTCGACTACCACGACGTGATCCGCGGCCGAGAGACGCCAGCCGAGCGCCGAGCTCGGCAAGGACGCGCGAGCGGCCGCCGCCTGTAGGGCCGCGGGCTCGGGATCAACCCTCCAGAACCGTGCCAGGCGGCGCTGTGCTGGATCCTTGCCATTCCCCGTGCGTCGCACTTCGGCTCGTCTGCGACACGGCGTTCCTGGCAGTCGATCCCGGGGGCCGTGCATGTGCGCCGCGTCGGGTGTGCTCAGGATGCAGGCTGCGACGATCTCCCTCGCAGCACCACCACCTCCTCGAGGCGGTCGCTCAAGTGGACCAGGCCCATCCACCGTTTCTATCAGCGGACGACCCACGGTCACCTGGGCCAGTGTTCGCGAATGTCGCCCGAGCGGCGGCCGGCAACGGCTGAGGCCTGACGGTCAAGGCTGGTACTGCTCGATCAGGTCGAGCACGGATTCAAGGTACTCGTACAGTGCCACCATCAACTCCTCGGGATGATCGGACACGATGTACTCGGCCGTCTCCCCCTCCTTCGGATCGATAATTCCTCCGACCGACAGGCGGTGCCGACCGTCGGTATCGGTCGTAAGACCACGTAGTGCGCGGGGTTTGTTGATATTTCGGTGCACGACGTAGTCGTCTCGGAAGTCCCTGACTCGCTCGGTCAAGGCGCCAGCCTTCGAAACGACATCTTGGTATCCAACAACCCTGCGTGCCTGTGCCAGTTCGGGAAGGTTTTTCGCTACGCCCTTGTGCGTGCCGATGCTGTCTGTCCCGAGTGACCGATCGAGCAGTACGGCGATGTCGTCAAGAAGGATCCTGGCGAAGACGTAGAGCGTGTCGATCCGGTACTGGAGCCGCGTGAAAGCAATCGTTGCCTCGGCCGCCGTCGCCCTTCGTTGCGGCGCGTCCGGCTCGAAGGACTCCATCAACGCACTCACCTGACGATAGTCCGCCTCGGCGCCATCCACGTCCGCGACGGCGAGCGATAGGTAGTCGACCGTCGTTCCGACATTGCCGGCCGCTCGCTGGGCGCTGCGCCCGTGCGCACCGCCTCGTGGACGGCTGGCGAACTCAGTGAGACGGTCGCGGTCGATGCTCCTAGCCTACGACCTGGGAGGCGCAGGCACTTCTCGGAAGGCTGATCCGCGAGCTTCACCGGACGTGAATGGCACTTTCGGACTCGGCCAGGCACCCCGGAACTCGGAGCTGTAAGAGGGGGACCTCGATTCCAGGTGGAGTAGTGTCCGACCGTGACAAACGGCACGAAGGAAACCGTCATCCGACGAAGCGGAGACACCTTCGCCTTCTCACTTCCCGAGGAACACACCTTCGACGTCTTGGATGAGACCGACGAGGCAGGCCGACCTCTCGCCCGGATCGGAGTTACGGGAGTGGCTGGCGAGATGTGCTCAGTCCTAGGAGTCGAAGAGCGCGAGCACGAGACTGAGTACCTACTGGAACCCGCCGGATTCAGTAGTTCTGTTGGAAGCCAGCCGACCGGCTATCCGTGGACTTCCGTGCAAGAGGAGCACGCTCGCCTTCGAGCACGGTGGCAGAACGCAGGCGGCGAGCCAACGCGGTTCGAGGCGTGGAGGCAGGGAGCGTCCCATGAGTCCCAATTCCGCGAGTGGCGCGACGAGATTCGCCGTATGGAGTCCGGTACTGGCTAGGCGGGCACTTTCGCAAATCCCCTCTTTCGAGGGACGGCGCGATGTAAGACCCCCTCCCAGTCGAACCCCGCCATACGACCCGCACCCCGGAACATCGCTGGGAGCCCCAGAGGGCTCGACTGGCGCGCGAGAACCGCCCCGACTGAACGCCGTCTGTGCGGCTCCCAGTTCGCCTACCGCGCGGATCGGTTCAGCCGCGTGGCACGGCACCAAATGGAGGCACGTTCTCGCGTGGGCGCGACTTCACGATCTT
>JBCKBY010000126.1:0-4419 GCA_038910715.1 Gaiellaceae bacterium
TGGACGCTATGGACGAACCTCCGCATCAGCGGCGCGCCATCATCGAGTACTTCCTGAACGAGTCGCCCGAGGGCACGGTCGTTCACCACGTCGACAAGGTCACCTCCGAGCGTGTCTACAGCATTAGGCACGACGTCTGGGACGTGGACTCCAGCGAGGGGCGCTGGTGGGTGATTACGAACCCGACCAACCTCTACCCGCAGGAGACCGTTCCCACGCCGAGCATGGATGCGGCGTTTGCGTTGCACATCGGTGTGCTCGCGCGAAAGTTCGCTCAGGACTACTACGACGCACCGGTGGATGGAGCACCGCGAGACTACGTGGCGAAGACCTGGAGGAAGTACGAGCAGGCAGGTGATGCGCTGAACACCGCCGATGAAGCCGAGGACTTCCAGGCGGTCGGGATGCGCCTGCGCGAGTGCCTCCTCTCGTTCGTCCACGAGCGGTCGGGTGATGCGACCGTGCTGGAAGGTGAAGATCCGCCGAAGCGCTCCGACTTCAAAGGCTGGAGTGATCTGCTTGCCGAGACTGCCTCGCCTGGCGCGAGTGGCTCGGAGGTGAGGAGCTACCTCCGCACGATGGCTCGGGAGACCTGGGGTCTCGTCTCGTGGCTAACCCACGCCGCGAACGCAACACGCGCCGACGCCGAGACTGCGTTCAAGGCCACCGAGAACGTGCTGGCGACGTTCGCACTCAGCCTGCTCCGGGCCACGCAGGGGGAACCGATCCGATGCCCGGCCTGCGGCTCGTACAAGGTGGTTGAGGAGCACCTCCGGGACGAGGAGGGACTCATGCTCGATGAGACGTACCTCCTCTGCGAGTCCTGCGGCGCGACCGCTACACGCGCTGACGTTGCTACTTGATGCTCCCGGAGTCAACGCCGGCGCTCATGTTCTTCACCGAGATTCGGTACCAGCAGCAGGTCTGGTTCGCACTGGGTTAGACCTTCGGGGCAACGAGAGAAGGAGCCGAAGCTCCCTCTCCTTGTGCTGCTCGTCCACTACGGTTGGACGACACCCGCCGCACCACGTTCAATCCATCCTCCGAAGGGGAGCATCAGGCGGAAGCGCCGATGAAAGGCGTACCGAACCCGTGTAACCGGGATTCTCCACCGTGGCTGTGCGCGACCCGTTGTGCAGCCGCGCGGCAACCCTGCCGTCATCCCGCCTGTACTCCTCCGTCCAGAGGACCGAGGAGTAGATGTGAACTCCCGCCAGCCTCTCTCGCCTGCCTTCGACCAGTACCTCGGCTGCTCCCTCCTTGAGTGCGTCGACGATCTCTTCGCTGCAACCGAGCCCGCCCATCAAGAGAAAGGAGTCAGAGGCGCGCAGCTGCTCCTTCTTCCTTCTCAGCGTCTCGTCCACGAGATACCGGGCGCGATCCACCGACAGGGATGCCACAACTGGATGGACAAGCTCGCCCGCAACATGTACCTCGACGTGCCACGAGAACGAGCGGTCGTCCGTCAACACCCGCAGGTCGGGCGTCCGAGCGCCGGACTGCGTTGGCACGCACTCGACATGCCCGTTGCCGCAGGCGTCCATAAACCATGCGGCGTCGAGCATGACCAGCGTGTGCGCATAGTCCTCAGTGCTGGCGAGACTTGCTCCGACGTCGTCGAAGCCAGGCGGAAGCTTCTCTGGGTTCTCGTAGTACGTCAGAAGCCGGTCGAGTTCCATGAGCCCAATGCTGATGTCGCCATCGATCTTGACCCAGCCGCCGCCCGAGTCCTCGTACTCCTCGGCGAATGACTCCACCCGCTGCACGAGCTCGATGAAGCGGTGCGGCCGAGCGAGGTCGCATTTCTCGTGCTTGGCGTAGACGGTCTCGAACTCCAGGCCAGGCGCAGCCTTCGCTCGCGTCAGTAGCGAGTGAAGATAGGCCAGAGAAAGGTCTGCCACGCGATCAGGGTAGACGCGCGCACGAAGCATTAGAACCGTCTTCGCACCCGCTTCGCTGGGACGCGCTCTTCCGCGCTCAGAAGTACGCTTCCACCGGTGCCAGAACGCCCCGTGTTCAGCGCTCGGGCACTCGCGGCGAGCCAGGACGCGTTCACGTCCTGAGGGTGCCCCTCAGCTCCCTCACGCCGTCAGTTGCTGCGCGCAAACCCTGCTCCCATGCGGATCGAGCCCCGACTGCGTCCCCATCACGACCGCCCTCAGCTCGGAGGCACGTGGGGCCGGTCGAGCAAGGGAAGTAGAGGTCTTCCGAAACGCGGTTCGCCCGGTCGTCGCGGACGCGAATGTCCACCTCCGTGCGTGCCTTGCACGCATCGCATCGACGCACGTCATCAGCACGTGACCGGGTAGATCCATGGCCAACGCACCGACATGCGGAGAGCGTGTCAGTGCTGTCGCGCTTTGGCGGAAGCGCGACGCGCCGCGGGTGTGGACATCATCAAGGCGCTCGAGACCGCCGGTCAGACCGCCGGCAACTGGGTGGTCGAGTCCGCGCTCGCAGACGTGCGCGCAAAGGTGCACCAGGGTGTCCCGATCGCGCAGCCTCTGATCGAGGACCCGGTCTTCCCGCCGCTTACGAGGACGAGGTCGACACCTCGATCAACTCGCTCACCTCGATCGTCGAGCCCTTGATGATGATCGGCGTCGGCGCGGTCGTCGGCGTGATCATCATCGCCATGTACCTGCCGATGTTCAAAGTGCTCGAGCTCGTGCAATAGCGGTGGCGGCCGCGCTACGGAAGCAGGTCGTCCAGTCTTTCGAGCAGGTCGAGCAGGAGCCACGGCGGCAGGCCCTCGACCGCGCGTCGCACGACCGACGCGACGAAACCGGGCAACGCACCCGCTTCCTCGGCGTCGTCGACGGCGCGCGTGAGGCCGTCTTGAAGCGCACGCTCCGCGTCTGCGCGGGCGAGCCCGTGCCTCTCGGCGAACGCGTCGAGCGAGGCGTCGTCTCGAAGCGCGAGCACGAGCTCCTCGCGCGAGACCCCGAGCTCGCAGGCGGCGCCGTCGAGCGCGCTGAGAGCGATCTGCTCGAGCACGGCCTGGAGATCGCCGGGATCTCGCCACTCGCGCGTCACGCAGGGATCGGCGACAGGCGTCGGCGCGTAGGAGGCCCCTCCGAGCGCGAGATACGTGAGAAGAAGAGCCGCTACCGCGCCGATCGCAAGAAGGAGCGGCGCCGCCCGGCTCACAGCGGTTCTCCGCGCCGCGCCCCTACGGGGACGAGTGCAGCCAAGGCAAGCAGCGCAGCCAGGAAGAAGGGCCCCGAGAAAGCGTTCGTCACGGCGCGATCGAGCTGATCCTGGAGAGCCGAGAGAAGCGTGCGATACGCGTCGTTGTCGGGACGGCTCTCGAAGGCGGCGGACACGTCCGGCAGCTCCCGTCCCTCCGCCGCGTCGACCTCGGCGAGGACGTCTTGTGCGAGGCGCACCTTGTCCAGGGGAGGAACGCGGCTGTCGAGCACCGCGGCAGCACCCGCACGGAGCGCCTCCTCCTCGTTTCGGTCGAGGGCCGACGTGAGCACCGGAGCGAGCAGGAGCAGGCCGACGACGACTCCGGCATGCCGTGCCGCCAGCGTCCACCCGCCGTGGACGACTTGCTCCGCCTGGCCCGCGACGGCCCGCTCCGTAAGGGCGACGAGCGCGAGGCCGAGGCCGGCGCCCACGAGGAGCTGGGGAGCGACGGTCCACGCCCAGCCTGCCCGCGGGAGAAGCGCGAGGCCGGTGAGCCCGCCTGCGACGAGCACGACCCCGGCCGCCATGCGCATTCCGACCCCGACCGCACGCGGTGTGAGACGGGCGGCCGCCAGGGCGGCGAGCGGCATCACGGTGACGACGAGCCCGGCGATCGCGGGCGACATGCCCCAGCCGTCGACGAGGAGCAGCACGAGCAGGAAGAGCGCCGCCACCAACCCGCCCGAGAGCAGGAACAGGGCGGTGTTCGCTGCGAGGTGCGGCCGCCCGGCCGGCGCAGGCAGCGGTCGCACGGCCACACCGCCGAGAGCTGCCAACGGCGCGAGCGCCAGTGGCACCTGGACGAGGAAGATCGACTCCCAGCCGAGCACCTCGGTGAGGATCCCGCCCGCGGCCGGCCCCAGCGCCGCTCCGAGGACCCCGGCCGCCACCCACACACGCGCCGCACGCACCTCGCTCCGCGTCGTCTCCGAGAGGAGATCGAGGGAGGCGGTGACGACGAGCGCCCCGCCTGCGGCCTGCACGCAGCGCGCCGCGACGAGTGCGTCGAACGACGGAGCGAGCCCGCACGCGAGCGAGGAGAGCGCGAACACGACCGCTCCTACCGCGAACGCCACGCCCGGTCTGCGCCGCGCCACGTAGGCGGCCGGCAGCGCGAGCAGGGCCAGCACGAGGTTGTAGGACGTGAGCACCCAGGCGACGGTCGTGATGCCGACGTCGAACTGCCGGAGAATCTCGGGGAGCGCGAGCGTGACGATCGACGAGTCC
>JBCKBY010000127.1:0-4399 GCA_038910715.1 Gaiellaceae bacterium
AGTTCTTTCGGCGAGGCGTACTTGGAGCCGTGGTGCGTGACGAGGAAGGTCTCGACCCGACCGTCGAGCTTGGGCAGGCGCGAGGAGACGTCGATGCTGACCGTTTCCTCTATGTCGCCCGTGAACAGCGCCTCGACTCCGTTGACGCGAAGGAGGTAGGCGACGGAGGAGTTCGCCGCATCAGCCGAGCCCCCAGTGAACTGGCCTTGGGGCGGGTTCACAATCTGCCACGACGCTCCGCCCCAGGTGAACTTCTCACCGGCGTGGACGTAGGTCGGTGTCAGCCCCTCGGCCTTGATCGCGGCCATGACGGCGCGGTTCGTCTGCGTTCCCTGCCAGTACGCCGAGCGGCTCATAACGGCCTTCTTCACCTGCCACTGAGCGAAGAGGTCGATGAAGTTCTTGACGTGATCCTGGTGCGGGTGGCTGAGGATCACGACGTCGATGCGCTTCGCCTCAAGCGCCTTGAGGGCGGCGTTGACATTGTCTAGCTCGTACTCCCCGGCGTCCGAGACGACGATCGTCGAGCCGATCTTCATCACGACCGCGTCGCCTTGTCCGACGTCAACGAAAACGATCTTCGCGGTCGAGGCGTCGGTGGCGGCACCGCCAACAGCGCCGGTTGCGAAGAGTGCCGAGACGGCTACGACCGCAATGAAAGGCCGGGGCATCACCGGCTTAGTACGTCAAGTTGCGGAACTCGTCGTAGATGTCCCATGCGCCGCCGTCGCGGCAGCGAACCGGATCCCAGTACCCGCGTGGCGCGAGGCGTGCTTTCCGAACCGCAAGCTGTTCCAAGCGAAGCGCCTTTACGTGGACGAAGTTCAGCTCGCGAGCGAAGTCGTATACGAGCTGCACGCCGTAGCAGTTCGTTTCTGCTTCACGGACTACCCCCTCCGCGTGAACTCGCTCGTGGAGGACAGTCGCGAGCGCATAGGCTCTTTGCCCGTTCGATTGGCGGGTGAGCATGAGCGCCTGGACGTCACTGCATTCCTTCGGTGCGATGTGAACCCACCGCGGTTGAAGGTCAAGCCAGAATCCAGAGAGGAGGTTCGGATTGCCATCGAATCCGGCGCTTTCGGCGACGGAGGGCCAGTCCGACTTCGACCAACAGGCAACCGCAACGACACGCGGCACACGGATTTTGCCCTCCGCGGCGAGTCTCTTCATCGTGTCATACAGGTTTTCACCAAGTCGAACGTGCTTGATCGACTTGCCGACATAGCGAATGCGCGAGGGAAGCCTTGACGCGTCCTCGTAGCTTCGGGGTTCCGGTTTCGGGGGTGGAGGAGGTTGAGGAGGTGGCGCCTGTGTAAGCGTGTACGAAAGGAGTTGGTCGGCCTCATCAGCTCCGATCTCCTGCTGCCCGCTGTACTTCACGGAATAGACGTAGAAGTCAAAACGCGTGGTGCCGTTGAGGTCGGAGCGGTTGACGCTCACTGTCCAGACCCCGTTCGCGAAGCCGGCTCGCCCTGTCGGCGGAACCCAATCCACCCAGTTCACGCCATCCCACCGATAGCCGTAGGTACCCGAATTGGCGCTGTCCAGCTCGAACCAAAAGTCATCACCCTCGTCCCCGGTAGAGGCATTTTGGTCGTAGTCCACGATGATGTCGACCGTGCTTTCAGGGACGGGGAAGCCCAGAACGCTGACCTGGAAGGTGATGGTGCCTGCCTGATCGTTCAACACCCGGATCGTCGTAACGTCCGGCGCGCCGCCTGTCGCGTCGCCAGTTCGATCAAGGTATGAGGAGTCAGCAACTCGCTGCGGGCTCGTGACCGCTATTTGACGCAGCGGTTGGGAGTCCAGATCGACAGCCGTCTCCACGCGGTCGGCCATCCCTGCGGCAGAAACGTGCCTGACCGGCGGCACACTGCCCGTAGCCCCGGTGGCAGCCGACAGCAATGCGAGAGAGAACACGGCGACCAGCACAGGCGCGTAGCTCAGACGCGAACTCGAAGCCTTAGCCGGAATCCAGGTTATCCGCACGGCAAATTGATCCTCATACGGTCAACGACGAATGTCAAGCAGCGAGGCCGTTGCCGGATCAGGTGACTACGAACGACGTTCGCAGCGTCCCCGCCGACCCGCACGAGACGACGATCGCCCATCGCCCCGGCGTGGTCCGCGTCCCCACCTTCCACGTCCACGAAATCGTCCTGCCTCGCTTCGGATAGAGACCCGCAGCACTGGACGGCCCGGATTTGTAGAGGACGGTGATCGAACAGGTCGCGACGCGCGACACCCTTACCGTCAGGGTCGCGTACGAACCCGCAGAGATAGGGGAGGTGATTCGGACGCGAGTGACCGTCGCATCGGCGGTCGCCACGAAGACGAGTGTGGCGGCGAGGACGGCGGCGACGAGAATCGCTCGGATGCGCAGGACGGCTCCCTTCTGAGCGGGATCATCCTCCCTCGCCGTATGTCCCAGTGTCAACTCGTCGGGAGTCGCGCTTTCAACTCGGCCACGTCAGCTTCGATCCGCTTGAGCTGCCGAGCCGAACTCCCGTTGCCAGCACTCCGGGCAGAAGACGTGGAGCTCTCCCACGCCGTCTGACACGGCGCGCCACTCGTCGTCCGCGTTCTCGTCCTCGCGTGGCTGCCGCTTGCACTCGGAACAGCGGAGAGGCTCGACGGGTTCCTCGTCCTTCACGACGGAAGCGTAAATCCCGCACACGTGCGGGATTTGGAGGAGCCCTCTTTGTCAACCGACGTTTACAGAGTTGTAACCACACGTCGAGAGGAGTACGCTCCTCCCATGCTGGACAGGACCCAGCATCCTCACCTGGTACGTTTCGCGCGGCCTCCGGGCCGGCGGTCCTGTCGTCGCGCTCGGGGGTCTTGGCGCTGAAGGGAGGCCCATCGTGGCCACCGTTCCCGACGTCGAGGTAGAGACTGTTGAGCGACACGACGCCAAGTTGTATGGTCGCGGCGGCCGTGGACGAGAAGAAGTGCCCCGACTGCGCGGAGATGGTCAAAGCGGAAGCGCGAGTTTGCCGCTTCTGCGGACACCGCTTCGACGTAGCTCCAGAGGAAGGCGTGACTCCTCCCGTCGCGACGGGGGAGGCTCAGCCTTCCCGCGCCCAGGGGCGGCGATGGGGCCGGATCGCAGCTTATGTCGGCGCGTCCCTCGCGTGGGTGCTTCTGACGCTTCCTGCGGGTCGGTACCAGTCCACCGGCCCGCTCGCGGCGCTGATCGTCAGCTTTGGTCTTGCGGCAGTAATTCGTGGCGTCTGGGTCGCTGTGCGGAAGGAGCGATTCTGGTCACCCGGACTGTTCGTCATCGCGGCCATAGTCGGGGTCATTATCGTCGTCGGACTTGCCAACAGCGAGTCCGGGTAGGGCCGGGCGGCGGAGCCGAACACCATGACGCCCTGATGAGGCTCGTGGGCGCGCGGCCGAGACGCTAAGCGGGATCGGCTCGACGGAGCCGATCGAGCACCTGCGTGGGTGTCCCGCCGGGTGAGGTCAACGGGTCAGCCGTCTCGATTTCGCGCCGCGCCTTGCCGTAGAGCCGAATGTCCGGGTGCCTGGCCTCATGGGCAGCGTAAAACGCGTCAAGCGACTCGTAGCCTGCCTTCCAGGCTTCCTGGTCATCCACGACCCTGACGTACTCGATGCACTCGGGCCAGGCGTCCATGGTCGTCTCGAACGTGTCAGGACTGTGGAGCCGAAGGATGCGCTCGGCCTCGGCGAGAAGGGTCGCGCTCATCTTGCGGGACAGCCTACTGGTCTCCGCGCGGAGACCAGCGGGGCCGGGCTGCGAGCTGAACACCGTGACGCCCCGGCTTCACCCACGGGCACCCGGCCCCGGTGAGAGCGTAGGCCTCGCGCTGGCCGCCCGCTAGACGCTCCTTTGGACGTGTCCATCTCGACCGCCGCCACACCCGCTACCGTTTAGGTCGCGATGAGTGACGAGGGCAAGGCGACTCAGCCGGACACGAGCACCACACCGCAAGCGCCAGCGGAAGGTCGTGATGCGCTCGTCGCCTCCGGTGGTAGGGAGTTCTCCGAGCAGCGCGGGATCAACATCGTGAACCTCGCTCCCGTGAGCGGAGCAGTACCCGAGCCTGGTGGACTACCCGCGGCCACTGGCACTCCGGTCGATGCTCGTCCGGCTCCACCATCCGCTCCGGCCGAGTCCGCTCCTCCGAACCCTGAGTGATCCCGAACACGGTCTTCGGCCTGCTCGTGCTCGCCGCGAGCGTCGGGCCGGGATATCTGTTCGTGCGAATCGGGGAGCGCCGCAACCCTCGGCCGAGCCGATCCGCCCTGCTCGAACTAGCGGAGCTGATTGCCGTTGGAGGCTCCTGCACCGTACTGATGCTCCTCCTGGCGCTCCCCATCGCGCGAGAGACCGGCAAAGTCGATCTGAACGAGCTCGGAGCCTGTCAAGTCG
>JBCKBY010000128.1:0-4086 GCA_038910715.1 Gaiellaceae bacterium
GCCTAGGCGATTGCGTACCCGCCGGGCGAGTGCGGAGCAGGCGGCCAACAGCACGAAGCCCGGCCGAATGGCCGGGCTTCGTTGTCTCCGCGACATGCCTCTACCGGAAGCGCACGACGAGATCGCGCTTACCCTGGGTCGCCTGCTGCCGCTGCGCCTGCGCCTGATCCGGCGGGTTTGGGACGCCGGGGAACAGATCGTCGCCAATCGTCGGGATGAACTGCGGCGGGACACGAACCTGCGTCGCCTGCTCGTAGTCGTAGGCAAAGCCGAGCAGCTCCGATTCGGCCCAGCGGCCGCCGATGAACGTGATCCCGATCGGCAGTCCCGCGTCGTAGCCGGCGGGCACCGTGATGTCGGCGTAGCCCGACACCGCAGCCGCCGTCGACGAGCCGACGAAGTACTCGAAGTGGCCGTCGAGATCGCCCTCATCGGGGTCGTCGTTCGTGGGCCAGGCGGGACCGTTCGTCAGGGCGACGATCGCGTCCAGTTCGTTGGTGGCCATGAGCTCGTCGATCGCGTCCTGGACCGGTGGCGTGACGCCAGCACGGATGTCGGCGCAATCCTCGTCCCGCCCGTTGGTGGCCTCGGCGAGCTCGAAGACGAGGCCGTTCCAGGGGCCCTCGAGCTCGGGATGGTCCTGGTTGAACTCGATCAGCTCGGCGAGGGTCTGCGGATACGGCTGGCCGGTCACCGGGTTCGTCCCGTCGACATAGGTTTCGAGATACGTCGCGATGTCCGTCTTGAACTCGCACAGGAGCGCGTCGAACTCACCGACCGTCGCCGAGAGGTCGATGTCGGTCGGGTCGACGACGGTCGCACCCTCGGCCTCGAGCGCGGCGATCACGTCGTCGAGGATCGGCTCGACAACCGGCCCGACCAGCGACGGGTCATAGGTCCCGGCGCGCCAGACGCCGATTCGAGCGCCATCGAGCGCCTCATCGTCGAGGAACTGCGTGTAGTCGGTGAAGGCGTTGCCTTCCTGGTCGGCGGTCGCCGGGTCGTCCGGGTCGACGCCGGTCGCTGCGCCGAGGAGTACCGCAGCGTCGGTCACGTTGCGGGCCATCGGGCCGGCCGTGTCCTGGTCGGCGCTGATCGGGACGACGCCTGCGCGGCTCCACAACCCGAGTGTCGGCTTGATCCCGACGACGCCGTTGGCGCCGGACGGGCAGACGATCGAGCCGTCCGTCTCCGTGCCGACGGCCGCGACCGCGAGATCAGCAGCCGCGACGACGCCGGAGCCGGAGCTCGAGCCGCACGGGTTGCGATCGAGGACATAGGGCATGTTCGTCTGGCCACCGATGCCGCTCCAGCCGCTCGACGACGGGCCGGACCGGAAGTTGGCCCACTCGGACAGGTTGGCCTTGCCGATGATGATCGCGCCGGCGGCCTTCAGCTGCTCCGCGATGAACGCGTCGTCGGGCGTGCTCCCGGCGAGTGCCCAGGAGCCGGCTGTCGTCGGCATGCCGGTGGTGTTGACGTTGTCCTTGACGATGATCGGAATCCCGAGCATCGGACGGTCGTCGCCGTTGCGTCGCGCCCGGTCGGCCGCTCGTGCGTCGGCGAGGGCCGTCGGGCTGACCGTGATCACCGCGTTGAGCATCGGGTTGAGCTGGCGGATGCGCCGGAGATAGAAGTTCGTCAGCTGGACGGAGTTCATCCGGCGCGAGTTCATCAACTCCTGGAGCTCCGGGATCGTCGTCGCGTCGACGTCAATACCGGCGACCTTGGTGTTCGTCGGGTTGGCCGCGAGGCCGATCAGCGCCGCGGCGCCGGATACCCCGAGCAAGAGGGCCAGCAGGGTCGTCAGAACAAGGGAACGCCGAAGTCGGCTGCTCATCGGGTGACCTCCACGGGATCGGGTGGGGTGGACGCTGGGATCGCAGGGCTGGGGCCGGCGATCTGGGGCTGAATTCTATACCCGCCCCGATGCGGCCGCCGTCACGCGATCCGGCAGCCATACGAGTAGCGGTCGGACCAGCGCGGGACAGCGGACGGCCACGGTCGTCGCCCGCACGCCGCTCCGGCTCCTCTCGCTCTCCGGTCAGGACTTCGAGAAAATTCGACCGCGCGTACCCGAGCTCGAGCGTTCGCTGCGACGCCTTGGCCTCGAGCGCGCGCGTCTGTAAGACCCACTCCGCCGCTTTCGCCCAGCGCGCTGTCGCCGAATCGTGCGACAGCGCGCTCTCCTGCGCCAGCGTTCAGCAATGTCCCCTGATTCACCCTCATCGGATCGACAGCCCGCACGCTATCCCGTGTGGCCGGGATTGCCGATGTCGCGGTAAAGCGCCTCGATGTTGTTTCCATCATGGTCGGACACTTTGGTAACATGGTAAGCCAAGGAAGAGGAGAACATGTTCGACATCTACATCCGGGTCTCGAAGTTGGGGGACCGCTCCGAGGACGAAGCCACCGAAGTCTACGAGGCGAAGTGCCGCGCGTGGGCCGACCGCGCCGAGCTCGCGATCGACGAGGTCGAGGAGGACACGGACGTGAGCGGCAGCACGCCGGTCGCCGAGCGGAAGCTCGAACGGCTGATCAAGCGCGTTGAGGCCGGGGAGTCCGAAGGCATCCTGACGCCGTACCTGGATCGCTTCGGGCGCGACATCATCGAGGGCGCGCTCGCCTACCGACGGATCAGGCTCGCGGGCGGGCGGCTCGTTTGCACCGAGGACGGGATCGACTCCGACCGGCCCGGCGACGAGATGGTCTTCCAGTTGCGTACGGTCATCGCCGAGGACTACCTCCGGCGGGTGAAGGCGAACTTCCAGTCGGGCGTCGACCGCGCCGTGAAGAAGGGCGTCTACCTCGCGAGCAAGCCGCCGTTCGGGTACAAGCGAAAGGATGCGGTCGAGCCCGAGTACGACGAGGACGGCAAGCTGGTCAAGAACGGCAGGCTGGTCGTCGACGAGCGTGAGCGCGCGCTCCTCGTCGAGCTCTTCGAGCGGCGGGCCGGTGGCGCCAACGTGGGCGAGCTGACGCGGTTCCTCGAGGCCGAGGGCGTCGCGATCACGAAGTCGGGCGTGCGCTCGATCCTCCGGAACCGATGCTACGTCGGCGAGATGCGTGTCCAGAACGGCCGCAAGGGCCACCCGACGGTCATCAAGGACCACCACACGCCGATCCTCACCGAGCACCAGTGGGAGGCGGCGCAGGTCAAACACGAGTTCTACCCGCGCACCGGAGTCAGTCAGGAGGCCGCTCTGCGCGGCCTTGTCTACTGCACAACCTGCGGCCGACGCTGCAAAGTCAGCCTGTACGGCCCGCCCGACAACCGCAAGCCGACCTACACCTGCACGTACGAGAAGTGCACGGCGCACGCGGGCATGCTGGCGGCCAAGCTCGACGGTTACGTGGACGGCCTCCTCTGGCAGGCCATCCTTGGGCACGAGCCGCACGTCGAGGCCGTGATCCTGGGTGGAATGCGCTACACCGACGCGCTCGTCGCCGTCGACCAGGCGCGCTCTGACTTCGAGGAGTTCCGGGACAGCGTCGAGCTTCAGCGCGAGCTCGGTATCGGGGGCTTCGCCCAGGGTCTCAAGATCCGGAAGGAGGCGCTTGAGCTTGCCCGGCGCGAGCTGGCGAAGGTTCGGCGCCCCGCCGGGAGCAGCAAGTCGAAGCAGCTCATGACGTTCGAGGAGTTCAGCCGCGAGGACGAGCGCGAGCGCTACGCGCAGTACATCGAGAAGGTTTGGCTCAAGCCCGCGGGCCGCGTCGGCTCACGCGTCCCTCCGGTCGAGGAGCGGGTCGAGGTCTACTTCGTCGGCGCCGAGGAGCCGTGGACGGAGCCCGAGGGCGACCCGGAGACGATGGCGATCCTCGCGACTGCAGCAGACGCCAAGACGATCATGGCGGACCTGGAAGAGCGCGCCGCGAAGGGCGACCAATGGGCTAAGGACTACCTGGCGGCGACCGCGACGTAGCTGACTGACCCCGGAGGGGCTGCCCACGGTCGTGCAGTGGCATCCGGACGTGCCCCGTGCGACCCGAGCACGGCCCGGCCTCGATCGATTGTCGCGATCTGTTGGAAATGCGACGTGTGCCCAGCGACTTGGAGGTGGTGCCATCAGGTGAGGTCGCGTCCCA
>JBCKBY010000129.1:0-3981 GCA_038910715.1 Gaiellaceae bacterium
GCCCGGCTCAGACTGAGCTTCGACGCTCGCCTCCAGCGCAGACTGAGTCGCGCTTTCAGGGTCGCTGCCCTGGGCAACGAGCGTAAGAGCGGATGCCGCGACGCTCACCGCTCCATCGATCACGTTTCGCACGTAGTCGAGTGGCATCGACTCGATCTCGTGCTCGTTTCCGTAGTAGTCGACCCATACCTGGTGCTGCGGAAGACCCAAACGTGGAGTCGGTTGGGCGGGTGGCGGTGCGGGCGAAGACCGGGCCGGGGCGGCCCTCAGCGGGACCTGGCCACGGCCACGGCTTCCGCGCCGTGTGGGAGCCGTCGCTCATGGGGCCTCTCCTCCCCGGATCCGCCCGACGAGCGCCGCGAGCTCGGCGAGGTCAAAGACGCGGACGTTCGCTGAGCGCTGGGTCTCGTCGGCGAGTCCAATCACGAGGCAGCGGACGCCGCTCTCCTCGTCCTCCCAGAGCGTCCGGTGCGTGCGGTGGAGGTGGCCGTGCAGGAAAAGCGCCGGCCGCATCCGCTCGACGATCGTGGCGAGTGCTCGCCTGTGCGAGAGCGAGGCGGCGATCGGGAGCATGCCGAGCTCGAGCGCGACCCACGCCGGGCAGTCGTGCGAGACGAGAACGTCGATCTCGCCTCGCTCCTCGAGGATCGCGTGGAGCTCCCCCTCCGATAGCGTCTCTCGCTCGAACCAGTCGTAGCCGGGGATGCGCAGCTTCTTGTCGAGCGAGTAGCCGCCCCCGATCGAGACGAAGCGAAGCCCGTGCCATCTCCATTGCGCCCCGCGGGGGAGGTGGTAGACGCGCTCTTCGATCTTGCGGAACGGCCCCACCTGCGGGAAGTCCGTGTCGAAGAGGGCGTCCAGGTCCTCGTGGTTCCCTTCGACGAAGTACAGGTCGAGGTCGGCGCCTTCGAGCTGGCGGGGCAGCGAGCGCAGGAAGTCGTCGTAGTGCTTGATGCGCGGCCAGTAGCCGAGGTCGCCGAGCTGCAGAATGGCCTGGCAGCGCTGCTCCCGGGCGTAGTAGACGAGGTTCTCGAACCAGGACTCGTCCGCGTGGAGGTCGCCGGCGACGAGAAGCCGCGAGGGCTCGTGCGGCATCTCTCGGTCGGCTCCGACGAGCGGGCTCAGTGGGGATGGGGGCGTCACGCCTCCGACCTCCCCAAAGTACGCCCAAGGCCGGCCATGAGACGCTCTTTCTACTCCGCCACTCCGCCACGATGGCGGAGTCGGCGGACTGGCGGAGTCGTTCGCCTGGGGCGTGCGCCGGGCCGGAGGCCTCTGTCGCACTTCCAACAGATCGCGACAATCGATCGAGGCCGGGCCGTGCTCGGGCCGCACGGGGCACGTCCGGATGCCACTGCACGACCGCGGGCAGTCCCTCCGGGTTCAGTCAGCTACGTCGCGGCTGCTGTCTTCGCCGCCAGGTAGTCCTTAGCCCACTGGTCGCCCTTCGCGGCGCGCTCTTCCAGGTCCGCCGTGATCGTCTTGGCGTCTGCTGCAGTCGCGATGATCGGGCGCATAAGCAGGAGCGGCAGACCCTGCGCCCCGTCGCGCAGCTGACCGAGCAAGGCGTCCGCCACCTGCTCAACTCGAGCCGCGTCGACCTCGTCCTCGGCCGCGCGCAGCGCCTCGGCGGCGGTACCATGAAGCAGCGCGACCCCTTGCGGGAACTCGCGGGAGTGCGGTGAGAAGATGAAGAAGGCAGAGGTACACATCGGCGGCGTCTACTACGCGAAGGTCTCGGGACGGATCGTCTCCGTCCGGCTCCTACGCGAGTCTCCCTACGGGGGCAACGACCTACCGATCTTCGTCTACTCCGACCCGACCGAGTACGCCGACGTCTATCGGGATCGGCTGCTCGCCCTCGGCTGCTCGGAGTTCTACGCCCAGCGCGCGCGACGCGAGCGCCTAGAGCGGTGCGTCCGCGTCGCGTCCGCGGATGAGGCGACCTACGTCCTCAGGATGCGAGCCAAGAAACTCGCGGAGGTGAAAGCGGCATGACCTCAACCCTGGAGCGTGAGGCCTGCATGACCGCCACCTGCTCCTACCGCGGATGCATCTCGATCCGCGACTACGCTCCGCGGAGGCCCGGCGAGGACCCGGGCCTCTGCGCGCGTCACCGTCAGGAAGATCGCGTCCGTCAAGGCGCCTGCCTCAACTGCGGCGCGCCCCTCTTGAGTGCCTACGAGATGAACGATCTCACCGGGCGACCGCTCGTCCGCCGCGAGTGCTACAGCTCGTCCTCGCGTGCGCCGCGGACTGTGGGTACGAGCGCGCCGCCCGCGGCCGCGCTAGAAGCCTTCCCTCCTCACTGACGACCTCCGGGCCCGCCCCCTCCCGCCCGGAGGTCGTCGGCCGTATGTAAACGTTCTGTAAGGATCTGGCGGGAAGGGCCGGAAAACGGCCCGATTTCCCCCACATCGGTTCCCTGTAGTTGAGGGGGTACTTTCGGGAGGCGGCGGCGAGGGCCGTCTCCACTCGAAACCACCGGGCCCCGATCGCGACCCCTTCGACGCGACTGGGAATCACCCGGCGGCGCGCTCCGGCTCCGCTCCTCAACAGGCGGAGGCCGGGCAACCTCGCAGCACGACGTTTGTTCGTCGCGCGCGACTCGAGGCAGAGAGCCGGGACGCAACGTGCCTCTTCGGTCGACGACGTGTCTCCGTCGGTCGGTCTGCCTTCCGCGCGCGCGGTCGAGGCGGCGCTGAACGAGCGCTTTGTCGACCGTCGCGAACGTGGCAACTGGTTCGGGCGACGCCGGCTGAGGTATGTCACGCGCTCGGCGACCGCAGCATCGTTGATCTGTACCGGCCTTCGGAGGCCGCGGAGAGGGCGGCGGCCAGGGTCGCTGCTGAAGCTGCCAGGGCGGAAGCGGCAGCGGCTGCAGCTGTCGCCACTGCCCAGGAGAGACGGCGTCTGCGCCGGGATCGCCAGCGCGATGCGGCACGCATGCTCGGCCAAGGCATGACCCAGATAGCGGTCGCGGACGCCTGCGGCATCACCGATCGCACGATCCGGAACTGGTTAAGCGGAAGGGATTCCAGACCATGGCCGAGCGCGCCCGTGAGCAAACCGAGCGCCAGGCCGCCCGCGACGCCAAGAAGGAACGCAGCCGCCTCAACCGGAACGCGGCCCGCCGGTACCGGCGCCAGAACCCAGACCTGTGGGCCGACCTGCAGGCACGCCGCCCCGAACTGCGCTCCCCCTTCGAACAACGGCTCGAGCCCGAGCCCGTCTCCGAGCAACCGTCGCGCCCCGGCAGGCTCATCCGCCCCGCCGGTGGATTCCGCTGGTAGCCGAGCACAGCCACTTCTTCCCGCTCGTGCGCAGCGGCCCGCGGCGGCCGGGGTCGCTTTCCAGTCCTCCGCCACGACTCGGGAATCGGCACACCGGCGGGGCCGGCGGCTTGGGGCGCGCGCCGCGCCTAACTCCCTGTCGCCTTTCCGCCAGATGGCGACAACCGCGGCCCTGCTCAGCCTGAAGCGTCGAGCGCGCTCGCCCCGGCGAGGCCGAGGAGGCCGCCGAGCGCGCCCAGGAGCGCCAGGTACTCGTCCCGCTCGGGTGCACCGACTTGCAACCGCGGGATCAGCAAGGCGGTGAGCGCCTTGCCGCAGTGCGGGCAGCGCCCGCTGACGAGGTAGTCGGAGCCACGAACGGGCTTCCGGCACTGGGGGCACTGGCCAAGCTCGTGCCGGGCCCGTTGTGCGAGCGCTCGCAGCGTGCACTTCGTCCGCTCCTCCTGCTCGGCGGCCGCCGCCATTCTCTCTTCGGCGACTGCAAGCCGCGCTCGCATCTCCTCGAGCTCGGTAGCAGAAGCAGCGCGCGCAGCTTCCAGCTCCTCCCCCGCGGCTTCCCTTGCGCTCGCCGCCAGGCTGCGCTCGCAGAGCTCGATGAGGGTGGCGTTCAGGCTGAGTCCCCGTTCTCCGGCGCGGGTCGTAAGCGCCTGCTTGAGCGCCTGCGAGACGCGACCGTAGAGGACCTCGC
>JBCKBY010000130.1:0-3818 GCA_038910715.1 Gaiellaceae bacterium
GGGATCGTCGCGCGATCGGAATTCGCGAGAGCGGATTCCGATCTTGTGCGTAGGGGGCCTAGGCCGCTTCGGGAGCCGGCTGGCGGCGGCCGCCGAGTACGCGGCGGAGGCTGACGATCCCGAGCACGGCCGACCCGTCCACAACGGGCAAGTGGCGAAAGCCGTTGTCGAGCATCACCTGCGCCGCGTCGTCGAGGGGCATGTCCTGCGGCGCGGTGATCGGGTCCGGCGTCATCCATTGCCGAACGCGCGCTTCGCTTGTATGGACGCGAGCTGCCATCGCCCTCAGCATGTCGCGCTCGGTCAGGATCCCGATGAGCCGGCCGAAGTCCTTCACGACGACGGCGCCGACGTTGTTTTCGCTCATCTTCTCGGCGACCTCTCCCAGCGTGTCTTCGGGCGCCACTGTGATGAAGGTCGGCTTGACAATTTCGGCGAGCGTTCCCATGAGCGGGGGAGTGTAACCGGTCGAGGATGTCCTCTGGTCTCGATCTGGTGAAGAATGACCCAGCTGTCGATAACGATATGTAATGACAGAGATTAGAGTTTTCGCTACTATGCCGTCCGTGCCCACGCACGCCTCCTTCGACGTGCTCGTGATCGGAAGCGGCGCCTCCGGGCTGGCTGCCGCTGCAGCTGCCGCTCGCGCCGGTGCCCGCGTCGGCCTCGCCACGAAGACCACCGTGCAGGCGTGCAACTCGGCGAAGGCCCAAGGGGGAATCCAGGCCGCGTTCGGTGCCGACGACTCGCCTGAGATCCACGCCGAGGACGTCATGCGGAGCTCTCACGACACGGCGGATCCGCGGCTTGTCGCGGTGCTCACGAGCGAGGCGCCGGCGGCGATTCACTGGCTCGAGGAGCTCGGCGTCGAGTTCACGCGCTCGAACGGCGGATACCGGCTCGCGCGCTGTGGCGGAGCGAGCAGGCAGCGACTTCTCCAGGTCGGCGACCGAACCGGGCACGCGATTACGAAGGCGCTTCGGGAGACCTACGAGGCGAGTACTGGAGCCGAGCTTCCGCATCACGCGCTCGTCGGGCTGGAGCAAGCCCCGAGCGGCTGGACGTCTTCGTTCCAGACGAGGGATGGCATGGTCGAGATCGATGCCGGATCCGTCGTGCTTGCCGCGGGCGGGCGCTGCTACGCGGAGGCCGAGCACCGTGGCGAGTTCTCGACGAATCACCCGAACGCTACGGGTGAGGTCACTCAGATCGCTGTCGAGACCGGCGCGCAGACGCGCGACCTGGACGCGCTGCAGTACCACCCGAACGGGGGCGCGTGGCCCGCGTCGATGCAGGGTTACTCGATCCCCGAGACGACGCGCGCCTACGGAGCTGTCCTGTTGAACGCCGATCGTGAGGAGTTCACCGACTCGCTCGGAACTCGCGATGCTGTCTCGCAGGCGATCTTCGACGAGGTGGAGAAGGGCAAGGGTGTGCTCACTCCCGACGGCCGGCCGGCGGTATGGCTCGACACGACGCGTATCACGCCTGAAGACGCGGAGATCTCGTTGCCGTACATGCTTCGGCGGTACCGCAGCGCCGGGATCGACCCGCTCACTGAGCCGATCTACACCTATCCCGTCCTCCATTACCAAAACGGCGGACTCGTCATCGATGAGGACGCGGAGACCACTCTCGAGGGCGTGTTCGCCTGCGGTGAGATCGCAGGCGGAACGCACGGAAGGAACCGCATGATGGGAAATTCGCTACTCGAATGCACCGTCTTCGGGCGTCGAGCAGGCCGCGCGGCGGCGGGAAGGAGCAGCGTATGAGCGACCAGCCGGCTGCGCTCGATCCGAAGGTGGTTCACGCATTCGTCGGCGGCGCTCACGGCGATCGCGACGCGGTGCGCGAGTTGCTCGACGAGGAACCGGCGCTCGTGAACGCTGCCTGGGACTGGGGTGCCGGCGACTGGGAGACCGGGCTCGGCGCGGCGGCGCACATGGGCAGGAGAGACATCGCGCTCCACTTGATCGAACGCGGCGCGCGGCTCGATCTCTTTGCCGCGGCGATGCTCGGCGATGTGGAAATCGTCACGTCCGTGCTGGCGGCGTACCCCGCAATTGCTGGAGCGCTCGGCCCTCACGGGATCCCGCTCGTCGAGCATGCGCGCGCTGGAGGCGACGAGGCGCGCGAGGTGCTCGCGCTGCTCGAGTCTCTCGAGGTGAGCCGGTGAGTGTCGTAGCGACAGATCTCTCGACCGCGGTCGAGGACGCCGCGGCACATCTCTACGTCTGGTCGCTCAAGGACATCCCGCAAGACCTGAGAGACGCGCTCGCCGACGCAGCCACCAGGGAGACCTCGGTCACGGGTCAGCGCGTTCTCCAGACGATCCTCCGCAACGTCAACGTCGCCGAAGAGGAGAAGAATCTCGTCTGTCAGGATACCGGTCTCGCCGTCTACTACTGCAGCGTCGGGGAGCACTTCCCGCTCCATCCGGCGCGCATCTACGCAGCACTCAAGGTGGGCACCGAGCGTGCGACGGTCGAGCATCCGCTTCGCTCGAACACCGTTCACACGCTTACGCGCGAGAACACCGGTCCGAACGTCGGCTTTCGAGTGCCGATCGTGCACTGGAACTTCGTTCCGGACTGGGACGGCCTCGATGTGAAGTGCGTTCCGAAAGGCTCGGGCTCCGAGAACATGAGCTTCCTCAAGATGTGCGTGCCCGCCGACGGCGTGACCGGGATCAAGAAGTTCGTCCTCGAGTCGATCGTCGGCGCGGGTGGGAAGCCGTGCCCGCCCGGCATCGTGGGAGTCGGGATCGGCGGCTCCGCCGACTATGCGATGTATCTGGCCAAGGAGGCGATCGCGCGGCCCGTCGGAACAAGCAACCCGGACCCGTTGGTCGCGGCTCTCGAGGACGAGCTCAAGGACCTCCTCAACGAGACCGGCGTCGGGCCGATGGGGCTGGGCGGCGACGTGACGGTTCTTTCCGTCCACGTCGAGAACGCGGACACGCACATGACGCTCAACCCGGTGGCCGTGAACTACCAGTGCTGGGCTGCGCGGCGCGCGTCGGCGCACATCTCCGCGGACGGCTCCATCGAGTACGAGCGGGACGCCTAGATGCTGTCCAAATCGGCCTACGAGTTGTTAGCGGTCTTTACAGTGCCTGGCACTGTAAAGGTGACAAGTGCGTGCCAAGGAGGTCACAGTTGATGGCGACGCACGAGGTCACCTTCCCCGTCACCGACCCCGCCGAGATCCTGAAGCTTCGCGCGGGGGACGAGGTCATCGTCCAGGGCCACATCATCGGGATCCGCGACCGCACCCAGATCCGGATCTTCGATCAAGGGATCGAGCCGCCCATGGACTTGAGTGGCGCGTTTCTCCTCCACACGGCGCCAAACGTGCGCAAGCTCGGCCCTGGGCGGTACGAGAAGATGTGCATCGGCACGACGACGAGCGCGCGCATGGTGCGCTTCACCGAGGGCCTCGGCGCGGAGTACGGCGTCCGCGCGATCTGCGGCAAGGGAGGATTCCCCGACGAGGCGATCGAGCCGATGCAGCGCCTTGGGATGGTCTACTTCGCGATCGTCGGCGGGGCCGCCGCGCTCGAGACGACTCAGATCGAGGAGATCGAGGAAGTCGCTTGGGAGGAGCTCATGCCCGAGTGCCTGTGGAAGTTCCGCGTCAAGGATTTCGGCCCACTCACGGTCGGGATCGACGCGCACGGTGGCTCGCTCTACCGCGATGTCCAGGACCGCGCCCACGAGAAGTTGAAGGAGATCTATGCACGCCTCTAACGAGCATTCGTTCCTCGACGTCCCCACCAGAGAAGGAAAGCCGCGCTCTCGTGGGCTCACGCACGTCAT
>JBCKBY010000131.1:0-3734 GCA_038910715.1 Gaiellaceae bacterium
GGCGGGTCCGTGGGCTGCATTCGCCAGGTACGACGCCGAGAACGGCGGCGAGCAGCGGAGGGTTGGGGGAAGTAACCGAGCTCGAGGCAGCGCTGGCGACCTAGGGCATCGCGATCCTGCGTTGGCAGCCGGCGAGTGAGCGTGTCGGGCCCACGGGCTTTCGCTCCCTCTGCTCGCCCTTGACGGGACGCCACTACTGAGCTGACCGGACACCTTTGGGGAGCGCGCTGAGCCGTTTATTCCGCGCCGTCACCGAGGCCTCGCGTACGGCGCGGAGAGAAGAGAGCAGGAAGCTAGCCGCAGCGGCCGCCGTCCGCATGCGTCTGCGTGGGCTCCCCCTCGCCGACGCCGTCCTTTGCCTGGAACGATGAGCCGCAGCCGCAGGCCGAGACCACGTTCGGGTTGTTGATCGCGAAGCCTGCTCCCATCAGCGCGTGGACGAAGTCGATCTGGGTGCCGACGAGGTACGGCGCGCTGAAGGGATCGATCGCGACGCGGACGCCGTGCATCTCGATCTCGTTGTCCCCGTCCTGGGGGCCACGGTCGAAGCCGAGCTCGTACTGGAAGCCGGAGCAGCCGCCGCCCGTGACGGCGATGCGAAGGACGTTCGCCTCGCCCTCGGGCTCCTGGGCGACCAGCTCCTTGATCTTGCTCGCCGCGCTCTCCGTCAGGGTCACCATCGGTCGGTCCTCCCTTCCTCGCTCCCGGCTGCGTTTATCTTATATGTATGGTATCAATGTTCCAGGGCTTGCACACTGTAACAACTCGAACGCTGAGTTCAAAGAGGAGGGTGACGCCGAACTTGCCACTTCTTGAGATCAAGAACCTGCACGCCGCGCTCGAGGACGGCACCGAGATCGTCAAGCGCGTCGATCTCGCGATCGAGCCGGGCGAGAAGCACGCGATCATGGGCCCGAACGGCTCCGGCAAGTCGACGCTCGCCTCGGCCCTCGCCGGCCACCCCGCCTACAAGATCACGCAGGGCGAGATCCTGCTCGACGGTGAGAACGTCGTCGAGATGGAGGCTGACCGAGCGCACGCAGAAGGGACTCTTTCTCGCTTTCCAGTATCCGCACGCGATTCCCGGCGTGAGCGTCACGAGCTTTCTGCGCAGCGCGATTAACGCGAAGCGCAAGGCGGCGAACGGCGGCGAGGAGAACCCGGTTCCGATCCCCGAGTTCCGCAAGGAGCTGCTCGGGGCGATGGAGGACCTCATGGTGCTGGCCGGCGGGGAGACCGGCGCCCATGCGGCGCTCGCGGGCCTGCGGAAGGGGTATCCGGTTCCCTCAAGGCAGGTCGAGGGTCTATAGGGATGTCCAAGCCTGGGTGTTCGGTAAGAAGGGCAAGCCGCGCTTTCGCCCGCAGTCTAATCCTGGGGCCGCCTGGGGTAACCAGACTGGCGAGGGGCAAGAACTAGGAAAGGACCTTCCCATGAGCACAGTATCTGTTCCTCTCATTGCCCCGCCCCTCGCCGACAAGGCCGAGGAGTCCTTGTCCCCTGCCCGGCTAGACGTCGAGGACGTCCTTCGCGCCGGCGGGCTGACCCGCTTCCACAAGCGGGCCGTTGTCGTAACCGGCCTTGCCTGGAGCTCTGTCGCCCTGGAGATCGTCCTCATCGGCTTCACGCTACCCTTCTTCGGGGCCCTATGGGGACTCGGCGGGACCTGGCTCGGCCTGCTCGGCTCGGCTGCTCTGGCCGGCTCGTTACTCGGCAGCCTGGTCTTCGGCCGTCTGGCTGACCGCATCGGACGCCGCCGCATCTTCCAGTTCTCCATCCTCTGGTACGCCTCCTTCACCGCCCTGACCGCGCTCTCGACCGGCCCCGAGCTCCTCCTCTCCTTCCGTCTCCTAGCCGGTATCGGCCTTGGAGCAATGCTGGTCGTCGACCCGGCCTTGCTGGCTGAGTACCTTCCTCCGCAAAGGCGAGGCCGCATGATGGTCTTCCTCGACTTCTTCTGGCCCTTGGGCTTCCTCGGTGCGGTCGGGCTGTCCTACGCCTTCCTGGTCCACGGCGGCCCCAACGGCTGGCGCTACCTGTTCCTGGCCGCCGCCGCCCCGGCGGTGCTGGCCTATGTTGCCAGGCGCACCCTGCCGGAGAGCCCCTACTTCCTCGCACGCCGCGGCCGTCTCGACGAAGCCGCCGCCGTACTCGAGAGGATCACCGGCCAGCCGGTCGACCCAACCGCTCTCAACGCCATACCAGAGCCCCAGGCTTCGATGCGTGAGCTGGTCGGGCCCCAGCTCAGGAAGACGGCTCTCCTGGTCGTCGGCGCCTGGGCCGCCCTGAACATCTCCTACTACGCCCTGTTCATCTGGCTGCCGGGGATCGTGGCTCTGGGCAACCTGGGCCTCGACCCCTACCTGGTCTTCGCCTTGATCGCCGTCGCCCAGTTCCCCGGCTACGCCGCCTCCTTGTGGCTGGTCGAGGCCTGGGGGCGGAAGAAGACCCTACTGACGTTCCTGGCCCTGGGTGCGATCGCCGCCTTCTCTTTCGCGGTGGCGAGCTCGACGCCCGTCTACCTGGCCTCGGTCTTCTTCGTCGGCTTCTTCAACCTCGGCGCCTGGGGCGCGGTCTACCCCTACACGTCGGAGCTATTCCCGACCCGCCTGCGCGCCAGCGGCTTCGGCCTGGCCGAGGGCAGCGGCAAGGCCTTCTCCATCGCCGGCCCGTTCCTGTTCGGCTTCCTCTTGACGAGGACCGGCGGCACCTTCTGGCCGCTTTTCTTCGTCGCCGCGACGATGCTGGCCGGAGCTGTAATCGTAGCCACTCTAGGCCGCGAGACACGAGGGGAGAGGCTGAGCTAGCGGGGGCGCGTGCTGACGTACCGACCCTAAGAGGCTACCGACCACTCAACCGGCGTGCGTCCGGGTCTCGGCCGCGTGCAGCTGCTCGTCGGCGCGGTAGCTCGAGCGGACGAGCGGCCCGGCGAAGACCGAGCCGAAGCCCATCGCGTCGCCCTGCTCGCGGAACCAGCGGAACTCGTCGGGGTGCACCCAGCGGTCGATCGGCGCGTGCTTCGCCGAGGGCTGGAGGTACTGGCCGATCGTGACCACGTCGATCCCGTGCGCGCGCAGGTCGCGCATCGTCTCGACCGCCTCGTCGTTCGTCTCACCGAGGCCGACGATGATCCCCGACTTCGTCAGCACGGGGTAGTCGGCCAGCTCCTTCGCGCGGAGGAGCAGCCAGAGCGCCTTGTCGTAGGAGGCCTTCGCCCCGCGCATGCGCCGGTGCAGGCGCCGCACCGTCTCGATGTTGTGGTTGAACACCTCCGGCCGCTCGGCGAGCACGATCTGCAGCGCCTCCTCCTCGTAGCCGAGGAAGTCGGGGGTCAGCACCTCGACCGAGACCCCGGGCAGCTTCGCCTTCAGCGCCCGGATCGTCGCCGCGAAGTGGCCGGCGCCCTTGTCGGGCAGGTCGTCGCGGTCGACCGAGGTGACGACCACGTGCTTCAGCTCCATTCTCGCCGCCGTCGCCGCGAGCCGGAACGACTCGAGCGGGTCGGGCGCCTGCTCGGGTCTGCCCGACTGCACGTAGCAGTAGCGGCAGGCGCGCGTGCAGGTCTCGCCGAGGATCTGGAACGTCGCGGTGCCGCGGCCCCAGCACTCGGCGATGTTCGGGCAGCGGGCCTCCTCGCAGATCGTGTGCAGGCTCGCGCCCTCAACGAGCTTCTTGACCTCGAAGTAGCGCGAGCCCGCGCTCGGGGCGCGGACCATCATCCACTCCGGGCGGCGCG
>JBCKBY010000132.1:0-3646 GCA_038910715.1 Gaiellaceae bacterium
CCTCACCGGGCTGGCGTTGTGGTGGTGCGTCTTCCAGGACGACCCTCACCGGCTCGGCGCAGGTGCGCGAGCCGCGTACGTCTTCGCGGCATTCGTCCTCTCTAGCCCGATCGGGCTCGTGATGGCGCTCGTCCCGAACGCGATCTATGACTTCTACGTCGATGTCCACCACCGCGTCTGGGGGCTCGAGCCACTCGAGGATCAGCAACTGGCGGGCATGCTCATGGCGGTAGAGCAGGCGGTCGTCTTCTTCGGGGTGTTCGCGTACTGGTTCTTCCGCTTTCTGGCCGAGGAGGAGCGGAAAGAGCACGTTGACCATCCTTCGGCGGCCGCGTAGGCTCGCGTGATGCGTCGGGCGGTCGTCTTTGCAGCTTTCTTGACTCTCGTCCTTGCAGCCGTATCGGCTGATGCGGCGAGTCCCGACTTCCGATACGGCGTCGCTGCAGGCGAGGTGACGTCGACCTCCGCGGTTGTCTGGACGCGGGCTCCAAAGGCCGGTCCTCTCCGCCTCGAGCTCGAGCTCGGTTCGGTTGATCAGGTTGCGGCTTTCGGCATACGCGCTACTCGCGCGAACGACCTCACAGTTCAGGTTCTTGTCCCCGTGCTCAAGCCGGGTACGACGTATCGGTACAGCTTCGTTCAGGGGAAGGTCAGAAGCCCCGTCGGGGCCTTCACATCACCCCCGGCGGCGAGTGCCGATGCCCAGGTGCGCTTCGCGATCTCGGGTGACGCCGACGCGACGCCCGCTGCCAACGGCAAGGCCGGCTTCAACCGCTTCGAGGTCTACGGGCGCATGGCCGCCGAGCGGAACCACTTCAACATCAACCTCGGCGACACGATCTACTCCGACAGCGAGATCGGCGGCGCGCCCGTCGCGCGCACGGTCGCGCAGAAGTGGGGGAAGTACAGGCTCGGGCTCGCGCTTCCCGCGCTCCAGAAGCTCCGCGCGTCCGCCGGCCTGTACAGCCACTGGGACGACCACGAGTTCATCAACGACTTCTCGCGTGCTGAGCACGGTGAGGCGATCTACACCGCGGGCGTTAAGGCGTTCCGCGACTACTCCCCGGTCGGATACACCTCGAAGCTCGGCCTGTATCGCACCGTTCGCTGGGGCAAGCACCTCGAGCTCTTCTTCCTCGACGAGCGTTCGTTCCGCAGCGCGAAGGCCACCACCGTTTGCGGAGGCGATCTCGCGCCGACGGCGCCGCAAGCTGTGCGAGACGCCTTCTCGAGCCTCGCCCCCGGCCTCAAGAACCCGGTGCCGACCGCGTGTCTCGCTGCGATCAACGATCCGTCCCGCACGATGCTCGGCGCGCGTCAGTACGCCGCGTTCACGAAGGCGATCAAGGCGTCGAAGGCGACGTGGAAGGTCATCGTCAACGAGGTTCCGATCCAGCAGTACTACGCGCTGCCCTACGACCGCTGGGAGGGGTACGCCGACGAGCGTGAGCGGCTTCTCCGCTTCCTGCAGGCGAACGTGAAGAACGTCCTCTTCCTGACGACGGACACACACGCGAACTTCGTCAACGAGGTGCGTTTCACGACGCTCGGCGGCCCGCTGGAGGGCTCTGGGATCTGGGAAGTCGTGACAGGGCCTGTCGCGACCAACACCTTTGCCAAGGAGATCGACGGCTTCCTCGGCACTCCGGGAGCGGGAACGGCGATCGGCGCTCTCTTCTTCAAGCCACCACCGCCGAACGGGATGGGAATGCGCTGCGCGGCGCTCGACACGTACAGCTATTCGCAGGTGACCGTCACCGCGAAGACGTTGACCGTCGCGATGAAGGATGCTCGTGGAAACGCGGTACGGGAAGCGACGGGCGTCGCCTGCGCACCGCTGGTGCTGCGCGCCTCGTAGCGTCCGCTCTCGCCATCAGGTCGACGCCGTTATACACTCGCCCGCGATGCGCCTTCGCAAGGACGCAAAAATCGAGATGCTCCGCCGGGTGCCCCTCTTCAAGGAGTGCACGAAGCAGCAGTTCCAATCGATCGCCTCGGTAGCCGACGAGCTCGACTGGCCGCAGGGAAGGCCGATCGCTCGGCAGGGCGAGAGCGGGAGGGAGTTCATCATCATCGTCGAGGGCAGCACGGATGTGACGATCGACTCCAAGAAGGTCGGATCGCTCGGTGCCGGCGACTTCTTCGGGGAGATGTCGCTCCTCACACATCAGCCGCGTATCGCCACGGTGACGCCCATGAGCCCTCTCCGCGTCCTCGTCATCACGGAGCGGGCCTTCTTCGCGCTTCTTCGAGACGATTCTAAGATCCAGGGCAAGGTTCTCGCTGCCGTCGCCGCACGGGCTGCTGCGAACGAAGCGATCCTCGGGAAGCCGTAGAAGCAGCGGGCAGAACACCGAGCTTCGTGGCCGGGGGGCGAACCGCCACTTCGGTGGCTACCCTCCAGGCGGGCGCCCGTAGCTCAGGGGACAGAGCGGCGGACTTCTAATCCGCGGGTCGCAGGTTCGAATCCTGCCGGGCGCATCGAATCGCGTGCAAATCGCCATAATCTTCCACGTCCTGCAGATCATTACGAAGAAGGGGTGTGCCCGTTCTCGATCGGGATCACCGCCTTCTGCTCGGTCGAGCGATCCGACCGAATGCGCGGCGCCCTCCGTCCTCGCTCGTGAAGGCCGAGAGCTGGATGAGCTCGCCGTCGAGCTCGAGACCGGAGCCGATCACCCGCTCACCGCGGAGTCGCACATCCTCACCGAGCCCGACCGACAACCGGCGTGAGCGCTCGGCACGGGCGACCATCTCGAGGAACGTCGGAACGACTGCGAACGGCGTCCCACTGCCGTCCAGCCGCTCGAGGGCGTCGAGCAGGTAGCCGGCTCTGAGCTTCGGCCACAGCCGAGCGAAGGCATCTGGCTGCGAGACGATGTCGACACACATGTCGGATCCCAGGCCGAGGAAGACACCGCACTGCCCGGGTTGAGCAGGGAAGGCGTCCTCGAGCGCACGCAGGTCGTGCTCGTAGTGGCGGTAGAGGTCGGAACTCGCACCGGTGGGCGAGGGGACGCTCATCTGTGCAGCCTTCTCGCGCACCTCGTCCCACACCTCGCCCTGGGCGAGGCCGCGCGCGAGCGGCTCGGCTGCGAGCGCCTCCGCCTTGCGCCGCCGGAGCTGCGCATGCGAGACGTGGCTGCCGGACGCGAACGCCGCCGAGCGTTGCGACCAACGCCCTTGCTCGACGCACGAGACGGGGATCGTCAGCGTCGTCTTCGCCTCGACGAGGACGGTGACGTTGAGAATGCGGTTCTGCTTAGCGCCGACGAGCTCCTCGCCGTCATAGAGGAGGACGCGCTTCGCGAGCGGGTTCTCGACGACGAGCTCGGGCACGGTGCCCGACTCGTCGACCTCGCGGATGCGAAGCCCACCTGCGAGCGCCTCGTCGAGCGTGATGTACTCCGCCACCGGATCGCGGCGGGGAAAGAGGGGTGCGACGACGATGCCGCGGTGTTCCGCAGGCTGGCCGATCTGGATGAGCTTGATCACTGCGACTCCTTTCGTGTCTGACATGGAGTCGCGGAGACGACCAGCGCTTCTTACGCATGCTTGGCGAGGCGATCGATCAGAGTCTCGAGGCGGAAGCCTGGGCGTGGCTGCGGGTCCACGACGAGCGGACGTACTCGTTCGTCGACGCCAC
>JBCKBY010000133.1:0-3615 GCA_038910715.1 Gaiellaceae bacterium
GGACGAGGTCGGCGTCGAGGGCCTCGCACGCCGCGATGACGTGCTCGGTTCCCTTCCGTCGGCGGCTCGAAGGCGCGTGCACGATCACCGGCCGGGATCGGTCGGTCGGCGGCGCGGGCTCGATCGCCTTTACGTCGATCCCGGGAGGGATCACCTCGGCCTCGGGCACCCAGCGAATCGCATCGTACGACCCCACAACTTCGGCGCCGGCCTTCTTCCCGAACGCGAGCTCGCCAGGTGTCTTCCCGCGAATGTCGGAGCCGAGGTAGTGCATCACGGACTTCTTGCGGAGGGCGCGGAGGATCGGGAACTGCACCGACTGCGGCACAAGCGTGAGCCCGAAGTAGAAGTGGAAGACGTCGGTTTGCGGCAGCAGCTTCAGCAGGGCTGACCACTGAGTGAGCTGTTTCCGCGCGAAGCCGCCGTGGCGCTCGAGCGACCAGTCGGCCTCGGAGTGGAGCTGGTAGCGGTTGAAGACCACGAGCCGCGCGTCGACTCCGCAGCGGCGAAGCGCCTGGACGTTCGCCCACGGCACGCCCGCCGTGTTGACCGGGCAGTGGACGACGCGAAGCCGGCCGCCGGGCTCAGTCAAGGTGAATGCCGTCGCCGGCAAGCTGCTCGAGGCGTCGCGCAGACTCGGCCTCGACCATCGCCCGCATGGTCTGGCCCATCGTCGCTCCCGGGTAGACCCAGATCTCGGGATGAACGAGAATCTGCAGCCACGGAAAGCCGCCGCCCCGGAGCTCCTCGTGTGGGCACCCCGAGCGCCAGTGCTGGTTCGAGTCGGACCGGTACGTCGGCGGAGAGAAGTACGGCTCGGCGTAGACGTTGACGGCGCCCACGATCCTGTCTGACATGTACTCGGACTTCGGGTTATGCCACGAGACGACGCCGTCGAAACGGTCGTCCAGATCGACGTTCGGGTACACGGCGTGCAGGCCAACTGCGTGCCCGAGCTCGCGCAGCCGGCCGATCGCTGCTGCGCCTTCGCTCGAGGCGAGGTTGTAGAAGACCGACTCGGTCATGAGCAGATACGTGGTGAGGACTCCCAACTCGGCCTCCAGCTCGGCCATCTCGAGCGCGGCGTCGAGAGAGAGATCGATGTCGTGCCGAAGGTAGAGGCCGCCACGCTCTGGACCCTCTCCGAACGCCTCGAAGCGATAGCCGCCTGCCTGCGCCGCCTCGAGGATCTCGCGGTAGTGGTCGAGATCGAACCGGCAACTCACGGGGCGGCCTCGACCGCGAGCAGCTCGGCCGCGCGCTCTGCGGGGCGCGGCGCCTCGTTGGGCGAGTACTGCCTCGTAACGCCGCCGGGTGGCAGAAGCCACGGCGAGACCCGATTCCAGCGGCCGATCTCGCAGCCATTCGTGCGGGCGAACGTCGCCCAGATCCGCTTTCCGCCAACGGTCCCGACGACCCGTGCCTTCTGCGGTCCGCCGTAAATCTGTGTGCAGACGATGTCGGGCGGCAACGGTGCGAACAGCTTCGACCCGCCCGTGGCAAGTCGGCGGCACGCGAGGGCCTTCCTCGGCAGCGACCCTCGAGGCGGGTTGCAGCGGAGGGTCCACGTGACGCTTTCAGCTGGGAGCGAGCCGTCCTCCCAATAGGTCACGCGTAACGTGGTGCCCGACGAGGTGCCGGCCAGAGCAACGGCGCAGGCGAAGAGAGCCCCAGCCGTGACGACGAGTCCGACCTGCGCACGCATGTCCTCAGGGTACTGTCACTTTCCCGTGCAGAGATCGTCCGGACGCCGGATCGCGCTGCTTCTCAGCGCCGTCGTTGTTGCTGCAGTTCTGCTGCCGATCGGCGCTCGAGCCATCTCGAGCCGATACCACGACGACTCGCTTTGGGCGAACTCCCTGCGGTCTCTCGGGGGACTGCACGTGCCCTTCGACTTCCAGGTTTTCCTGCAGGCTTCCGAGGCGGTACGAGACGGCGACAGCCCGTACGTCGACCCGGATGTCGTCATCTCCGAGGGTCAGCCGGCGCCCTACGTCTATCCGCCCGTACTCGCGCTCCTGATTGCACCGATGACCGTGCTTCCCGAGACGGTCGCGGGTTCCTCCACTCCGGGCGTTCTCTTTACTTTGATCCTCGTCGCGTGCACCGTAGGCGCACTTCTCGCCCTGGAGGTCGCCGATTGGCGCTGCTATCCGGTGGCACTCCTCTATCCGGTCACGCTCGAGAACTTCGAGTACGGCGCGATCGGGCCGATCCTCGCGCTTCTCGTGGCACTCGGATGGCGGTATCGCGACCGCGGCGGCGGCGGCGCGGTGGCTATCGGAACTTCCGTCGATCTCAAGGTCTTCCTGTGGCCGCTTCTCGTCTGGCTGGCCGCTACTCGCCGGTGGAGCGCCGCGGCTACGGCTGCCGGCGTCGCTGCTGCGCTCGCGCTCGCCTCGTGGGCCGTGATCGGCTTTCGCGGTCTCACCGACTATCCGGCGCTTCTGAGAAGGCTCGCCGACCTCGAGGCCGAGAATTCCTACTCGGCATTCGCTCTGCTCCGAACGGTCGACGCACCCGTGTTCGTCGCCCGGGCGATCGTGGTGGTGGGTTGCGCGACCCTGCTCGTCCTCGCGTGGCGCGCAGCGAGAGCTCCCTCGTCCGAGCGAGGAGAGTGCGATCGGCGATCGCTGACCTTCGCGCTCGCGGCTGGGTTCGTTCTTACGCCCATCCTGTGGCTGCACTACCTCGTCCTGCTCATCGTTCCGATCGCGCTGGCGCGGCCGCGACTCTCGGCACTGTGGTTCGCGCCGCTCGCGCTCACCCTTTTCGAGGCGGTCGACTGGTACCGCGGTTGGCCGCGCGGGGATGGGCCAGCATTGGTCAGCGTCTCCCTCGTCGTAGCCATCGTGTTCGTCGGCTCGCTGCGGTCTCGCGGCGGGCGCTTTGGGACGGGCGAGGTGCTCCCACTAGTGACCACTAGACTCGCCTCGTGGCGCTGACCGGGAAGAAGATCGTCATCACGGGGGGCGCCGGGTTCATCGGCACCACGCTCGCGCGACGGCTCGTCGACGACAACGAGATTCTCGCGGTCGACAATCTCCACCGCGACACGCTCGGAGGCACGAGTCTCGCCGAGCATCCGAACTTCACGTTCGTCGAGGGGGACGTTCTCGACCCCGACCGGCTCACGGAAGTCTTCCAGGGGGCAACCCACGTCGTGCACTGCGCCGGGATCGCCGGCGTGGACACGGTGCTCGCGAGCCCGGTGCGCACGATGCGCGTCAACGTGATCGGGACGTACAACGTGCTCGAGGCAGCGCTTCGATCCGGCGATACGATCGAGCGGCTGGTCGACTTCTCGACCAGTGAGGTGTTCGGCCAGCACGCGTTCAACGTGCACGAGGCGCATGTGACGACCATCGGCTCCGTTGGCGAGGCTCGCTGGACGTACGCGGTTTCGAAGCTCGCGGATGAGCACATGGCTCACGCCTACCATGCCGAGCTCGAGCTGCCGACGACTTCGGTGCGACCGTTCAACGTCTACGGCCCAGGCCAGGTCGGCGGCGGCGCGATCCGCGCGTTCATCGAGGCTGCCCTCGCCGGTCGCGATCTCACGATCCACGGCGACGGCTCCCAGATCCGCGCCTGGTTGTACGTCGACGACATGGT
>JBCKBY010000134.1:0-3554 GCA_038910715.1 Gaiellaceae bacterium
TTGGTGCGGGGGAAGATCGTAACCCAAAGTCACTTTGGCCGGCGGAGCCGAGCCGGGCTCTCTGCTTACCTGCGTTATCTATCCCTCGAAGCGGCGCAGCACGAGGCAGGCGTTGTGCCCGCCGAAGCCGAACGAGTTGGAAACGGCGACCCGGATGTCGGCCTCGCGGGCTTCGTTGGGGATGTAGTCGAGGTCGCACTCGGGGTCGGGCGTCTCGTAGTTGATCGTGGGCGGCAGCACGCCCTCGTGGATCGCGAGTGTGCAGAAGATTGCCTCGAGGGCGCCGGCGGCGCCGAGGCAGTGCCCGGTCGCGCCCTTCGTCGAGGAGACGGGCGTCTTCAGGGCGTTGTCCTCGCCGAGCGCCCGCTTGATCACCCGCGTCTCGCTCGCATCGCCGAGCGGCGTTGAGGTGCCGTGCGCGTTGATGTAGTCGATCCGCTCGGGGCTGATCCCGGCGTCCGCGAAGGCCATCTTCATCGCGCGCGCAGGATGCTCCCCGGTCGGATCCGGCTCGGTGATGTGCTCCGCGTCGGAGGAGACGCCGTAGCCGACCAGTTCGGCGTAGACCTTCGCGCCGCGCTTCTTCGCGTGCTCGAGCTCCTCGAGCACCAGGATCGCGCCCGCCTCACCCATCACGAACCCGTCGCGGTCGGCGTCGAACGGCCGACTCGCAGCCGCGGGGTCATCGTTGCGGCGGGAAAGGGCGCGCATCGCCGCGAAGCCGGCGATCCCAGCGCGCGTGATCGCCGCATCACTGCCGCCGCAGAGCATCACCTCGGCGCGACCGAGCCGGATCGCATCGAGGCCGTCCCCGATCGCCATCTGCGAGGCGGCGCAGGCGGCGCACGACGACTGGAGCGGCCCGCGCGTCCCAAGCTGGATCGAGACCTGGGCCGCGCCCATGTTCGGGATGATCGCCGCGATCGAGAACGGATTGACGCGGTCGGGGCCCCGCTCGATCAGCGTGTCGCAGCAGTCCTCGAAGGACTTCAGGCCGCCCATCGCGGTCGCGACAGAGGCGCCGACCCGGTCCGACTCCTTCTCGATCACGATCCCCGAATCAAACTCCGCCTGCCGCGCCGCCGCGACGACCAGCTGTGCGAAACGGTCCATCCGACGCGCCTGCCTGTGCTCGATCCACCTGGTCGGGTCGAACTCCTTCGCCTCGCAGGCGAACCTAACCGGGAACCCGCTCGGGTCGAACGCGACGATCGGGCCGGCGGCGGAGCGACTGCCGATCAGGCGCTCCCAGCTCGTCGCAAGGTCGCTGGCCAACGGCGTCACCGCGCCGAGCCCCGTGATCACCACTCTCCGACGTCCGTTCGCGCCCATCAGCCCTCCGATCCCCAGTCTGCCGCTCGACGAAGACGGTCCGCTGGACTCTGAGCCGTGAGCCAGGCGACGCCTAGTGACTCGCTCGCCGAGCACGCGTTTGTGGCGCGGACTCGACCGAGCTGAGGAGGTCCGGTGTCTCGCCAGGCGACATGGCGACATTGGTGCGCTCGAATTCGCTTTGGTTGCCGGTCGGGCACGGATCCGGTTCGGCGACAGTAGCCGGCGACATTCGGGAATGGCACGCGAGTTGAAGGCGCTCGACGGGAAACGCCGTGCGCGCTGTCAACAACGCCCCGACGCCGGCCACAGCCGCGCAGTCCAGCCAACCCTCCTCGCACGTCAGCCGCAACCGCGGCAAGCGTGTCGCTGTTCCCGCAGAACGCGACGCAGAGGAGCGCGACGGGTTCTAGCGGTTGCCCGGCTTACGGAGATACGGCTTGGCGGCCCAGTGGTGCCCGGCGTACTGCGGGTACTCCCGCTCGAAGGTGCCGCGCATGTACGGCGTGATCTCGAAGGTCGTGAGGTCGAGTCTGTACATGTCCTCGTTGTCACGTCCGTCCTCGTTGTCGTAGTAGTTGACGCCGAAGACGAATGTGTTTGGCTCCGGCCATGTCGTGACGAGGCCGAGATACTCGTTGCGTGGCTCGGTGCGGCGTCCGATGCCGAAACCCTCCGGAAAGAAGCCTGGATGCGCTTGGGTCGCGCCGACGACCATCTCGGTCGCCATCGGCTTGAGCAGGTTGTCCCACGCCTGCGGGTCTACGCACCAACTTGTCGCCACCAGTTCAGCGTAGCCAGGCGAGGCTGAGGTCGCGTCTCCTCGATCCAGTCCACGAGCGCGCCGAGGTCGTGCGCCCAGATCGTGTCTGCCAGTGGTTTCATGGCTCTACGGCTTCAGGATCCGGCCCGAGTCGGTCGCGCGTATCGACACGACCTGCAGAACGGATTCTCTCCGGAGGGAATCGGGCGCTCGCGCACGAAGTCGCGCTGACAGTTCCGGTTAGAGCAGCGATAGTGATAGTCGGGGAGAAGCTGTCCGATGTCTCGCTCCAGATAAATCGGTTCGTACTCGAAGCGAAACTCGTTCAGCCCAAATGAGGTCTGGGCCTCTGCGCGGTCATATGCATCGGGGTGCGTGATGGCCAGGACAACGCGCTCGGTGTAGTCCGGCACGACCGTGGTGATGGCCGGGAGTATGTCGATGTCTCCGCTGATTACGACATGCAAGAGTTCCCGATCACCGGCGATCGCTCGCTCGACGAGTCTTCCCACGAGCGACGTGTCCACCATCTTTTCTTGATACCGACGCTCTCTGACCTTGTTGACGATCCAGCCGCGAAGCTGGACGGTGAACACACCATCAGGCGAGAAGCCTGCCGCGATCGCCTCGCCTGCGAACTGCCGTCGAGCTACCGACCCTCGCCGGATGGTCTCGATGTCTCCCCACGCTGGGTCTGGATCAGGCGGAATATCGAAGATCGCCATGTAGAAGAACAGGGAGCCGGTGGTGGGCACCGTTCGCCTCACGCCGTTCCCGCCGAGGCGCTCGGTCAGCTCCTCGGCCAGAAGATTGAGGAGGCGGGAGAAGTCGAGTGGAAAGCGCTCCTGAGCCTGAGGCAACTCCATGCGATTCGCGAAGATGCGGCTAGGCGCGCACTGGTTGAACAACCAGGTTCCGTCGATGTAGACGTTGAACTCCATCCGCCCGTTGAGCCTCGACGATCCTACCGCTTTGCCATCGAGCGCGCCAAGTGGCCCGAACTTCGAGTCGATAAGGCTGACGACGCGAACGCGCGGCACCTGACCCCGGTGGCGCGAATAGTCCACGTGCGGGTGACGAATCGACCGCTTGAAGGATGGCGAGGTCGATGGCTCCTGCGGAACACCGCGAACGGGTGCAAGGTGGACATCACGTTTCGGAGCAGGAGCGACGGCAAGGTCACGCAGATGCAAGGGCGTTGGAGCGCGACTCCTCAACCTCTCACGCTTGGGGTGTTTGACAACGAGAAGGTGCCGCAGTCGCTCAGATTCGATCTTCCGCCCGACGAGCAAGGAGAGGTTGTCGCCATCGCGATCAAGCGCGACGGGAATGCCAGCGCCTTTGGGTTCACTTCGTACAGTTATGCGAACTCCATGATGTGCCTGCCCTCGCTCGCCCTGCCGGACGAGGAGTACGACGTGGAGGTTCGTGCTCACGCTGGCCCGGTCGAGGCGCGCGA
>JBCKBY010000135.1:0-3542 GCA_038910715.1 Gaiellaceae bacterium
GCCACTCCCCAGCCTCGGGTCCGACGGCAACGGCACCCACGAGAACACGGCGGTCCGGGTCGGCGGCGAGCTTGACGAAGCCGGGTCGCGGCGGGCGCTCGTACGTGGAGAGCCGGCCGCCGGTGATCTCGTATCTCGCGGTCACGACGCCGTCGCCGTCCATGACCCCGACCGCCGCGACCTGCGGATCGGTGAAGACTGTCGCCGGAATAGCGCGATAGTCGGCGACGACGTCTCGCCCGGCGATGTTCGCCGCGGCGACGCGCGCCTGGTACTTCCCGACGTGGGTGAGTAAAGCGACGCCAGCGGCATCGCCGATCGCCCAGACGCCTTCGGTCGCGCGCATTCGATCATCCACCTCTATGCCGCGCGGAGTGATCTCGAGCCCAAGGCCCTCGAGTCCGAAGCCGCCAACGTTCGCGCGCCGGCCCGTCGCAACGAGAAGCTGCTCGGCCTCGATCCACCCACCTGCAGACAAGTGCAGTCGAAGTCCTGCACTCGTCGCCTCGACACGCAGGGCTCGAACGCCCACCCGCAGAGCGATTCCCTCCTCCTCGAACCGCCCGGCGAGCAGCGCGCCCGCATCGGGATCAAGCCTCGCAAGGATCCGGTCGTTGTGCTCGACCACTGTCACCCTTGCGCCCATGCGATGGAAGAACTGCGCGAGCTCTACCCCGACGGGGCCACCACCGAGCACGACCAGGCTTTTCGGTATGCGGTCCGTCCAGACTGCATCACGGTTCGTCCAGTGATCGACGTCCTCGAGCCCCTCGATCGAAGGGACGGCCGGCGACGACCCGGTCGCGATCACCAGGTGCGAGCACTCGATCTCTCGCTCGCCGACGGAGACGAGGCCAGGTCGCACGACTCGGGCCTCGCCACGGACCAGCTCCGCGCCCTGATCAGCGATCCAGCCGGCGTGCCACGAGTCGTCACGTCCGTCGGTCACCTGGTCGCGCCACCAGAGGACGCGCTCGACGTCGAGCTCGCCGGTCACCGCTTCCGCGGCCCCCGGCGCGAGCCGCGCCGCGGCTAGCGCCTCGGTCGGTCGCAGGAGCGTCTTGGTGGGAAGACAGGCGTAGTAAGAACACTCACCGCCTGCGAGCTCACGCTCGACGACGACGATCTCGACAACGGGGTCGAGCCGCCGGAGCGCTCCGACGAAGTGCTCGCCGCTCGAGCCGGCGCCCAGCACCACGACACGACCTAGCTTCGGCATCGCTTCCCCCTTCTCGACGTAGAAACGGGGCCAGACGCGTGGGGTCTGACCCCGAAGAAACGAGCGGAGAGGGCGGGATTTGAACCCGCGACGCACCTTTCAGCACGTACGCGATTTCCAGTCGCGCTCCTTAGGCCGCTCGGACACCTCTCCAGGGAGCAACAGCCTAGCGGCGGTGGATCGGGCGTCAGCTGCCCGCGACCGAGGACACGTACGCCGCGACGTCTTGGATCTGCTGCTCGGTCAATTGCCCCTGGAAGGGCGGCATGACGCCTTGACCGTTTGTCACCCGCTCGACAGCTTTGTCATACGACGGTTTCGTGGCGTCCAGATTCGGACCGACGGATCCTGAGGCTCCAGCGTCGGCCAGCGTGTGGCAGCCGGTGCAACCCGCCGAGGACAGGAACACCTCCTTGCCCGCGACCGCGTCACCGACCGCTTCCGCCGTCTCGGTCTCCGTATCGGTCGTCTCGGTTGCGGTCGTCTCAGTCGAAGTCGGCTCGGTGCCTGTCGTCTCTGCGGGCGTCGTCTCGGTAGGAGTCGCTTCCGCGTGCGCCGGCTCGTCGGCCTCACCGATCTCGGCCAGGACGATGACCGCGGTGATCTGGCACGCAAAGAGCGCGACGCAAATCGCCAGGAAAATCCCGAGACGACGCCCGGGAAACTCGGGTCGCGAGCGCGGAATCACGAGCGCCACGATCAGCGCAAACGCGATGAACACTGCCGCGACGGCGAGCAGAGCCGTCTCGTACCCGGTCAGCGCCAGCAGCACGCGCGAGACGCTACCACGGTGTCAGGAACCGAGACACCTCTACTGCTCGAGCGGCGCCATCGTCAATCCGAAGGCGTCGAGCTCCGCCCAGTAAAGCTCCGCCTGTTCTTTGTGCCCGGACCAGACGATCGCCTGGCCGGTGTCGTGAATCCGGTTCGCAAACTTCATCCCTTTGTCGTAGCTGACCCCCGGGAGGACGCTCGAGAGAGCGAACGCGACTCCCTGGAACGTGTTGTGGCTGTCGTCCCGGACGATCACGCGCCAGGGCTTGCCGAGCCCACTTCCGGTGCCCTGCCGGCGTCGAGTGCGCGGCGGTGTAAGTGTCGCGGGAGCCACGCACGGAACGTACCAAGGGCTGCGATACCCTTACGCGCTCCGGGCGCATAGCTCAGCGGGAGAGCGCTCGCTTCACACGCGAGAGGTCCCTGGTTCGATCCCAGGTGCGCCCACTGCCACCACTGCGCCGGCGCGAGATCCGCCATTCCACCTTGGGTCACGGGCTGCGAGTCTTCTGCGCGGAGTGCTGGGAGCGGGGTTCGGATGTTGAGATCCGGGCCTGGTCCCAGTCCTTCCCCAGGGGAGGGGAAACGAAAGGACGCCAATACCAGGCCCGGTTGTCCGAGCTTCTCTCATGACCCACTGAGTCCTGCCCGCAGCGAGCGGGCCGACTCTGGGTTCGCGCGTGACTCTAAATCAGGGGCTGACGCTCCACTCAGCGCTCCCTCGGAGCCACAGAAGCGAGCGTTCTCAGCACGGCGCAGGGTCAGGTGCGCCGTACGCCCGCAGGACCAGCACAGCGCAGCGCGAAACCGGCTGCGTGGTTACGGTCGAAGCGCCGCGCGAAGATCTGAAGGGCACGACCTACGAGCTCTTCATCCTCGCGATCTCGATCCTCTCGATCGTGAACCTCGTGCTCGAAGTCGCGATCCCGGATCAGACCCAGCCCTGGTGGCTGATCGTCTACATCGACGTCGCGTTGACGGTCATCTTCCTGGCGGACTTCACGTATCGCCTCCTCACAGCGCCGACGAAGTGGTGGTACATCCGCCATGGCGGCGGGGTGTTCGACTTCCTCGGATGTCTCCCGGGCCTGCGCGTCTTCCGCCTCTTTCGGATTCTCCGGGCGGTGCGGATCATCAGAAAGCTCGGTGGGCCGCGCGTGTTGCGAGAGATGCGCGAGGGCTTGGCGTCGGGAACCCTCTATCTCGTCGTCTTCCTCGGCCTCCTTACGCTGGAGGTCACCGGGCTCCTCGAGCTCCACTTCGAGGAGGACGCCTCAGGTGCAAACATCACGACGGCTGGCGATGCCCTGTGGTGGGGATACGTCACGGCAACAACGGTCGGGTACGGAGACCAGTTCCCGATCACCCTGGGGGGACGTCTCGTCGGCGCCGTGATGCTCACCGTGGGTGTGGCGCTGTTCGCGACGTTCTCCGGTTTTCTCGCAAACGCTTTCCTTTCGAGCAAAGCGCCGAAGAAGTCGTCGAGCGATGACCGAGACCTGAATGCGGCGCTCGCGGAGCTCGAGCGTCTCCAAGCACAGCAGCAGCA
>JBCKBY010000136.1:0-3534 GCA_038910715.1 Gaiellaceae bacterium
CACGAGTACGTGTCGACCGCGCAGGGCGTCGTGACCGTCATCGCGACTGTTCGCGAAGTCTGAGGCGCAATGGCCAGACTCCGGAGCTTCAAGAGGGTCAGCGTGGACGAGCTGTCTACGTTGCCGGCTTCCTGGATGATCGCTCCGGTGATCGTAAATCCGTTCGGGGCGGTCACATTCGCCGAGCCGATGGACTGCGGGCTCGCGCGATTGTCGAGAACGAGGTCGATCGTCACCGAGCTACCGCCCGGAACCGGTCCCGCGTCGAACACGGCCGTGTACGGCTTCGATGTCGTCGCAGCCGAGCCGGCGGTGATTCCGACGACGGCCGTAAGTCCGAGTGCAACGACAACAACGGCACGCATGTGTGAACGCCGCAACATCATCCGCCCTACCCCCTCCTCGATCGGAAACATCTCTCGGCCAACTACGGATTGAGCGGACCAGCATCGCCTAGGAGACGGGATCTGTCAACGTTGCACCGGTCGCAACGCACACCATTAGGATGACGACGTGGCGCTGGGGCGTAAAGCGAAGATCGAGCTCCTGAAGAAGGTACCGCTGTTCGCCGAGTGCTCGAAGAGCGAGCTCCGCGAGCTCGCTCTGATCGCGGACGAAACCTCTCTCCGCGAGGGCCGCGTCCTCACGAGGGAGGGAAGACCGGGGCGCGAGTTCTTCACGCTCGTGAGGGGCTCCTTGCGAGTGACGAGGAACGGTACGAAGCTCGCCGACCTCGGCGCGGGGGACTGGTTCGGAGAGATTGCGCTGATAACGGATTCCCTGCGCACGGCGACGGTGACGGCGACGTCGCCCGTCCAAGTCCTCGTGATCACCGATCGCAGTTTCCGGCGAGTCGTCGAGACGATGCCGTCGATCGCTCTCAAGGTTCTCGCGTGCGTGGGCGATCGGCTCGCCCGCGAAACGATGAGGTAGCCGAGTTGGGCAGAGGCGCCGCCCGAGCGAACAGCCTCAGGCGACCGCGGCTTCACCCAACAGGGCTCGAACTTCGGCGAAGAAGTCCGCGTCCGGCGTCACGCGGTACTCGGGGCCAAGGGCGAGCGTGCGCTCCCCGACCGACGTCTCGAGCGCGACGTAGACAGGTGCTTCCCCGGGGTAATCGGAGACAAGCGTCGCGAGCTCGCGGATCAACCCGGCGGGGGCCTGTCTCGCGTCGATCCGAAGGCGCACCTCACGCCGCACCTGAACAGCCTCGAACGAACTGACCTCGATGGCGACGAGCTTCGTCTCGCCTGCCTGCTTGTGGTCGACGCGCCCCTTGACGACGAGAATCCGGTCAGCCTCGAGTAGATCTCGCGCGGCCGCGTACGTCGAGTTGAAAACCACGACCTCGGCGCTCGAGGTCGGATCTTCGAGAGTCACGAACACCATCGGGTCGCCGCGCTTCGTCGTCACCTGCTTGAGCGCGGAGACGATTCCCCCGACGGTCACGATGTCTCCGTCGCGACGCCGCTCGAGATCCATCAGCGCGCAGTCGGTCTTTCGCCGCAGATCGGCGCGAACACGCTCCAAGGGATGCTCGGAGACATAGATCCCGAGTGTCTCCTTCTCGAGCCGCAGCAGCTCCTGCTCGTCGAACTCCGTCGTCGAGATCGTGGGATGGTGTCGCTCCTTCGAGCCCTCGGCCTCGCCGAGCCCGTCGTCGAAGATCGAGGCCTGGCCTGCCAGCCGGTCGGCCGCTAGTCGCTGACCGTGTGCGAGTGCGGAGTCGAGGATCGTCTCCGCGAGCATCCCCATCCGCGTCGCCCCGGTCGAATCGAGTGCGCCGCACTTGATGAGCGCTTCCAGCGCGCGCCGGTTGAGCATGCGCGGATCGACGCGCTCGGTGAACTCCCAGATGGAGTCGAACGGCCCTCCTTCGGCGCGTGCGCGCACGATCGCCTCGGCAGCCGCCTCCCCCACGTTCTTCACGGCATTGAGCCCGAAGTGGATCACGCCGCCCAAGACGGCGAAGTCCTGCTGCGACGAGTTGACATCGGGTGGGAGCACGTCGATTCCCATCTCGCGGCACGCGTTCACATAGAAGGGCACCCGATCCTTGGTGTTCATGACGGACGAGATGAGCGCCGCCATGTACTCGCGGGGATGGTTGGCCTTGAGCCACGCGGTTCGGTAGGCGATGAGTGCGTAGCACGCGGCATGCGCCTTGTTGAACGAGTAGTCCTGCGACGACTCCATGTCCTTCCACAGCTGCTGAGCGACGGCCACCGAGAGCTGGTTCTCGGCGCAACCCTCGAGGAACTTGTCCTTGAGGGACGCCATCAGCGCGTGGATTTTCTTCCCTATCGCCTTGCGCAGCGTCTCGGCCTCGGCCAGCGAGAACCCGCCGAGCTGCTTCGCGATCTCCATGTACTGCTCCTGGTAGATGCAGATCGCGTACGTCCCGCCGGTGATCTGCTCGAGCCGCGCGTCCGCGTAAGAGACCGGCTCGCGGCCATGCTTGCGTGCCGCGTAGGACGAGATGTAGCCCATAGGACCCGGCCGGTAGAGCGCGACGAGCGCGATCAGGTCCTCGAACTCGCTCGGCTTGACCAGCCGGAGCGCCTCACGCATCCCGGACGACTCGAACTGGAAGACGCCCGTCGACTCGCCCCGCGCCAGCATCGCGTAGGTCGGTGGGTCGTCGAGCGGGAGCGCGCCGATGTCGACACCGCCGATGAGCTCCACGGCCTTGTCGATCACGTCGAGGTTGCGGAGGCCGAGGAAGTCCATCTTGAGGAGACCGAGATCGACGACGTCCCACATCCCGAGTTGCGTGACGATCTCCTGGTCGGCGCCCTTTTGCTGGAGCGGAACCAATTCGATCAGCGGCTGCGCACCGATCACGACGCCCGCCGCGTGGATCGAGTCGGCGCGCGTGAGCCCCTCGAGCGGACGCGCGAGGTCGACGATCTCCTTCGCCACCGGATCCGAGTCGACCGCCTGCCGCAGTTCAGTTCCGGGACGCATGGAGTCCTCGAGCGTCTGGCCCGGCCCTTCGGGCACGAGCTTCGCGATCCGGTCGACGACGCCGTAGGGGATGTCGAGCACGCGGCCGGCGTCACGAATGGCCGCGCGTGCGGCCATCGTCGAGAAGGTGATGATCTGGGCGACGCGGTCGCGGCCGTACTTGTCGGCGACGTAGTTGATGACCCGGTCGCGTCCGGCGACGGAGAAGTCGATGTCCATGTCGGGGAGGTCCTTGCGCGCCGGATTCAGGAACCGCTCGAAGAGGAGTCCGTAGCGCATGGGGTCGACATCCGTTATCTCGAGGCAGTACGCGGCGAGCGAGCCTGCCGAGGACCCACGCCCCGGCCCCACGCTGACGCCGTTCTGCTTCGCGAAGTGGATGAAGTCCCACACGATCAGGAAGTAGTCGGCGAACCCCATCTCGCGAATCGTCTTCAGCTCGAATCGCAGGCGGTCGGTCAGCTCGGGCGTCGCCTTGCCGTAGCGCCTGACGAGGCCCTTCTCGCACAGCTCGACGAGGTAGTCGAACGCGTCTCTCCCTTCCGGCACCGGGTAGGCCGGCAGAAG
>JBCKBY010000137.1:0-3473 GCA_038910715.1 Gaiellaceae bacterium
GCGACGTGGCGTACGAGGTCCTGGAGGAAGCCGTACTGGCCGTGCTCGGGCGAGCGGGGATCCCCCTGTACGCCGAGCACTTCCTTGCGGGCGAGGGCGGTGAGCAGCGGCTCGATCTCGACATCGGAGCCCGCGAGCGCTCCGAGCGCGTCTTGAGTGAAGGTCTTCCCGAGCACCGCCGCGTCTTGAAGCAGCCGCCGCTCCTCTGCGGAGAGGCCGTCGAGCCGGGCCGCGATGAGAGCGTGCAGCGTCTCCGGAACCTCGAGCGCGTCGACCGGCCCGGTCACTCGGTAGACGGAGCCTTCCTGAACGAGGAGGCCGCGGTCGAGCAGCATTCGTACGGTCTCGACCGCGTACAGCGGTATGCCCTCGGCGCGAGCGAGGATGCGGTCGCGGACGTCTGTTGGAAGACCCGGCACGAGCCCGGCCAGGAGCTCCTCCATCGCCTGCTGCGAGAGAGGCTCCAGGTAGAGCGACGTGAAGCTCCGCTGCCCTGCACCCCAGGTCGGCCGCCGCTCGAGCAGCTCCGGCCGCGCGAGCGTGACGACCAAGATCGGGTGGCTCCGGGACCAGTCGAGCAGGTACTCGACGAAGTCGAGCAGGCTCGCGTCCGCCCACTGCATGTCCTCGAAGGCGAGCACCGTCGGGTAGGTCTCGGCCAGGCGCTCGAAGAAGAGGCGCCACGCGGCAAAGAGGTCCTGCTGGTCGCGAGCCTGGTGCTCGGCCAGCCCGAGCAGATGTGCGAGCCGTGGTTCGAGGAAGTCGCGCTCCTCGGTATCGAGGATGTGCTCCTCGAGTGTGGCGTGCAGCTTTGCCAGCGCGGACGCCGGCTCCTCTTCCTCGGAGATACGGCAGCGCATGCGCACCATGTCGGCGAGCGCCCAATAGGTCACGCCCTCGCCGTAGGAGAGGCAGCGCCCGCGGTGCCAGTGGACGGTCTCCGCGATCCCGTCGAAGTACTTGTAGAACTCCCACGCCAGCCGGGACTTGCCGATGCCGGCGATGCCGGTGACGGAGACGAGGTGGGCCTTCTTCTCGTCGGCGCAGCCGTGGAAGAGATCCTTGATCTGGCGCAGCTCGCGGTCGCGTCCGACGAACGGGGCCTCGAGGCCCTGCGACTTGAGAGAGCCGCGCAATCCGGATACGACGCGCTGCGCCTTCCAGAGCGGAGTCAGTCCCTCCTTGCCCTTGAGCTCGAAGGAACCCGCGTCCTCGTAGACGATCGTCTGCTCCGTCGAGCGCCGCGTGGACTCGCCCACGTAGACCATGCCCGGGTCAGCGGCCGACTGGACGCGCGCGGCGGTGTTGACGAGGTCGCCGGCGACCATGCCCTGGCCTTCTGCGCCGATCGTGACGGCGGCCTCGCCGGTGAGAACTCCTGCGCGTGCTTTGAGCTCGGAGGCGCCGACCTCATCGCCGAGAGCCGAGACGGCGGCGACGAGGTCGAGCGCGGCACGGACCGCGCGCTCTGCGTCGTCCTCGGTTGCGGTCGGCGTGCCCCATACGGCCATCACCGCGTCGCCGATGAACTTCTCGACCGTGCCGCCGTAGAGCTCGATCAGGCGACGGCTCGTGTCGAAGTAGCGCGAAAGCAGCTCGCGCGTGTCTTCGGCGTCGCGTTGCTCGGATGCGGCGGTGAAACCGACCAGGTCGGCGAAGAGGACGGAGACGAGGCGGCGCTCGGCGGCTGGGGCTGTCTGTGGAGCCTGCGGCGCAGCGGGTACTGAAGCGGCGGCGAGCGCGGTGCCGCACTCCCCGCAGAACTTGACGCCGGGCGCATTCGCCGCACCGCACGACGGGCACCCCAGCGCCAGAGCCATCCCGCACTCACCGCAAAACTTCCGGCCCGGCTCATTGGACGAGCCGCAGGAACTGCAGAGAGTCATGTCGGCCACGGGCGAACTCTATTGCGAGGCCGGGCTTCGCTCAATCGTGATGCGGCTACGCTCCGGCCGTGGCGTTCGAGACTGCAGAGATGCGCGAGGATCTCTCGCCCGATCGAGCGTGGTGGCTTCGCGTTCCGGCAGTGCTCCTGAGCCCGCGTTCGGTCTTCTTCGCTCTGCGGGAAGACGATCCGGACGACGTCGCGGCGCGATCGGAGCCACTGTTGCTGTTGGTGTGGATGGCGGGCGCCGCTGCCGTTCTTGCAACCCCCACGGCAGGCGCCCTACTCGACAAGCCTGCATACGACGCAGTGCTTGTCGCGATCTGGGCGTTCGTCGCCGGTGGGCTCTATGGAGCGGTGGGATACCTGCTGTTCGGGTTCGCGCTCTTCTTCGGGGCGCGGCTTCTCGGAAGCGTGGGCGGCTTCCGGCGCGAGCGGCAGCTCGTGGGGTTTGCGCTCGCCCCGTTGGCCCTTTCGCTGCTCGTGCTCTTTCCCGTACGGCTCGCGCTCTACGGAGGCAACACGTTCAGGAACGGAGGGCCGGACGAAGGGGCGGGGGAGACAGTGCTGCTGGCGCTCCAGCTCGGGTTCGCGGCCTGGTCGGTCGGGCTCCTCGTCATCGGCGTTCGGGTCGTACACGGGTGGACGTGGCTGCGCACGCTCGCCGCACTCGGTGCCGCCACTGCGCTACTCGCGGCGATCGTCGGCGTATTCGCGCTGATCTGACGCTGCGCGCTCGAAGAGCGCCAGTTCCTCCTCCGGCATGGCGTAGGTGTGTTGTTCCTCCGGGAATCGGCGTTCGCGGACGTCTGCCGCGTACTCCTCGAGCGCAGCGCGGATGGTGTCGCCGATCTCCGCGTAGCGCTTGACGAACCGGGCGGCGCGACCTTGGTAGAGGCCGAGGAGGTCGTGCCAGACGAGAACCTGGCCGTCGCACTCCAAGCCGGCGCCGATCCCGATCGTCGGAATCGTGAGCTCTGACGTGATCCGCGCTGCCACCGGTGCCGGAACCGCCTCGAGCACGAGCGAGAAGCAGCCGGCCGCTTCGAGCGCTCTCGCGTCGTCGAGAAGCGTGAGCGCCTTCTCGGCGGATCGGCCCTGCGCCTTGAAGCCGCCGAGCATCGTCGCGGATTGGGGGGTGAGCCCGATGTGACCCATCACCGGGATTCCCGAAGCCACGATCGCCCGCACGCGGGTGAGCATGACGCCCGCTCCCTCGAGCTTGACCGCGTCCGCACCCGCTTCCTTCACGAAGCGGATCGCGTTGCGGACGGCGTCCTCGTCCGAGACCTGGAACGAGCCGAACGGCATGTCTGCGATGACGAGGGGGCGTCGCGCTCCGCGCGTCACGGCCCGCGTCAGGATGAGCATCTCGTTCATCGTCGTGGGCACCGTCGAGTCGTGGCCGAGGACGGTCATGGCGGCGGAGTCTCCGACGAGGATCAGATCCGCTCCGGCCTGGTCGGCCAGACGACCCCCAGGGGCGTCGTAGGCGGTGACCATGACGATCGGCTGGCGCCGCGCCTTCATCTCTGCGAGCTCGGTGATCGGGAGCCGGCCGGGAGCCGGGGTGGCTGGGGCGGGCCGC
>JBCKBY010000138.1:0-3454 GCA_038910715.1 Gaiellaceae bacterium
ATCGTTCTCGTTCGGACGCGAGCATCCGCGAGCGGCGCTACGACGAGCCGCGTTCGTCCACGACTGCCATGCGGGTCGAATGAGGTCGTAGCACGTGAGGCCGTTCCTTATCGCGCTGACGATCGCCGTTCTTGCTCTAGGCGGGACCGCCCTTGCCGCCTCTCGCGCTGTTGCTCGTCCTGGCGCGTCTTCGCTTCCTGCGGCGACGCCCACCTGGGTGAAAGCAGCGAAGCAGAGACTGGCGAAACTCGACGTGAAGTCGGCGAGCTCTATGAGCGGGTACTCGCGGGCGAGGTTCGGTCCTGCCTGGCAGGACGTGAGGCCGCGATCGCTCCGAGGACCGCCGGCCGCTCGAAGGGAAAACGCACCTGCGGGAGCGCGCGTCGCACCGTCGGCAGGAGCGCGAACGCTTCCGCGAGCGCGATGGGGCCCCGCGGCATCGGCCATCGGGACCGCGCAGCGGGAGCAGGTGGGGCTTGCGTCCGGACGCGACGTGAACCGTGCCTTCCTCGTCCCGGACAGCGCACCCCCACGACGTGGGGCCGTGCACGAGCACGCCGTTCTGAAGGGCCATTCCGCCCAGCCGGACGGGCGTGGAGCTCCTCGTCTCCATCGGTCAGACCTTAGCTTCGAGCTTGCGAAGCGCCGCCTGCAACGCGTCTCCGACAGGCCCACGCTCGAGGCGCTTTCCGTCGACCTCCACGAGTGGCATGACCTCGTGCACGGACGACGAGGTGAACGCCTCGTCAGCCCCGAGGATCTCGTCGAGGAGAAATGCGCCCTCCAACGGCCTCAAACTTCGAGCGGTAGCGCGGAACCCAGTAGTTGCCATCGGGATTGACCGGCACTACGTCGGCTCCTCGTGGTCGGGCGGCGCCGTCCAGGTCGCGGATCTCTCGAGCTTGGCGGGCTCGCGGAAGAGATCCTCGAACGTCTCGGCCTCGGACGCGGCGAGGAGGTCGGCGAGATCGCTGTAGAGAGTGGCGAGTCCGCGCAGCTCGGACTCCGTGAGCGTGCGGATATTAATCTCCTTGGCGCGCGGTCGCGGGCGGACGAGACGCACGCCCGGGAGTTCGCCGGGGATGTCTTCATCGAGCGTGTTCCCGTACTCGTCAGTGCGGACGAAGATCACCTCCTGCTCGCGGAAGCCGATCTCCTGCGAGCCACGCTCACTGATCTCCTGAGCGGTCTTCGCGGCGGCGAGTTGAGTACGCGCGTCCCGCGAGGTCTGGGCGAGGTGGACGATAATCTCGTACGGCGTGAGCGGGCGAGCGGCGTGTGGGTCTGACGTCATCGCACGCCCGGATGTGGGACCCACGCCGCGGCCTCCGCCTCGGCCTCAGCCTCGGACGCTCCCGCCCACATCGTGTCCTCGCGGATCTTGCTCATGGTGTCGTCTTTCCCTCTAGCGAAGCGGGTTTGCCGAGTCTTGTGTGCGTCGATGCGGTGCGTGCGGGGCACGCACGGACGTGGACCTCGCGAGCGCTCGTCGACCTTTGCGGCTGACGTCGTCGAGCCGCCACTCGACGTCTGAATCTACCGCGACGACACCCGGCACACGGGCGACGAACCCCGGCAGGGTCTCGGCGTCACTGCGGCGCTCGACGAGCCCGCCGAGCCTGACTTGACCTTCCGTCACGACCACGGAGACCGCTCCCGGAGGGAGTAGCAGGACGCGACCGAGAACCTCGTCGCGGATCTCATGCTCGATCTCCGCGTCCGTTCGCGTAAAAGCTCGCACCAGATCGGCGCGCGTGACGATCCCGAGCAGCTGATCCGCCTTGACGACGGGCAGCCGGTTCACGCGACGCTCGAGCATCAACCTGGCCGCCTCGGACACCGGTCGATCCGGATCGATCGTGACAGCCGGCCGAGTCATCGCCTCGCCTGCTGTTCGTGCAGCACTCTTGACGACCTCGGCGTAGCCCGCGCCCTCGACGAGCCACGCGAGCGGCCCACCCCGCCGCGGCCGCGGGCCGCGCTCCTTGTAGAGGATGTCCGCCTCCGAGACAATGCCCAGGACGCGACCGTCCCCATCGCAGACCGGCATCCCCGAGATCGCGTGCTCGACGAGCACGGCGGCGACGTCCTTAAGAGACGCCTCCGGCGCCACGCAGTGAACCTCCTGCGTCATCACGTCCTCGACCTTCATGACTCCTCCTTCCGCTCGCTGGCCTCGAAGCGTCGCGCGGGACAGCGATGGCGCCATCGGGAGCGACGCCGATCCTGCTGCGGAGAAGTACCGATTGACCCCCGGGGCCGACTCCCGCGGAGATCGCCCCGCAGGCCTGGCGCGGCGGTAGCTCTCGCGCCTTTTCCGCCGCGATCGTGACGACCGAGTACGGCACTCATTACCTGCCCGTCGTCGAGAGCGAGCGGCCGGTGGGGACGGTCGGCCTGCGGGACGTGACGCGCTCGGCGGCGCTCCTCGCCGGGTCGCGCGCCGGGATCGGCCTCGGCTTCTGAGTCAGACGAGAGTCAGCGGCGTCAGCCCCCGCGCCGCTGCTCCGCGACGAAGGCCGCGATCCGCTCGATCTCCTCGCCGCTCAGCCGACCCGCGAAGGAGGGCATGCCGCCTCGTCCGTTCGTCACGATCTCGACGATCCGGGCACGAGGGAGAGTGCTCTCGTCCAGGCTCGGCCCCACCGCGCCGGTCGAGCCCGCCGCCTCGAACGTGTGGCAGCCATGCTGAACGTCATCCAGAACCAGTCCCAGCCGCTCATGTCGTGCCAGCCCCACATGCTGCCTCCTTTCGATTCGCCCCGATGCTTCCGGCGCGCGGCGACACGCGCATCGGTGTTGCCGCGGATAACCCCATCGGGGTAAACCCTGAGGCACGCAGCAGGCCGAGATCGGATGCTCGCGTCGCGCGAGGAGTTTCGGCTCGCGTGAGATTCGTCGAGAGGCCCAGGAGCCCGAGGTTTCCGGCGGTGCCCCGGTCTCTACGTCGCCTGTGGGCCTAGCCCCGGCCCTCGAGCATATGTTTCACCATCGCGCCGAACGTGGCGAAGGTGTGCACGTGCCCGTCGTGCTCACACGTGAGGGTCGGCGCCGCCGCGCACGCTCCGACGTAGTCACCCTGCCGACTACGCTCACTACGGTCGCCGCGCCGGTAAGCCGCTGTACGCCACGACGCGCGACGCTTCGATGACTACGCTGCGGCACTACGGCGATTCGCCCCCTTGACCACTATTTCGGCTCCGGTCTAGCGGACACTCAGAGGTCGCGCCCGCGTCCCTGCGTGGCACGCACGTCGCGCACCTCGCGCACCCAGGGCTCGACGACCTCGACCTCGGAGTCGGGATCGGCTGCCCTGCCCCCACTGGCGCGCGCGAGGGAGGCGCCGCAGAACGGCGTGGTTGAGCCAGATCCGCCGGCTCCGTCCTAACTCGGGCCGTCGAGCCCGGCGCGCAGGGCGCCGGATCGCGGGTGCGCAGCGGTACGCAGCGGGTTC
>JBCKBY010000139.1:0-3400 GCA_038910715.1 Gaiellaceae bacterium
GTGGCGTCCTCAGGGAGTGAACGTAGCGCCATGAGCACTGATCGGACGAGCGTTCGGACGAGGAGGTCGAACCCGAACCCCCAGCGGTGGCCCGACGAGGCGTCCAGGTACGACCTGCTCCGCCTCCGACGGGAATCGCACCGTCCGAGACCTCGCCGCGGAACTCGGGTGCGCGTCCTCGACGATCTCCACGACCCTCGCGCAGGCCCGCCGGGAGGAGCGCCAGCGCCTCGACGAGGCCCGCAAGGAGCCCGCGGCCTCGGGGTCGGCGGACACGGACGCGCCCCGTACGCCCGAGTCGAGGGCCGCGAGTACGCCCGCCTGACGAGGGACGAGAACTCCTCCGACGCCGCGACGGAGGTGAAGGCCCGCCGGGAACTGGAGCGCATCGACGCGATCGAGAACCTGCGCGCGGCAACGTCGAGGGCTACGTGAGGCTGTACCCGCCGCCCGACAGCCCGCGGTACGACGAGCGCCTCCCCGACTGGAGTTACCGCGCCGACGCGACCGACGGGGAGGCCCAGCGCCTGATCGCGCAGGGCTGGACGCGCCAGCCCGGAGTGCCCGAGCCCGAGCCGGAGCCCGTCCTCGACCCCCTCGCGCCCGAGTCCGCGATGTACGCCTGTCCCCTCTGCGACTACCTCTCCCCCTCGCCTCCTCTGCCGCAGTGCGGGCAGCGACCGCTGATGAGGGGATCGGAGCAGCGGACAGGCTTGTGGGAGCCCCGGGCAAGACGCGAGCCGCTGCCGGCCGCGGGACAATTACCGCCGCCCGTGGGACATTCGTCGTGCGCCCGCGTCTTGGAGCGGGTGCACGTCGGCCTTCAGCCGACACGCTAGGAAACAGGGATCTGCTTCTCCGGATCCCAGAAGGGCATCGGCACGACGGTGGCAGTTCGGCCGCCCCACTCGCTCTCGACGTCGAGCTGCGTGCCGAGCTCCGACAGCTGGACAGGCACCCATGCGTAGCCGATGTTCCTCTTCAGGCGGGGCGAGTAAACCGCGGAGGTGACCTTCCCGACGCGCTCGCCGCGCACCGTGACGGGCCATGTGACGAAGTTCAGCGTGGGGAGACGGTCGCCGTCGATCTCCACTCCGACGATCCTGCGACTCACGCCGCTCTCCTTGATCCGCCGCAGCGCGTCACGCGCGATGCAGTCGACGTCGAGGTCGATCAGCCGGTCCAGTCCCAGCTCGAAGGGATTGTTCTCGTACGTCATATCGGCGCCCCAGTTGAAAATCCCGCCCTCGATCCGGCGGATGTCCGACGGGCCGGTTGGCCTGATGGCGTACGGCTCGCCGGCCTCCATGATCAGCTCCCACAGATCGGTGCCCCGCGCCGAGTCGCAGAGGTAGACCTCGTAACCGATCTCGGAAGTCCAGCCGGTCCGGGTGACGACCACGGGAATCCCCGAGACCTCGGTCTCGGTGAAGAAGTAGTACCTGAGCTCGAGGATCTCGTCGCCGAAGAGGTCGCGGACGACGTCCCTCGATTTCGGCCCCTGGATCTGAAGCGGCGAGACATCGACCTCCTTGAGCTCGACGTCCATGCCCGCGTAGGCCGCGAGCCCCTTGGCGTAGAGGAGCACGTCACTCGAGGCGAGTGCGAGCCAGAACCGGTTCTCATCCATCCGTGTCAGGACCGGATCGTTGAGGATCCCGCCGTCCGGGGCGGTGACGAGCACGTACTTCGCCTGGCCGATCGCGCACTCGGCGAGATTGCGCGGTGTCATGAGCTGCGTGAACCGGAAGCCGTCGGGGCCCGCGACCTCCAGGCACCGCTCGACCGCGACGTCCCAGAGCGTGACGTGATCGACCAGGTGCCAGTACTCGGCCTCGAGGTCGTCGAAGCGGATGGGAAAGAGCATGTGGTTGTAGACCGTGTAGCCCTTCGGTCCATACCGCTGCTCGGCCTCGTAGAACGGCGAACGGCGGATGCGTGCGCCGCACTGGACGAGGCTCATGTCGAATTCGGTCATGCCGGTTCCATCCTCCATGCTCTCGATGTTCAGTGCACGCCGCCCATCCCGAATGGGGCGGCTCGCGCGCGGCCGCCCCATTCCGGAGAGAGGACTACCGAACAGCCAGCTGCTCGGAGAGCGCCACCTCGTAGCGCTCGACGCCCGTGATCGTCTCGCCAGCGGCCTCCGCGCTCTGGCGGCGAAGCTCGTCGGCCTGTTGCTCGCTCGCCCGGAGCGCCTCCGCGCTCTCGAACAGGGTGATCAGCTTCGCCCGACCACTGGAGCGGTCGGCGAGCCAGTAATAGCCCTTCCAGCCGGGCAGCTGCCGGGCCCGCGGGAGGACATCCTGCTCAGCTTGGCGGACGCCCTCATCGATGCTTTCAGGCGAACCCTCGAACGAGCTGACGCGCGCAGCCTTTGCCCCTTCGCCGCCTTCCTGCCTGACGACCTCGTAGACGTCGACCGAGATCCGTCGGCCGCGAGTCTCTTCGGGAATCTCATCGCCCATCCGCTCGAACGCCGGCTCGGCTTGCCGAATCGCCTCTTCGCTCTCGAAGAACGTGATGCCGAGCGAGCGCGCGTTCTCGCGATCGACCAGCATCAGGAGCGCCTGCGCGCCCGGCAGCTCGGTTCGCGCCGATTTCGAACGCTCACGAACGGTGTCGATCAATTCGTCGACGATGCTCACGTCGGGTTGCTCGAACGCGGCGACCCTCGCATACATCTCCCACCTCCTGTCGAGGAACTCCGATCGTACTCCCTCGAAACCCGCTGAGAGACGACGCGGTGCTGGCCGTGATCCGACCAGCCACTCATCCCGACCGGTCGACACTCAGCTCCCGAGTTCGCTCCGCACGGTGTCTGCGTCTTATCGTCGGTTGGCACGGGGAAGACGGGAAGCCTCACGAGGAGATCTCGAACCTCACCGTGCAGCACGAGATTCACCCTCAGTTCGGTAGCCGGGTCCGGCTGCTGTGGATCAAACGAGGTGGAGCGCGTACTGCTCGTGCTCGTCCGGGTTCACCTTGTCCCAGAGATCCTTCCCGCGCTCGTGCTTCGAGCAGAAGAGCAGCGTGTAGATCTCACCGACCCGGTTGCTGATCCGGATGTCGCGGCGCCCGAAGAAGCGGTAGTCGAGCAGGCGCTCCATGTCGCGCTTGTAGAGATCCCGGAGAACAGGGCCGATGTGACGGATGGAGGGGTTGAGGGCGACGGAGCGCCAGGTCTCCGCGTTCGCGAAGTAGTGGTCGTACCTCGACTTGCCCTTCGGCTTCCGTGTCTCGAGGACGGCGTTCCTCTCGATGTCCATGTCCTCTGGGAACAGGAACATCAAGTCCATCCTCTCTCCGGCGGTGAGCATGGTGAGCGCGTCCCAGCGGAAGCTGGCGTTCGGCGGATCGAGCAGCGTCAGGCAGTACCGCTTCCCGGGCCAGGCCGGGA
>JBCKBY010000140.1:0-3364 GCA_038910715.1 Gaiellaceae bacterium
AGGAGGCCTGGGCGCTCACGCGCTACGGGACGCTGCTCGTCGCCGAGGACCGCCTCGAGGACGCCGAGGACGCATTCCGGCAAGCGCTTCGCCTCGCGCCGGGATACGTCCACGCTCGCGCCGGCCACGCCCGCGTTGCCGCGGCCCGGGGCCGTTTCGCGGAGGCGGCGAGTGGGCTCCGCCAGGTCGTCGATCGCCTTCCGCTCCCGGAGTACGCGATCCTCCTTGGGGACGCGCTCGCTCGGGCCGACCGGCCCGACGCGGCCCGGCGCGCGTACTCGGTCGTCTCGGCCCTCGAGCGGGTCCTCGCCGCGAACGGCGTGCGAACCGAGCTGCAGACGGCGCTCTTCGACCTTGATCACAGCATCAGGCCTGAGGCCGCACTCCGGCGCGCGCGCGCAGCGTACCGCGCCGCCCCCGGAGTTGCGGCCGCAGACGCCGTCGCCTGGGGCCTTGCCCGGACGGGGCGCTGCGCCGAAGCGCGCGGCTGGTCGCGCCGTGCTCTCGCCCTCGGGACGAAGGACGGTCTCTTCCTCTTCACATCGCGGCATAATCGAGCGCTGCCTTCGCGGTGACGCCGCCGCGCGCCCGTGGTTCGAACGCGCGCTCGGGGTGAACCCGACCTTCTCGCTCCGCTGGGCCCCGCTCGCCGAGAGGCTTACCGCGTGAAGTGGGCGTTTGTACTTGGCGCCGTTCTCAGTGCGACCGTCGCGCTCCTTATGCCCGGCACGGCCTTAGCTCACCCCCTGGGGAACTTCACGGTGAACCGGTACGCCGGAATCGAGCTGGCCGGCGACACCCTCTACCTCCACTACGCGCTCGACGTCGCGGAGATCCCGACCTATCAGTTGGGCCCTCAGATCAGGGCGCCTGGATACCCGGCGCGCCTGGCGCGCGAGCTCGAGCTGACGCTCGACGGTCGCCGTGTTCCCCTCCGTGTGGTCGATCACCGTGTCTCCTCGCGCCCAGGAGCAGGGGGGCTTCCGACGCTGAGGCTCGACGTTGTCTACCGAAGCGAAGCGAGCGGACGAGACCTCCGTTTCACCGACCGAGTGTTCGACGGTCGGATCGGATGGCGCGAGGTGACCGTTTCGGCACGCGACGGGGGACGCGTCCTCGACTCGACCGTCGCGGCGACGAGCGAGAGCGACGAGCTGCGGGCCTACCCGAAGGGCATGCTCCGCTCACCCCTCGACATCGCGAGCGCGCGAGCGACTCTCGCGCCTGGTGCGGAACCCGGTACGCGGCCGACGTTCGACTTCGAGGCGGCTCCAGAGCAAGCGGAAGGCGGGTTCGCAGCGTTGATCGAGCGCGGCGGCGACGTCTCCCTCGGCGTACTCCTCCTCTCCTTCCTCGTCGCTGCGTTCTGGGGAGCTGCGCACGCACTCACGCCCGGCCACGGCAAAGCGCTCGTCGCGGCGTATCTCGTGGGGACGAGGGGAACACCGCGCCACGCGTTCATGCTCGGCGGTACGGTGACGATCGCGCACACGTCCGGCGTCTTCGCCCTCGGCCTCGTGACGCTCGGCCTCTCTCAGTTCATCGTCCCGGAGCGGCTCTACCCGTGGCTCACGCTCGTCTCCGGGCTACTCGTCGTCGCCGTCGGCGCGTCAGTGCTGCGTCAGAGGATTCGGTCACGTGGCCGTGGCCATCACGCCGAGCACCACCACCAGCACGACCACGACGACGACCACGGGCATGACCATCATCATCATCACCGCGACGACGACGCGCTGACCTCGAAGGGGATCCTCGGCGTTGGTGTCGCAGCCGGCCTCCTCCCGTGTCCATCGGCGCTCGTCGTCCTGCTCTCCGCGATCGCACTCCACCGGGTGGGACTCGGGCTCGCGCTCATCTTCGCCTTCAGCGTCGGCCTCGCTGCGACGATCACGGCGATCGGCCTCGTTGCCGTGCTCGCACGGCGGGCGTTCGGCCGGCTCTCGTTGAACGGGCCCGTGGTCCGTGCACTTCCAGCGGTCAGCGCAGCGCTGATCCTCGCGGTCGGCGTCGTGATCACTGCTCGGGCGATTCCCGGCGTCATCTGATCCGAACCGATCACGCCCCGCGGTCGAACAAGGGGCATGTTCGGGCTCGACGACTGGGTCGCGGGGCTCTCCGAGAGTGCGTCCGTCGGTGTCGTCCTCGTCGTCGCGATCCTCTTGGGGCTACGCCACGCGACCGATCCCGATCACATTGCCGCGATGACCACTCTCATCGCGTCTGGACGTGAGCACGCGGCAAGGTCAGCAGCTCGGCTCGGCGCCTGGTGGGGCCTCGGCCACGCAATCACGCTGGTCGTCTTCGGGATTCCGATCCTCCTCGCGGAGCGGTTCCTGCCCGGGCGCGTCCAGCAGGGTGCGGAGACGGCTGTCGCTGCGCTCATCGTCTTCCTCGGGTTGCGCCTGCTCGTTCGTTGGCGCCACGGCTACTTCGATCTCCACGCCCACCCACACCCCGAACGCGAGCACCGGCACGCGGTGCGCACGCCGTTCGGGGCCTTCGGTGTGGGGCTCGTCCACGGCATGGGCGGAAGCGCGGGAGTCGGCGTGTTGCTGCTCGCCACAATCCCGTCCGAGACGATCGCTGTGGCGTCACTGCTTCTGCTCGCGCTTTTCACGGCGGTGTCGATGACCGTGGTCACCGTTGGCTTCGGGCTCACGCTGTCGACACGCCCGGTCGCCGCAGCCTCGACCGCGCTCGTGCCGGCGCTCGGGGCAGCGAGCCTGGCCTTTGGTCTCTGGTACGCGGCGGCCGCCTGGAGCCTTGCTTCCTATCCGTTCTGAGCAGTGACGTCGAGGTTTAACACGGCCGCAAGGTTTTGGCGGTCGAATGCGGGTCAGGCCGGGCGGCGCCCGGCATCAATCGAGGAGAGGAGAAAAATGCGCAAGTTTCTTGCCCTGGCCATCGCGGGGCTCGTGCTGCCGGCGGTAGCTCTCGCAGGCGGGCAGGCCATGAGCCCGGTCGTCTCGGCCAAGCTCAAGGGCTCCAACGAGACACCCGTCAAGGGCGACCCCAATGGCACGGGTTTCGTCGTCGTCACGTTCAACGCCAACAAGGGAACGGCGTGCTGGAAGTTCAAGGGCGTCAAGGGAATCGCAGCGCCCAACGCGGCCCACATCCACAAGGGCAGGAAGGGCACTTCCGGCCCGGTCACGATCGCGTTCGGTGCGACGTACAAGGCGTCGGGCTGCACGAAGGCGCCGAAGGCCACGATCGAGAAGATCGAGACGAACCCCAACCGGTACTACGTCAACGTCCACAACGCGAAGTACCCGGCTGGCGCGCTGCGCGGTCAGCTCGTCGCAGGCATGGAGGGCTAGACTGCACTCTTGCGCAAGGGCCGGAATCCGACTAGTGCGGATTC
>JBCKBY010000141.1:0-3309 GCA_038910715.1 Gaiellaceae bacterium
AGCTCTCGCAGCGCGTCGTTGCGGGAGCTGCGCGTCTCGCTCCCCAGCACCGTTCCGTAGACCGTGACCCCGCCGGCCTTGGCGGCCGCGGCCTGCGACCAACCGGCGTCTCGGGTGTGCCCGGTCTTTCCCCCGACGAGTGCGGGCCAGCTCACGAGCAGGTCGTCCGTGGTCGGGAAGACCCTGCCTCCGGGGAGAGAGACCGTCGATCGGGACAGCGCGTCACGCATGAACGGAACGCCGAGCGCGTACCGAACGAGAGCAGTGGCATCGCGTGCACTCGAGACCTGTCTCCGGTCATCAAGCCCGTGTGGGTTCTCGAAGTTCGTATCGGTGAGGCCGAGCTCACGTGCCTTCACATTCATAAGCGCCACGAACCGAGTTGTCGAGCCCTTTCCGACGTGAAGAGCGAGTGCCTCGGCCGCGTCGTTCGCGCTACGAACGAGCATCGCCCTGAGAAGCGCTGCAGTCGTGAGCTCCTCCCCCGCCCGCAGATAGACCGTCGACTCGCCGACTCCCGCCGCGCGCGGGTTGATACGCACGACGTCGGCGAGGCTCGCCTGCTCCAGGACGACGATCGCCGTCATCAGCTTGGTGATGCTCGCGATCGCGCGCTCTCGCCTTGCATTGCTGTGCGCGAGCACGGCTCCGTCCTCGCCGACGAGATACCACGCCGATGCCGGGACGCGCGGAGCGGCCGCAGTCAGCGTGGAGTCGGCGCTCGAGGCCTGAACCGGCACCGCTGATGCGGCGAGGAGAGCGACGACGGCGAGCAGGGCTCTGCGCATCACCGGTGCGAAACTGTACTTGGAGGGGGCCGCAGTGACCGCTCTCGCTGCAAATCGAGGCGACGCAACTATCGCACCCAGAGCTGATCGAACAGGAGCCTCCACTCGGGGTTGTACTGGTAGTTGCCCACGCGCTTGGAGACGAGGATGGCGTGTGACGGCGTGAACAGGGGAACCCAGGGCGCAAGGTCGACGATGTCGCGCTCGATCCTCGCCCACACCGCCACCGCGGCGTCCGGGTCGGAAGCCTGCAGCTCGAGCGCGCGCGCGATCCGGGCGTCGAGGCGCCGATTACAGAGGAAGCTGAGATCGGGTGGGCTGCACCTGAAGATGTCGAGGAGGGAGCGGGCCGTCCGCGAGACGCCGTACCAGCCGATCATCCCGGCCTGCACGCCCCGCGTCTTCTCGTCGGTCGCTTTCGCTATGTAGGCGTCGAGGCCCTCGGCTCGCCTGATGCTCGCCCGGTAGCCCAGCTCCTCGAGCGCTCGGACCGCTCCCTCTGCGCCGGCCTCCCAGAAGCCGGGGTACGTCCACACCGTCACGCTCATGCCCCGCGTTCCCGAAGCCGCGACGAGGCGGCGCGCGCGCATGAGGTCAGGCGCCTTCCACTCGCCCGTCTTGCTCGGGGCGGCAGTGTAGGGACAGTAGCGCCGGAAGCCCACAGTGCCCGGTGGGCGGAGCTGACACGTCGGCTCTGCGAACCCCGGACCGTACGAGCCTGAGATGGCGGCACGGTCGACGGCGAAGTTGACCGCGCGCCGCACCCGGACGTCGTCGAATGGAGGATGTGTGTCGTATTGAGGAAGGCGAGGACCGTCGCCTGCTCCGGGTGCACGCGGAACTGCGACGCATAGCGCGCTTTGAAGTCCGCGAGCACCTTGATCGCCGCCTCGGTTTGTTCTAGAGATACCGTGGCGACGTCGATCCGCCCTCGCTCGACGGCTGTGACGCCGGCTGCCACGGGGCTGCCCAGTCTGAACACGATCTCGTCGGGGAACCCGTCCGGGCGGGATGCTGTCGACCGCACGTGGAAGTACGGGTTGCGGACAAGCGTGAGCGCCCGCCCAGGTACGTAGCTCTCGATCATGTACGGCCCGGTCGAAGGGACGGGACGCGTTCCCAGGTCCCGGTCAGGCGTGCCTCGCGGGATCGGTGCTAGAAGAAAGAGGAACCGCAGGAACTCGCTCTCCGGCCGCCGGAGGTCGAAGACGATCGTTCCGGTCGCGTCGTCCGTCCGGATGCCCTGACTGAGATCGCAGCTCCGCGGCCGCCGCTTGCAGGCGGCGACGCCCACGAGCGGGAACTCCCATTGCCACGGCTGCCCCGCGCGATATGGCCGCTCGAACGCGCGCCGGAAGTCGCTCGCCTTGACGAGCGTCCCGTCCGAGTAGCGGGTGCCGCGCCGGAGCTGAAAGGCGTACCGGGTTCCGCCGGCCGTGATCTCGGGCAACGAGAGCGCGAGGTTCGGCACGATCCGGCCGCCCTCGCCCCCGCCGCGCCGAACGGGAGCGACGAGACCGTCGTAGGCTGCGCTGAGCGAGGAGATAGTGCCTGCCCAGGTCCAGAACGTCGGGTCGATCGAGCCCTCGATCAGCCCACTCACGCCGACGACCAGGCGCCCACCTCGATGACCGGCGCCGGAGGCCTGGACGGCAAACCAGACCTGGTTCTCCGAAAGAGCGAGCCCCTTCGGACGGTTCGCGATCGGGATTCGCTCCACGACCCGGTTCTCCGCCGGGTCGATGCGCGCGATCTCCTCCGAGAACTCGCCACTCACCCAGACGGCTCCGGGCGCGACGGCGATGCCGTCAGGCCCCTCGCCGACGGCGATCGTGGCCGTTACGCGGTTCGTGGCCGGGTCGATGCGCGAGACGGTGCCGTCGAGCGAGTTCGCGACCCACACGGAGCCCTCGCCGAACGCGATGCCGGTCGGCCCGTTGCCCACACTCACCGTTTGTACGACGCTGCCTCGACGAGAATCGATGCGGACGACGCTCCGGCTCGACTCGTCCGTGACCCAGACGCTCCCGGCCCCGGCGGCGACGCCGCGACCGAGCGCACCGGTCGGGATCGCGTCGACCACGCGGCCGCGAAGAACATCGATCCTCGTGACGTTACGCTCTTCCGCGCTCGTCACCCAGACCGCTCCGTCGCTGACGGCGAGGGCGATCGGCGTCACACCGACCGGAATCGCCTGGACCACGCGGTTCGTTTGCGGGTCGATCCGCGACACGGTGCCGTCGAGCGAGTTCGCGACCCAGACCGCGCCGGCCCCGACCGCGATCCCGCTCGGATCGCCCCCAACGTCGATGCGCTGGACGACGCTACTCGTCCGGGGATCGATGCGCGAGACGGAGCGGTCCTGCGCGTTCGTCACCCATACCGACCCTTCGCCGACCGCGACGCTCGTCGGGCCGTTGCCGACCGGGACTTCGGCCACGAGCCGATTCGACCCCGCGTCGATCGCCGCAACCGAGTTTGCCGAAGCTGAGCTGAGTCCCGGACTGTCGTCGCCGGCGAG
>JBCKBY010000142.1:0-3308 GCA_038910715.1 Gaiellaceae bacterium
GTGCACGCCCTGGACGTTGAAGGAGACGATCCCCGCGCGCCGCTCGGCGGGCGGCCCGTACGTCTCGACCCACGGCAGCTCGGCGAGCCGGCCGAGCGTGTAGGCGGTCAGCTCGTGCTCGTGCCGGGAGATCGCCTCGAGGCCGACGGCGGTGACGTAGTCGATCGCGGCGCCGAAGCCGACCGCCTCGGCGATCGCGGGCGTGCCGGCCTCGAACTTGTGCGGGAGCTCATTCCAGGTCGTTCGCTCGAGGGTGACCTTGTGGATCATCTCCCCGCCAAGGTTGAAGGGCGCCATGCCCTCGAGCAGCTCCTGGCGGCCCCAGAGGACGCCGATGCCGCTCGGGCCGCAGAGCTTGTGCGAGGAGAGGGCGAGGAAGTCGCAGCCGAGCGCCTGCACGTCGATCGGCCGGTGCGGCGCCGCCTGCGCGGCGTCCACGACCATGATCGCGCCCTGCTCGCGCGCCCACGCGGCGAGCTTCTCGACCGGGTTGATCGTGCCGAGCGAGTTCGAGACGAGGTTGTTAGCGACGACCTTGACCCGGCCCTCGGAGGCGATCCGCTCGAGCGCGTCGAGCTGGAGTTCGCCGCTGTCGTCGATCGGGATGTATCGGAAGCCCGCCCCCTGCCGCTGCGCGACGTACTGCCAGGGGACGAAGTTCGAGTGGTGCTCGAGCTCGGTGACGACCACGAGGTCGCCGGGGCCGAGGTTGTCGAGCCCCCAGGCGTAGGCGACGAGGTTGAGCGCCTCCGTCGTGCTGCGCGTGAAGACGATCTCGCGCGTCGAGGAGGCGTTGACGAAGGCGCGCACCTTCTCGCGGGCGCCCTCGAAGCCCTCCGTCGCCCGCTCGGCGAGGCGGTAGACGCCGCGGTGGACGTTCGCGTAGGAGTGCTCGTAGAACTCGCGCATCGCGTCCAGCACCTGGCGCGGCTTCTGCGTCGAGGCCGCCGAGTCGAGGTAGGCGAGCGGCTTGCCGTTGCGCAGCTCGTCGAAGACGGCGAAGTCGGCCCGCAGGCGATGCGCGTCGAGCGTCGGCCTGGCGGCTGCGACGCCCTGGCCTGTCAGAGGGCTGCGGGTCGCTCTGGTGACCCTGCTAGCAGCCATCGAGAGGCGGGTTCTGGACGTTGTGCTCGGCCGCGTACTGCTCGACGAGCGGGTTGATCGCCTGGGCGCCCTCGCTGTAGGCGTAGTTGATCTTGACGAAGGGCTCCCACTTGTCGGGCAGTGCGTCCTCGGGGAAAATCGCCTCGACCGGGCACTCGGGCTCGCAGGCGCCGCAGTTTTGGGTGTAAATGCCGCCCGCCAGCGTAAATTCGTGCTTGCCGGGAACGACGGCGCAGAACGTGTCGGCCTGGTCGGCCTCGTGATCGTCGACGCGCATCACCCTCCAGAAGACCTCCCGCGTGGCGAGGTACAGCCAGCGAATCGGGCGGCTGCGAACGCCGAAGTTCGTCTCCACGCTGCTTTCCTGACCTGAGCCGACCGCGACGTAGCCAGCGATGACCGCCGCCTGCTCGAGCCAAGCGAGCGCCTCGTGGTCGGTCGAGCGAAGACGCCAGGACCCGGCCTTGACCGGATCGCCGTCGGCGGCGATCCAGCCGTCCACGAAGCCCGCGATGTACTCGGTGTCTGCGGTCTCGGGTAGGAGCCGCTTCAGATTGGCGCTCGAACGTACGACACCTGTGCCGACGTAGCCGGGATGCACATCCAGGCATGGCGAGAAATTCACCTTGTCGAAGAAATCCCTGAACTTCGCCACGCGTTCACCGTAGAGCTGCACGTAATGCAGGTGCTCGCCCGAGCGAATCTCCTGCTTGTTCCGCGTGCCGTCGCCAAAGACGAGCCCGTGGAGGACGCCGAGGCGGTAGTTCTCGGAGTCCCGCGTCGGCTGTGCCCTCATCGACGGGACGAACTGCCCGACGCCCAGCGCGTCCGTCTTTTCGCCGTCGGCGAGGACCCAGCGGTGTGTCGGCGTCGCCGAAATCGTCCGCCGGAACCTGGAGATGTTTCGAGTGGTGAGCCGTGTGCCTCCATGACGAGTCCGCTCCTCGAACGCAGGCGCGAGCTCGAGCTTCACGAGCGGTCGTCGTCGGAAGCGCTTCACGACCGCCGGTTTGAAGCCGTCGTCGGTCAGGACCCGGCAGGACGTGTCCTCGAGCTCTGCGAACGTCCGAAGACCGTGTGAGGTGACGAGTTGCTCCGTCGGCGCGAAACAGTCGATGCACTCCTCGGGATCGATGATGAGCATCCGCTCGAACTCGTGGATGCAGTCGACCGGGCAGACGTCGACACAGGACTTGTCTTTGATGTCGATGCAGGGCTCAGCAATGATGTAGGTCATTCAGTGTCTCCCTTGGGTCGTGCACAAGCCCGCTGCCCGCGGGCGTCCGTCGCGACGTCCAGAGACTCTCTGCCGTCGTTATTCCTACCGAACTAGTATTTATGGCAAGGATACGATATACGTCAAATAGAAGCTGGCGACAAGCCGATGGCGGTGAGCCCCGGGCCGAGGAAGCGCCTGCCGACTGCGGCCTCAACTCCGAGCGTCTGCGCTGCGGCCGACCAAGGGTCCCTCCGGGAAAGACCCCGGCGTCTTCGACCGCGAGCTCGGCGTAGGCTGGCGTGCCGCCCGCATACGAGATCCGCGGGGTCGCCTCGTAACCTCCCGGGCCGTCGCGAGTCCGCGTCACCCGGACGGTCGGAGACGTTGAAGCGCTCGATGCTGCGGAGGGGGTACTTGAATCATTCTGGATATTTGCCCTCCAAGCCCGTAAACTCTGGACGCATCGTGATAAAGAGCTCTATAGAACCGGGCGACAACCTGGATAGGCGTCTGCATCGGGCGCTGGGCGACACAAGCCGGGCGAGGATCCTCGCAGTGCTGCACGAGGCCGGCGCTCCTCTCGATTCGCGTGAGCTGGCGGAACGAGTGGGTCTGCACTCGAACACGGTCCGCTCGCACCTTGGCGTTCTGGCCGAGGTGGGTCTCGTGTCGGCGAAGGCCGAGGAGCGCGCCCGCCCGGGCCGCCCACGCATCGTCTACGAGCTCGTGCCTGAGACAGCCGCCCCCGCGGAGTTGGGCGGGTACCGACTGCTCGCACAGATCCTGGCCGGCTGCCTGGCGGGCTCTGAGCCGGATCCTGCTGCCCGCGCCGAGCAGGCTGGACGGGCGTGGGGCCGCTACCTGGTTACCCGCCCGGCGCCCCTCATCTCCCTCTCGGCCAAGGAGGCCGTCCACCGCGTCGTTCGTCTGCTCGACGAGCTGGGCTTTCAGCCGGAACTCGAGTCAGACGAGGAGGGGCACAAGG
>JBCKBY010000143.1:0-3272 GCA_038910715.1 Gaiellaceae bacterium
CCCCCTTATTTCGAATGCGATCGAGAAAGCCCACTACGTGATCTTCGCAAGCGCGTGCCCGAGGTCGGCCCACAGCTCGTTCGGATCCTCGAGACCGACGGACAACCTGAGGAGACCGGCCGGCACTCGCGCTCCCTCCCAGCGTGCTCGGGCTTCGATACGCGAGGTGACACCGCCGAGGCTCGTCATGTTCACGATCAACCGCGTGCCGGTCTCCACGCGGCGTGCCGCGTCAGCATCGGCGACGTCGAAGGAGAGGAGACCTCCGAACCCCGGGTAGCGCACAGTTTCGACCGCGGGATGGGCTCGTAGTCGTTCCGCGATCTTCGTCGCGCTCTCCGTCTGGTGGGCGAGGCGAACCTGGAGTGTGCTCAACCCCCTCAGAAGCATCCAGGCGGTGTCGGCGCTTGCGACCGGTCCTGTTCGCGACCGGAACTCGAGCAACCGCGCAGCGTCTTCCGCCCGCTTGCAGACCACGACGCCGACGAGGGCGTCGTCGTGACCGGCGAGGAACTTGGTGCCTGAGTGCACCACGAAGTCGCAGCCGAGCTCGAGCGGTCGCACGTTCAAGGGCGTTGCAGCCGTGGCATCGCAGACCACGGGAGCCGGATGGAGAGCACACGCCTCGAAGTTCGGCATCGTGAGGAAGGGATTCGACGGGGCTTCGACCCAGATGAGGTCGGCGCTAGCGGGAGGCGCGCCGGTCTGGTCGAACTCGATGTGGCGCACGCCCCAGCGCTCGAGCTCGTCGAGCATGACCCCTGTTCCGTAGTACGCGCCCTCGGCGCGCGCCACGGTCTGGCCGGGGGAGAGAAAGGTGATGACCACCGCGGTCGACGCCGCCATCCCGGATGCGAAGAGAAGCGCCTCGCCACCGTCCAGTTCTCCGAGCCGCCGCTCGGCCTCGGCCGTAGTCGGGTTCGAGTAGCGCGCGTACGTGAATGCTCCCGGCTCCCCGTCCTCATACGGCCAGGTCGTCGACCGGTCGAGTGGAACGGTCACGGCCGTCACCCTATGCGCTTACCAGACCACCCGTTCGGGATCGTGGCGATGGATCCGCCGGTCGCCCGAGACAAGCCGCGCATCGGTCAGGAGCGCGGTCGCGTAGATGATCCGATCCGCGGGATCGCCGGGAAACGGCGGAAGTAATAATCCGGCGGCAAGAGCAATTTCCGTTGTGACAGCAATCTGCGATACGTCCGCACGGGCAAGCGCTCGCCGCACCCAAGTGCGAATGTCGGGAACGAGCCGAAGTCGCCCGAGCCTTTCGAGCGTTGCAAGCTCCCACACGCTCATCGCCGAGACACCGATCTCGCCGCTCGCCTCGACAGCTTCACGGGCGGGACGGGACAACCTCGGGTCGTCGCCGAGCCACCAAAGCCAGACGTGTGTGTCGAGAATCGTCATCAACGTTCCACATCCCAGATCTCACCCGTCGAGAACAGCAGCTCGTCGTCGTCTACGAGGTAGATCACGCTGCCCTTCAGGGAGGGCGGCTCTTCGATCGGCTCGACCTTGGCGACGGGCTTGCCGCGCTTTGTGACGACGATCGTCTCTCCGGTCTCTGCTACCTCATCGAGGAGTTTCAGGCACTGAGCCTTGAAGCGGCCTGCCGGGATCGTGCGCATGCGTCAAGAGTAACGCGATCATGGTCACATGTCCATGGTCATTAACAGTGCCTGGCACTGTAAGGGTGACAAGTTTGCGCCGATCGCTCCACAGTTAGGCTCCGCGACGGTGGGAGAGATCCACGATACGACCGAGGCCAAGCTCCGCTGGCTCGAGGAGCTGACCGATGAGTCGCTCCATCCGGCGAGCGAGAAGCATGTCGCCCGACAGCGCGAGCGCGGAAAGCTCCTCGCGCGTGAACGCCTCGAGAAGCTGCTCGATCCAGGCTCGTTCGTCGAGCTCGACCGCTTCGTTCGGCATCGCGAGGTGGAGTTCGGCATGGACGAAAACCGGCCGTGGGGCGACGCGGTCGTCACCGGCTACGGAGAGATCTTCGGCCGCAAGGTGTTTGTCTTCTCGCAGGACTTCACCGTCTTCGGCGGATCGCTCTCCGAGGTCTTCGCAGAGAAGGTCTGCAAGGTCATGGACCTGGCCGTCAAGTACGGCTGCCCGGTGATCGGGATCAATGACTCGGGTGGCGCGAGGATCCAGGAGGGCGTCGTCTCATTGGCTGGATACGCCGAGATCTTCTGGCGGAACGTGCAGGCCTCGGGAGTCGTGCCTCAGATTTCGCTCGTTATGGGCCCGTGCGCCGGTGGTGCCGTGTACTCGCCGGCGATCACCGACTTCGTCCTCATGGTGGAGGAGACGTCGTACATGTTCATCACCGGCCCCGACGTCGTGAAGACGGTGACGGGCGAGGACGTCTCGTTCGAAGAGCTCGGTGGCGCCGCGACGCACGCCACCAAGTCGGGCGTCGCCCACTTCACCGCTCCCGACGAGGACACGTGCCTCGAAGAGGCGCGCTATCTCCTGTCCTTCCTCCCCCAGAACAACCTGGACCCGCCGCCGTACGCGCCTCCCGCAGATCCGGTCGATCGCGAGGACGCGTCGCTCGACACGATCATCCCTGACAGCCCGAATAAGCCGTACGACATGAAAGGCGTCATCGAGCGGGTCGTCGACGACGCAGAGTTCCTCGAGGTGCACGCGCACTGGGCCGAGAACATCGTCTGCGGCTTCGCTCGGCTTGGCGGGCACGCAGTGGGTGTGGTCGGCAACCAGCCCGGAGCTCTCGCCGGCGTGCTCGACATCGATGCATCGGTGAAGGCAGCGCGATTCGTGCGCACGTGCGATGCGTTCAACATCCCGCTCGTGACCCTCGTCGACGTGCCCGGCTTCCTCCCGGGGACTGCGCAGGAGTGGGGCGGGATCATCCGTCACGGCGCGAAGCTTCTCTACGCATACGCGGAGGCGACCGTCCCGAAGCTCACCGTGATCACGCGCAAGGCCTACGGGGGCGCGTACGACGTCATGTCGTCGAAGCACATCCGCGCCGACTTCAACGTCGCCTGGCCGACGGCCGAGGTCGCTGTCATGGGCCCGGAAGGGGCGGTCAACATCGTCTTCCGGCAGGAGCTCGCAGAGTCCGACCACGCAGACGCGCGGCGCGAGGAGCTCATCGCCGACTACAAGGAGCGCTTCGCGAACCCGTACTCGGCTGCCGAGCGCGGTTACGTCGACGACGTGATCCAGCCGCGGCGCACGCGGCCGGTGCTGATCTCCGCGCTCGAGACCGCGCTCACGAAGCGCGAGCCGAAGCC
>JBCKBY010000144.1:0-3210 GCA_038910715.1 Gaiellaceae bacterium
AGCCTGGGGTGAACGATCTCGTCCTGGGGGAGGTAGCCGAGTTCGGCCACGAGTGTCGCGATCGGTTGTCCGTTGACCCGTACGACACCGTGCGTCGGCGTGGATACACCAGCAAGCACACGCAGGAGAGTCAGACAGACCCCTTCGTCGAGCCGGCGTCCGTGACGGTGCACCCGGCTGGAGCGGACTCGAGGACGGCGTGCACCACGGCCGGCAGCACCACGACCGGGACGGCGACGAGAGCGAGACGTCCGCCTCGTTCAGGGCCTCGGCAAGCGAGCCGGCGGGCTCGACGGCGCCGCGCTCCGCGGCGACCTCGAGCGCCGTGGGGTCCTCGTCCCAGCCCGCGACCTGCTCGATGCCCGCCCGCCGGGCCGCAAGGCCCGCCGAGGCGCCGATGAGCCCTGTCCCGACGACGGCTAGCCGTATCACCGGCCGGCCGTCAAGCGGACCGCATCAGCTCGGCGACGCGGAACGCGAGATCGAGCGACTGCCGCCCGTTCAGACGCGGGTCACACAGCGTCTCGTAGCGGTGGTCGAGCTGCTCCTCCAGCACGGCTTCGGAGCCCCCGAGGCACTCGGTCACGTCCTCGCCGGTGAACTCGATGTGGATACCGCCCGGCCACGTGCCGACCTCGCGGTGTGCGGCGAAGAACCCCTGGAGCTCGGCCATGATCGAGTCGAACCGGCGCGTCTTCGTGCCGTCGGGCGTGCGGACGAGGTTCGCGTGCATCGGATCGCACACCCAGACGACGGGCACCTCCGCCTCGCGCACCGCCTCGAGCAGCGGCGGAAGCGCCTCACGCACTCGCTCGGCCCCCATCCGCGTGATCAGAGTCAGCCGACCGGGCACGCGGTGTGGGTTCAGCCGCTCGGCGAGCGCCACCGCTTCCTCGGGCGTCGCAGCGGGGCCGAGCTTGACGCCGACCGGGTTGTTGACACCGGAGAAGAACTCGACGTGTGCGCCGGCGAGGTCGCGCGTGCGCTCGCCGATCCAGAGCATGTGCGCCGAGCAGTCGTAGGGCTGTCCCGTAAGCGAGTCCGTGCGAGTGAGCGCCTCCTCGTAGTCGAGGAGAAGCCCTTCGTGGCTCGTCCACACGTCTACTTCGTGAAGCGTGGGCTCCTTGGCGAGGTCGATCCCGATCGCCTGCATGAAGCGGAGCGCACGCTCGATCTCGTCGGCGAGCGCCTCGTAGCGCTGGCCGGCGGGCGAGCTGGCGACGAACTCGCGGTTCCAGACGTGGACGAGGGTGAGGTCGGCGAAGCCACCCTTCGTGAAGGCACGCAGCAGGTTGAGGGTGGAGACGGCCTGGTAGTAGCCCTGCACGAGCCGCTCCGGGTCGGGAACGCGCGCCTCGGGCGTCCGCTCGTCGGAGTGGACGACGTGGCCGCGGAACGACGGGAGCTCGACGCCGTCGACGACCTCCGTCGGCTCGCTGCGCGGCTTCGCGAACTGGCCGGCCATGCGCCCCACCTTGACTACCGGCAGCGTCGCGCCGTAGGTGAGCACGGCCGACATCTGGAGCAGCACCTTCAGCTTCTCGCGAATGGCGGGAGCGGAGACGTCGCGGAACGACTCGACGCAGTCGCCGGCCTGGAGCAGGAAGGCGCGTCCCTCGCAGACCTCGCCGAGCGCGGCGAGAAGCGCCCGCGCCTCGCCGGCAAAGACGAGCGGCGGCAGCCCACGCAGCCGCTCCCGCACCGCGGCGAGCGCCGAAGGGTCCGGCCACTCGGGCTGCTGACCCGCCGGGAGCTCCCGCCACGAGGAAGGTGTCCAGGTCGGCTCGGTGATCGCCACTGGACGGTGAGTGTAGAGATGGCTTTCCGGCGCGCCCTGCATGGGAGGCGAGAGCGGCCATGAGCGACCCGCGGGAGCGCTACCCATGCGCAGCCAGGGCCGAGAGAGGAAGGCGCCCTTCGAGTAGCGCCCGGCCGACGATCGCCCCTTCGCAGCCCAGCCCTTCGACGGCGGCGAGATCGGCCTGGGAGCGGATGCCTCCGGCTGCGAGCACGGGCAGCCCGGACCGCTCGCGTACCCGCGCCAGGAGGTCGAGATCGGGCCCGGCGAGGGTTCCGTCACGGTCGACCGCGGTGCAGAGGATGCGGGAGACGCCCGCGGCCGCGCAGCGCTCGGCCGCCTCCTCGGCGCTCATGCCCGTCTCCCGGAGCCAGCCCCCTGTGACGACGCGTCCCGCGCGGACGTCGACGGCGACGGCGAGCCTGTCCCCGAGCGCGGCCCGGTAGCGCTCGAGGGCGTCGGGAGCGGCGAACGCCGCCGTCCCGACGACGACCCGGTCGGCACCCGCGTCGAGCAACCGCTCGGCGTCTGCGGGTGAGCGCACCCCGCCAGACGCCTGGATCCGTGCGGGCGACGCCGCCGCGGCGAGCTCGCGGACGAGCTCCGGCCGCATCCGCCCCGAGCGTGCGCCGTCCAGGTCGACGACGTGGACGAGCCGCGCACCGGCCTCGACGAGCCGCTCGACCAGCGCCGCCGGATCCGCCTCCCGCGCGACGACGCGGTCGAACTCGCCCCGCTCGAGCCGCACGGCGTCCTGCCCGAGCACGTCGACCGCCGGTATCACCTCGAAGCTGGCTTTCCTGTGTGTCCGTGCTAGCATGCTAATATGCTATACCAATCCGGAATAACCCTGCGATGACGGAAGAACCTTCACACGAGTGGCGAACGAGCGAGACAGACGAGCTCTTCGAGACGATTCTCGCCCTGCGGACGCCGGAGGAGGCGGAGCGTTTCTTCCGGGACCTCTGCACGCTGGCGGAGATCGAGGCGATGACGCACCGCTGGCACGCCGCCCGGCTGCTCGACCAGGGTCTGCCCTACCACGAGGTGGCGAGGAGAACGGGCGCGTCGACGACGACGGTGACGCGGGTGGCGCACTGGCTGCGGCACGGCGAGGACGGCTACCGGCTGGCGCTCAACCGCCGGAAACGCAGGCTCGCGCGCAGCGCCTGAAGATCGCGATCCCTGCGAAGGGTCGTCTCCGCGAGCCGGCGGTCGTCCTACTCGAGGACGCCGGGCTAGGGCCTGAGTGGCCCGGCGACCGGGCGCTCGCCTTCCCTTGCCGCAACGCCCCCGTCGACGTCCTGCTCGTCCGCGCGGCCGACGTGCCGGAGTACGTCCAGGACGGCGTCGTCGACTGCGGCATCACCGGCCTCGACCTCGTGCACGAGCGGGAGGCGAAGGTCGAGGAA
>JBCKBY010000145.1:0-3083 GCA_038910715.1 Gaiellaceae bacterium
CGAGATACCGCTATCGCCCCCTGCGTATGCGCGGAGGACGTTCGTCAGGTTGCCGATCCCCATGTGATACGAGACGACGGCGAGGTCGTCTCTCCCCAGCCTCTCACGAGCGGTTGTCAGATACCGGACCGTCCCGGCCAGCGCCTGCACGGGATCGAACCGCGCGTCGATCGTGCGCCGCTGCTCGCGGAGACGGTTTGCGGTCAGCGTGTCACCTCGCTGCGCGGCGGCACGGATTCGAGTCGTGAGCCTCCGGCTCTCGGCCAGGTCCACGCGCATGCCGAGGAAGCTCGTCGCGGTCTCCGCCAGGATCTGAGTCAAACCCGAGGCTCGAGCCGGATCGTCGCCGGCGATCACATCGGGTCGGCCGCCGCTCTCGAGAAACACGATGGCCTCGACTATCTCCGCATCGAGATCACTGCCGGCGATCGCGTCCTCGATCAGGGGTTGGAACTCCGCTGTGCGACGGGCTGCGGCAACGACCCCGCCTGGACTCTTCGCGTAGAGCGGATGACTGAGCCCGAGTGCCGCCGCACGCTCGAGATCCGCGTCCTGCCCGTCCTCGTAGGCGAGCGGATCCGACACGGTCGGTTCGCCTCGAGGAACGAGCGCGCTGCCGCCACCGTTTCCGTCGGTCGAGCGGACGAACGCCGCTGCCACGATTGCAAGTCCGAGGAGTGCAACAGCAGCAGCGATCAGTCGGCGGCGGCGGATTGTGCGCCGGTCAGGTCGAGAGCGGATCACGGGAACGGAACATTCTCGCCGACGGCACCTGCTTCCAGCGGTGCTGCCAGCTGACCGTCAGAGAAAGCATCCGTCAAGAGAGCACGACGTGGGCTCCGAGTAGCCCACGTCGTGCTACCGCGATCGGGTATTCGTGAGAACGTTTCGATCAAGTTGCCGCAAATTGCGCGGAATTTAGTCGTTCTGGTGCTTGACCGGAAACCATCTGGTCCATAGAGTCCCCGCTGCACCGAGTACGGAACGCCCGAGGTTGATGGCTCTCCGATCGGCAGCCGCTTCGGCGGCGGTCAGTCGGGAAGCCGGACGAAGGCGCCACCGGCTCGGTGCATTTTTTGTTGGGCGCATATCCTGGCCCGCGTGCGGCGCCTGCTTCTCCTCGTCAGCTCGATCATCTTCGTCGACGCGATGCTCTTCACGGCGCTGACCCCGCTCGTCCCGGGCTACGCGGAGGAGTACGGCCTCTCGAAAGCCGGTGCGGGGCTCCTCGTTGGCGCGTACGGGGCGGGGGCGCTGTTCGGCGGAATTCCCGGCGGCCTCGCGGCTGCGCGCTGGGGACCGAAGCGAGCCGTCGTCGGCGGCCTGATCCTTCTGTCCCTTGCCAGTTTCGCGTTTGCAGGCGCAGACAGCGCACTCGCGCTCGGCGGTGCGCGCTTCGTCCAGGGCATCTCGAGCACGGCGACCTGGGCGGGCGCACTCGCGTGGATCTCCGTCACCGCGCCTCGGGCGAAACGCGGTGAGGTGATCGGAACGGCGTTCGGCGCCGCTGTTTTCGGCGCCGTGCTGGGGCCGATGTTCGGCGGTCTCGCCGAGTTCGTCGGGATCCGTCTCTCGTTCAGCGTGGTCGGGGTGCTCACGCTCGTCTTCGCAACGCTCGCGTCGTTTGCCCGCTCCGCGCCGGTTCAAGCCGCAACGTTGAACGGGCTCAGGCGTGCGCTCCGGGACAAGCGGTTTCTCGGAGGCCTCTGGTTGAACATGCTTCCGGCGATGCTCTTCGGCCTCCTTATCGTGCTCACGCCCCTCGCTCTCGACGACGCCGGCTGGACGACCTTCGCGGTCGCCTCGGTCTTCCTCGCCGCCGGTCTGATCGAGGTCTTCCTGAACCCGATCCTCGGTCGTTTCAGCGACCGGGTCGGACGCCTCCTCCCAATTCGCATAGCGCTGACGGCGTCCGTGGCTGTCGCTGTCGGACTCGCCATCGCAACGGTTTCAGGCCCAGCGCTCATCGCGCTCTTGGTTTGCGCTGCCGCGGTCAGCTTCGGCAGCCTGTATACGCCAAGCATGGCGCTGACCTCACATCGAGCGGAAGCAGTGGGGCTCGCGCAAGGCTTGGCGTTCGGCGTCATGAACACCGCCTGGGCTTTGGGTGAGCTCGTCGGTCCGTCCGCTGGGGGTGTTCTCGCCGACCATTACGGAGATCCCACTCTCGCCGCTACCTACCGTGTCGCAGGAAGGGTCCGCCCCCGTGCAGCGTGAACACTGGAATCGCAAGTACGCAGAGACCGACCTCCTCTGGAGCGCGACGCCCAACCGCTTTCTTGTTGCCGAGGTCGCCGACCTGACCCCGGGTCGGGCGCTCGATCTCGCATGCGGCGAGGGCCGAAATGCCGCTTGGCTCGCCGAACGCGGCTGGAAAGTCACAGGGGTCGACTTCTCCGAGGTCGCGATCGCCAAAGCTCGAGAGCGAGCCGTCCGTGAGCAGCTCGACATCGACTTCATCGGCGCGGACCTCCTCGAGTACGAGCCTGCAGTGGAGGCCTTCGAGCTCGTGCTCGTGTTCTATCTCCAGATCCCGGCACCGGAACGCCGCCGCGTCCTCGAGCGGGCTGCGCTGGCGGTTGGATCCGACGGAACCTTGCTCCTGGTTGGACACGACCTGACTAATCTGACCGATGGCGTCGGCGGCCCGCAGGATCCCGACCTCCTCTACACGCCTGACGACATCACCGCCGATCTCCCCGGCCTCGAGATCGAGAAAGCCGAGCGTGTTCTCCGCGACGTCTCAGATGCGGATCGTCCGGCGATCGACGCGCTCGTCAGGGCGCGTCGGCCTCCGCGCGCTTGAGAGAGGGCGGGTAACGCTCGAGTACCCACTCGGAGTCGAGCGGCGAGAGACGGTAGTCGCGTCCGTTGACGAGTGCGTAGTCGCCGCGCCGCGGATCCATCGGGGGCTGTGACTCGACGGGGTACCAGCGGTTGTGACGGTCGATCAGATCGTTGACCTCGTCGAAGGCTGCCTTCTTCGCGACGGCACGCCACTGCCGTCGAAAGCGCGCAGGTTCACCGTCGCACCCCTGGGCCAGGGCGCGCCACGCCGCAAGAAGCGTCTCCCCGTACGCCTC
>JBCKBY010000146.1:0-3041 GCA_038910715.1 Gaiellaceae bacterium
CGGGGGGGGGGCCCGGGCGAGATGTCCTGCTCGGCCTGGGGGGCGACGACAGTCTCTTCGGCAGCGACGGCAACGACCACCTCGACGCAGGATCCGGCAACGACAACGTCACCGGGAACAGAGGCGGGGATCGGCTCCTGGGTGGGGATGGACTCGACGCGCTGAATGGCGGCGCCGGCACGGATTGGCTCGACGGCGGCCGTGGCCCTGACACTCTCGACGGCGGCATCGGGCGCGACACGTGCACGTCCGGCGGAGGCGGCGGGAGCATCGCGCGCTGCGAACTGCGCTCGTAGCGTCGCTGGTTCCACTTTCTCGGCTCACGAGACGTGTAGTACCGAGTCGGCGCAGCCACGATCACGGAGAATGACCGGATGGAGCGATCGTGTTTCACCGTCGACCTCGGGGCCATCCGGCGAAACGCCGAGACGCTGCTGCGTGCCGCGGGCGGGGCGGAGCTGTGGGCGGTCGTCAAGGCGGAGGGATACGGCCACGGCGCGGTCGACGTCTCACGCGCAGCGCTAGATGCGGGAGCATCGGCGCTCTGCGTCGCGACGCTGCCCGAAGCGCTGCACCTTCGCGCAGCGCTGCGAAACGCGCGCATCATCGTCATGTGCCCTGTCTCGGATCGTGAGATCGGCGAGGCGCGGGCTGCGCGACTCGAGCTCGTTGCTGCGGGCGAGCGGGTGCCCGAAGGCGCTCGAGTTCACCTGAAAATCGATACCGGGATGGGTCGGTGGGGGCTCTCGGAGTTGCCGGCGCCGGGCCGGGACGTCGTCGGGTTGATGAGTCATCTCGCCTCCGCGGAGTCCGATCCGGCGTTCACGCATCTTCAGGTCGAGCGCTTCAAGGACGCCACCGCCGGTCTCGGATCGCTGACGAGACACATCGCCAACAGTGCCGCCACGCTGCGTTACGCCGAGGCGCGCTTCGACGCCGTTCGCTGTGGCATCGCGCTCTACGGGATATCGCCGTTCGGCGACGGACCTCAGGCAGAGGGGCTCGAGCCTGCGTTGCGCTGGGAGTCGTATCTCGCGCTCGTCAAACACCTCGCGCCCGGCGAGAGCACGGGGTACGGGCGCCGATTCGTCGCCGACAGACCGACGTGGATCGGCATCGTCCCCGTCGGGTACGCGGACGGGTTCCGACGGGACATGACGGGGACGGAGATCCTGGTGGCGGGTGAGCGCAGGCGCGTCGTGGGGACGGTTTCCATGGATGCGCTCGCCGTCGAACTGGACGCGCGACTCCCGCTTGGAACCATGGTGACGCTCGTGGGGGACGGGATCCTGATCGAGGATCACGCGCGTGTGGCCGACACGATCGGATACGAGATTGCTACGGGGCTCAACACCCGCTCCGGCCGAGCGCGGCGGGTCGCGAAGGATGGATGAGCGCGTCCGCGAGATACTCGGCGACGAGGAAGCATGGATCGTCGGAGGTGCCGTCCGCGACCAGCTGCTCGGGCGCCCGGTGCTCGACCTCGACGTCGCCTGTGGCGAGCCGCGAGAGGCTGCCGCTCGCTATGCCCGAAGGTTCGGCGGCGTTGCGTTCCCGCTCTCGGAACGCCACGGCGCTTGGCGCGTATCTTCGCCAGACGCCGACCAGACCGTCGACTTCACACCCCTAGCTGCCGGCATCGAAGCCGATCTCGCGTCGCGCGACTTCACCTTCAACGCGATCGCTGTACGCGTTGGATCGGGTGACGTGTGCGATCCATTCAGCGGGAAGGGCGATCTCACCGCCGGGCGCATCCGAGCCGTGTCGGACTCCGTCTTCATCGACGATCCACTGCGTCTCCTCCGGGCCGTGCGGCTCGAGGACGAGCTCGGCTTCCGCATGGATGCGCACACGGAGGAGCTTCTCCGCGGCTCGAGCACGCTCGTCACCCAGCCCGCGGGCGAGCGCATTCTCAGTGAGTTCCGGCGGCTCTCGCCCGCCGGCTACCGACGGCTCGACGACGTCGAGCTGCTCGGGCCGCTCCATGGTCGAGTCGACGGCCCCTTGGACGCGCTCGACGACCCGGACTTCCGTCTGGTCGCTGTCTTCCGGGACCGCTTGGCGGGCTTCCCGATCTCGAACGAGCTGCGCCGGTATGCCGCGACGCTCTTGCGCGCACGTCCTCCGGACGATCCGTCGCCGCGCGCGATCCATCGCTTTCGTCGAGATACGGAACCGTGGGCGCTCGACGCGCTCGCCTTCGTCGGCGCAGCCGAGCTTTCCGCGGTCGTCGAAGCCGCGCGAATTGCCGATCCGCCCGAGCCGCTCGTTCGTGGAGACGAGCTCGGGATCGCACCCGGACCCGAGATCGGACGTATCCTCGCGGTCATCGACGAGGAACGGGCAGCGGGGACGATCTCGACACGCGATGACGCGCTTGACCTCGCGCGCTCGCTCGCGAGTGGCGAGGGGCGCGCGTGAGCGTCGAACTTCGCCTGGCGCTGCAGGAAGAGCGCGCATCCGATCTTGCCGAGCGCGTGCGCCGACTGCTCGGGCCCTTCACCGGGAACGAAGCCGTTCTCGACGCGGGATGCGGCACTGGAGCACTCGCGTTCGCACTTGCCCCGCACGTGTCCGAAGTGGTCGGCGTTGATACGCGAGCCGACTATCTCGACGCCGGAAGGGCGGCGCCGCCGGAGAACGTCAGCTTCGTCGAAGGCGATGTGACGGAGCTGTCATTTGGCTATGCCAGCTTCGACCTTGCCTGCTGCCATCGAGTGCTGCACCACGTCCGGCGTCCGGAGCTGGCTGTTTCAGAGCTCGCCCGCGTGACGCGTTCCGGCGGCCGGCTGTTCATCGTCGATCAGCTCGGGTCGATCGATCCCTTGCGGAGCATGGAGATGGATAGGTTCGAGCACCTGCGCGACTCCACGCACCAGCGCCTGCTTCCGGATGGGGACATTCGCGGGTACCTCGACGCGAACGATCTCGTCCTGATCTCCTCGGAAGTGACTCGCGAACAGGTAGATCTCGAGCAGCGCCTCGACCTTGCAGGCATCCCAGAGGACGACCGCGAGCGGATCCGAGGCCCGGCGCCGGCG
>JBCKBY010000147.1:0-2997 GCA_038910715.1 Gaiellaceae bacterium
TGCAAGCGCTCAAGCCACAATCGGCTTATTAGCAGGGTCTTTACGCTGACGTTCCGGTAGACTCCCGACCTCCGGGAAAGCCATGTCGGATCACGAAGATCACTCTGCCGTCGAATCGGAATCTGCGTTCGCAGAGGCGATTCGCGAACATCTGGCGCTGAAGGGTCAGAACGCGGAGCTCGATTCCGAGATGCCGCTCGACCGCTATCTCGACGGTGACCAGCTCGAGAACCATCCCCTCTTTAAAAGCGAAGAACAGGCCCGCATCGAGGAGACGATGGACGGTGAGCCTGCGGCCGAGCTCAGCTCCGAGCGGCTCCCGTGGCCCGGCGAGGAGACCGCCGAGAACGTTGAAGGCGCTGCACTGGACGAAGCGCTCTGGACGGGGCGTCCGCGCGACTTCGACTGGGGCGACTGATCGACACACGCAGAGCAGGACGCTCGTGACTCCAGACGAGCGCATTCGGCGCTATGCCGAGCTGACAGTCCGCGTCGGGGCGAACGTTCAGCCCGAGCAGGACGTCGTCGTCATGTGCCTCATCGAGCATGCCGAGATCGCACGCGCCGTCGCACGCGAGGCGTATCGCGCGGGCGCGCGTCACGTCGTAGTCCTCTACTCCGATCTGCACCTTCGCCGCGCTGCGATCGAGCTCGGCCCGGAAGAGGAGCTCGGCTGGTCTCCTCCTTATCTTCTCGACTGGATGAGCCGCTGGCCAGAGGAGCGGCCGGCTCTCATCGCGCTGACAGGCAATCCCGATCCCGACCTCCTTGCCGATCTCGATCCGGGACTCGTTGGTCGAGCCGATCCGCAGGAGATCCGCATGCTCATGGGGAGTGCAATCGCCGCCCGCAGGTTCAACTGGTCGATCGTCTCGGCTCCGAACGCCGGTTGGGCGACCCAGATCTTCGGCGAGCCGGACGTCGAGCGCCTCTGGGATGCCGTCGCCACGGCCACGCGTCTCAACGAGCCGGACCCCGTCGAGGCATGGCGCGCTCACACGGAGAGGCTGCAAGCGAGGGCGGACGCACTCGAGGCGCACGGCTTCGACGCTGTCCGCTTCCGCGGCCCCGGGACCGACCTCACGGTCGGGCTGCTGCCGTCGTCGCACTGGATGTGCGCGACGTTCGAGACGGAGACCGGGATCGAGCACATGCCGAACCTTCCGACCGAAGAGGTCTTCACGACACCGGACTGGCGCCGCACGGAGGGCTTCGTCCGTTCGACCCTGCCGCTCGTCACTGCCGGCACGCGCGTCTCCGATCTCGTCGTTCGGTTCGAAGGAGGAAAGATCGCCGACGTGAGCGCGACAGCGGGGGCCGACATCATCCGCGAGCAGGTCGCCGTCGACGAGCAGGCGGGGTACCTGGGCGAGATCGCATTGGTCGACGGTTCGTCGGCCGTGAAGCGCACGGGACTCGTCTTCTGCGACTCGCTCTTCGACGAGAACGCGACCTGTCACATCGCATACGGCAGGGGCATCCCGACGACGCTCGGCCTCGAGAGTGAGTTGAGCACGGACGAGCTGCTGGAGCGCGGGGTCAACGTCTCCGCAGTCCACACGGACTTCATGATCGGCGGGCCGGAGGTCGACGTCGACGGTCTCGACGCGGCCGGGAACGCGACGCCGATCATCCGCAACGACGTCTGGCAGCTCTCGTAGCAACCCTGTGGGGCGATTGGCACACACTTGTCGTCTTTACAGTGCCAGGCACTGTTAAGAAACCGTCTCGAGTTCGCTCAACCATGCGGTTTCTCCGTGCGTGCCATCTCGATGTCGAGGTTTGACCTTGACAAGACTTCACTGATGATGCCATTGTGCAGTCACAATGCAGCTCGAAAGTCACATCCAGGCGATTCAGCAAGACCTCGCGGCGACGGCTGGTCTCGGAGACGAGGCGACCGCCGAAGCTGCGCGACGCCTGAGTGAAGCTCTCGCGTCCACCCTTCACCTTCGGCTCCTCGACCTCCTGGGCGAAGCCGCCTTGGAGATCGGGGGACAGCTCGAGGCGGGGCGGATCGAAGTTCGTCTGGCCGGACGCGATCCGGAGCTCGTCGTCGTCATGGACGAGACCCCGGATGCTGCACAGTTCGGTTTCGGCGAAGAGCACTCCGGTCGGATCACGCTCCGTCTCCCCGAGTCGCTCAAGGTGAGCGTCGAGGCCGCCGCTGGCCGCGAAGGCATCTCTACCAACGCTTGGCTCGTGCGAACGATCGCGCGGATGCTCGACCACCGCTCGTCGAAGCGCAGCCGCAACCGAATTCAGGGCTACGTCCAGGGTTGAAAGGAGAGCACCATGTTTCTCGCGTCACTGCCCTTCGACTACGCCAAGCTCCTCGACCGCGGCGATCGGGTCCGCACGGCGCCCAAACGCACTGCCGACAGCCGACGCCGCCACATGAGCCCTCGGGACGAGGCGTAGGTAACGACATGCCGGTCTTCGAAACTCCCGGGAGCGTCTCCCTCCAGATCAAGCTCCCGAGTGGACGCGTTGTGGTCACGACGGCCAATGAGCCGCGAACGAGCGTTGAGCTCGTCTCGCTCGGCCGTCGCGGCCCCGACGCGATCGACGACGTCTCCGTGACGGCCGATGAGCATCACGGTCGTCATACCATTCGCATCGAGCAGAAGGAGAAGATCCGTTGGGGGCCGATCCAGATCACCTGGGGCGCGGACATCGAGACCCGCATCACGTGTCCTCCAGGGTCGGACATCGAGTTCTCAGGAGGCTCCACCGATCTCCGCGTTGACGGTGAGCTCGGAGAGGTCTCCGTGCGGACTTCATCGGGCGACGTCAGGCTCGACGCGGTACGGAGCAGGCTCCAGGTCAAGACCGCCAGCGGCGACATCTCAGTCGCAGCATTCGAGACCGAGGCATCGCTGATGACGGTTTCCGGCGATCTCGAGGTTGGACGTTCGGGTGGCTCACTCACCGCGCGCGCGGTCTCGGGAGACGTCACCATCGGCTCTCCGCGCGGATCGCTTGGTCTCTCGACCA
>JBCKBY010000148.1:0-2935 GCA_038910715.1 Gaiellaceae bacterium
CAGTGTCGTGGACTCGACCTACGGTGGGGCGGGATACGCCGGGCCGGAATCCGGGGTAAGACCGGCCGCCTCGACGACTTCGGAGCGCGTTAGCGACTCACGCGGCGGAGAGCTGATCCGTCGCTGTGACGGCGGCGGGTGGCGCGGCGGGAGGAAGCATCGCGAGCAGGATGCCGAGCGCGTCAACGCTGCCCTCGACCGACACGGCGTCGAGATCGCGGTCGACAACGAGGCGGTAGAAGTCCGCCGCATCTCCGGTCACCACGGCGTCCGGCTCGTCGGTCCCACCGGCACGTGCTTCGCCGTCAGCGAGCGACGCAACCTCAGCACCGATCCTGAACTCGATGCGCGCGCCTGCGGCAGTAACCGGGAATGCCATTCGCAGCGCACCCACGAGCCAGCCGGGTTCGAGATCCTCGACGCGCGGCCGGCCCATTACACGCGCCCCCCAGTGTGCGAGCTGGTGCATGACCGGTCGAAGCCCTTGGCCGTACTCCGTGAGCAGCCATGCTCACACCGGCGGCGCTCTCGATTCTCGTCGCGATGTTCGCCGAGGGCCGCGAGCGCAACATCGCCCTTGGCGCGTGGGGCGCGGTCGGCGGCGTGGGAGCTGCAGCCGGGGTGCTCTTCGGCGGCATTCTCACCGACTTCCTGTCGTGGGAGTGGATCTTCTTCGTCAACGTCCCGGTGGGCGTCGCCGCGCTGATCCTGCCCCCGTTCCTCCTTTCCGAGAGCCTCGACAAGCACGGCCAGGGATTTGACGTGATCGGCGCGGTCCTCATCACCTCTGCGCTCGTGTTGCTCGTGCTCGGCATCACCCAGGGCCGGAGCTGGGGCTGGACCTCGGGAACGACGATCGCCGTCTTCGTCGCGTCCGCGATCTTGCACGTCGCCTTCCTGATGTGGGAGCGGCGGCAGCGCGATCCACTCGTCCCCCTCTCGATCTTCGGTCGCCTACAGACGTTGACCGCGGCGAACATCGTCGGCTTCATCCTGGGTACAGCGCTCTTCTCCATGTTCCTGATGCTGACGCTGTACATGCAGCAGGTGCTGGGGTTCTCGCCGCTCGAGACGGGTGTGGGCTACCTCGCCGTCGCCGGGACGGCGATCATCTGGGCCAACGTCGCCGCCGCTGCCGTTACGCGGGTCGGGGTCAAGCCCGCGCTCGTGTTCGGCATGTCGACGATGACCGTGGGGCTTCTCTACTTCACGCAGATTTCGGTCAACGGTACGTACTGGAGTGACCTCTTCCCCGGCTTCCTCATCATCGGCCTGGGGATGCCGTTCGCCTTCGTCCCGGTCACGATTGCCGCGGTCGCCGGCACGAAGCCTCAGGAGGCCGGTCTCGCATCCGGGCTCATCAACACCTCGCAGCAGATCGGCGGCGCCGTGGGCATCGCGATCCTCTCGACAATCGCGGTGACCACAACGACCGACGCTGTCGCAACCGGCACGGAGACCCCGGTCGCGTTGACGGAAGGCTTTCAGGCCGCCTTCTGGGCGGGCGCTGCGATCGCCTTCGTCGGCGTCCTCGTCTCGCTCCTCCTGGTTCGTGGGCGTGATTTCCAGGAGCAGGAAACGCTCGTTGCGGAGCCCGCGCTCGAGCCCGCCGGCTGAGCTACCGGCGCTCGAGCGACGAGGTGCTCACGCCAAGATCGCGCAGTAGGCCGTCGTGGAGCCCGTACACCAGCCCGTGCACGGTCAGCTCCTGACCACGCGCCCAGACGTCCTCGACGATCGTCGTCTGACACACGTTGATCGCCTGCTCGACGACGTTGAGCTCGCACAGTCGGTCGAAGCGGCTCTCCTCGGGCAGGGGTGCGAGCTCCTCGGCGTACTTCTCGCCGACGTCAATCACGTGGCGAAGCCAGTTGTCGACGAGCCCGTGCCGCGAGCCCTCGAGCGCTGCCTTCACCCCGCCGCAGCCGTAGTGTCCGCACACGACCACGTGCTTCACGGCGAGCACGTCGACCGCGTACTGGAGCACGGAGAGGCAGTTGAGGTCGGTGTGGACGACGACGTTGGCGACGTTGCGGTGGACGAACACGTCGCCCGGCGGTAGCCCGACGATTTGGTTCGCCGGGACGCGGCTGTCTGAGCAGCCGATCCACAGGTACTCGGGTGTCTGGCGTTCGACGAGAGCGGCGAAGAAGTGCGGATCCTCAGCGGTCATGGCAGCCGCCCATGCGCGGTTGCGCTCGAAGAGCTCGTCGAGGTCGGACATGGGAAGAGGCTATACGGCTCGGCGCTGGTTGCCGCTCGGACGGTCTTCCATGAGCTGGGCTACAGTCCGCCAAAGTGTCTGAGGGCGACATCGCTCAACGCGTGACGCTGGTCGACTCCGCTCTGCCGACGGGGAACTGGCGCGGCGAGCACCCGTGACGCGTCCGAAACCGGATCCGCCTCGGACTCGGCGCTGCACGTCGGGAGTAGGATGACCCAGACGTCGACAAAAGGAGGAGCTATGTACGGACGGCTTATCGAGGTGGACGGTATCGACTCGTCCAAGCGCGAAGACATACTGGCGATCATTCGCGAGAGGATCATTCCCGGGCTCAAGGAGATCGAGGGTTTTGCAGGCTTCATCTCTCTCGTCGATGACGAGAATCGCCGCGCGCGATCCATCGTTCTCTGGGAGACGAAGGAAGGCGCGGAGGAGGCGGAGCGTCAATTCGCGGCGAAGCGTGAAGAGATCGTGACCGGGGCCGGTGGAACGGTCGGCTCCGCGGATCTCTACGAGGCGCCGATCGTCGAGATCCTCACCGGCGTACGCGCCTAACAGCCGCCTAACAGTGATACGGGGTCCGCTAGCGGGCCCGTATGTCTCCACGGCGGGCGATCCCGCAACCCCAGGAACCATGCGCGATCTCGCCAAGCCCTCTGACGGACTCGAACCGTCGACCCCCTCCTTGCCATGTGCCCCGCTGGCGTCGCC
>JBCKBY010000149.1:0-2895 GCA_038910715.1 Gaiellaceae bacterium
ACGCAAGCCGCTTCCGATTCGAGGACTGAGGGATTCAGGGAATGAGGGACTCCCTCAGTGACCGTGCGCAGACCCCAAACGTCGTGAAGGTCACGATCTTCCTCACGGACATCGACGACCGACCGCAGATCAACCCGGTGCGGCAGGAGGTCTTCGGCTCGACGCGGCCGGCGAGCACTCTCGTCGAGGTCCCGCGGCTGGCAGTCGAGGGCGCGAAGGTCGAGATCGAAGCAATCGCCACCGTGCCTTGAGGCCAAGTTACAAGTTGTAACTTGCCGCGGAGTCCTTGTGGCGCTTGCGTCGCGAGGCAAGTGGCAACTTGTAACGGCAAATGGCCGTTCACTGTAGAAGCTCCGCTCGCGGCGAGGTGCGACCAGACAGGCGAGTTGATCCACCGACACGGGAGGTACCCTATGGCCATGGCGAGACCACCGAAGGACGCCGACGCGACGCAGAAGCTCAAGCCCGAGGACGAGACACAGGACGCCCCCAAGGGCACGAAGATCGGCCTACTCCCGAAGGACGAGGTCATGGCCGACTTCCGGAAGATGGCCAGCCCGAAGCCGAAGTCCTAGAGGGTTTTCCACAGGCCGTTCTGCACAGTCCACGCCTGGGCAAACATCCGGAGAATCCAGGCTATTTGCGGCATCTTGGAGCGGTTCGGGGCGGTCACGGGTTGACTCCGTCCGACGCGCGATATATCGTGCGCCACGCAGAACACCTGCAAATCGCGGAAGTTATCCACAGGATAAGGGCCGAAGAGGGGTGGCCCTGCCCGACAACCAAGATTGGCCCGGGGGAGAGTCGAACTCCCGACGCGCGGATTAGTAATCCGCCGTTCTGTCCACTGAACTACCGGGCCGAAGTGGAGAATCCCCCCGGGGCGACGATCCAGGACAGGACACAGTCGCCCCGGGGCTTCTCCGCCACCTGCACGGTCACTTCCACATACGCGGTCATGTCCGCGCAGGACCTAAGAAGGTATCCCCCCGGCCGGACGGTGCTAACGGCGCGATTTACGTGCGTTGACTCGGCCCCGACACCGAAGGTCAATTCATGGGTGTGGAGCGGTTCATGTGCCGCCGCGCCACCTTCGGCGGGGCCGGGTGAGCGTGCGCTAGACGGTTTGTGTGGCGCTGTCGATCAACTGCCGGAACATCGCTTCGTCGTCGTCACGGCGGTTCCATTTCCAAACCCATTCATTCAGATAGCCGAGCAGCCAGCGGCGCGAAATCGAGTGGTGCGTTCCGCGGATGTCGGTTTTGAAGTGACCGAAGAACCCGTCGATGGTCTGCGTGTGGACGTCACCCTCGACGTAAATGCTCGCCTTGTGGCGAATGCGCCGGTGGTAGTAGCCGACTCGTCCGAGCCCGTCGTATGCCTTCCATTCGTCTGTGAAGATCAGCGACTCGGGCATGACGTACTCGCGAGTTTTGGCCATGAGCGTCGGCGTCTGACTGTTCGGGACGACGGTTGCTCGGATGCGTCCTCCACGCTCCACGGCCCCGTAAACGACAGCTCGCGTCTTGTGTGCGTACGGCCGCTGACCCGGCCGCTCAGCGGCAGCCTTGCGGCGGTCGGCGTTGCGGAGCTTCCCGCCGATGAACGTCTCGTCGACCTCGACTTCGCCGGACAGCGGCGTGTCGTCCTGCTCCATGAGGACGTTCCGAATCCGGTTCAGCATCCGCCACGCGGTCTTGTAGTTGCAGCCAAGCTCGCGCTCAAGCTGCTTCGCCGCGATGCCGCAGCGGGAGCTAGAGACGAGGAACATCGCGTAGAACCATTGCGCGAGCGAGATCGAGGACTTCTCAAAGATCGTTCCGGCGGTCGGGTGAATGTGGTGCCCGCAGCCGGTGCAAGTCCACGACTGGCGGCGCTGCTTCGTCGCGTACCGCTTGAAGGTTCGCTCTGTCTCGCACTTCGGGCAATGGGCGTGCTCGCCATCCGACGAGAACCGGGTGCGCCACAACCACTCCAAGCAAGTGTCGTCGTCGGGGAACTCCGCCATGAACTCGCGCAGCGAATAGAGCGACTGCGAGGACTTGACGCGCTGTGGATTCTGTCGGTTCGCGGGAGGCATTTTGTACCTCTCAGTGTATAAGAGGCATCGGACGGAGCCATGCGACGAGCATCGCGAGATCGCGGTGAAGGTGACCGCATGGGTGGATGAGGCCGTCGCCCCGCTTGTTGAGGCCCTGAACGAATATCCGTGGGTCGTGACCTTGGATAGCTGCGAGGGATACGGAGAAGCTGACTCCTATGTTTTCTTCCGTGTACGCACGGAATCACCGCGCGAAGCCGCTATCTTCGCAGCCGATCTCGCAGCGATTCTGACAAGCGACATCCAACACTCCCTTGAAGTGGAGTGGCGTGGTGAAAATACTCTGCCGCTCGTTTGTATAGCCTGCGAGCGGCAGGCCATACCTGCCGTGTCGGCCTTACTTCGAGCAGGTGCTAACCGCCGTAAGACGGGGTCTGCTTGTGGCAGGTAATGCACAAAAGCTCACAGTTACTGAGCGTATCTGTCCCACCTTGGCTCACGGGTTTGATGTGGTGGTACTCGCCCGATGTCCGACTGACGCTCGTGGCGCAGCGCCCTCCATGGTTGCTGTGAGTCGTTCGTGTGCATTCGCACCGTCCGCCCGAGCGCTTGAACGCCGCGTCCTTCACGGTCTCGGAAAACGCCACTTGACTCCTCCTTTGGTTGCGCCGTTCGATGGGGGGATACATCGAATGACTAGTGGCGTAGCTTATACAGTGAACGGCCATTTGCCCTTGTAACTTGGCGTAGCGTTCGTCGGCAGTGACCGACGAATCGTGGCACGCGTTCATCACCCGCGTCGAGCCCGCAGAGGCGCGGCCAGGCCCCCTGTCCGGCCGCACGCTCGCCGTCAA
>JBCKBY010000150.1:0-2880 GCA_038910715.1 Gaiellaceae bacterium
GGTCCTGCTCGTGGTGATGCGATCCTGGATAGCCCTCGCTCGGACTGGCGCGCCAGGTTCGGCCGATGTACTGAACGGTGACGGCGTAAGGCGCGTGCGTCGCAGCCTCCTCGAGTCGATGCCGCAACGAGCGCCATGCGCCCATGTTCTGAGGCTCTTCCTGCGCCCACACGATCTCGCGAAGCTCCGGATATGACGCGACGAGCGACGCGACTCCCTCGAGCGGAAACGGATAGAGCTGCTCGATACGCGCGACCGCGACGGTCGTCGAGAGTCCATGGAACTCGTGGCCGACAATGTCGTAGTACACCTTCCCACTGCACAGGACCAGGCGACGCGCCGCGTGGCGGTCAGCGCCGGGGTCGTCCAGCACAGGCTGGAAGGATCGCAGCGCAAGGTCGTCGAGAGTGGACGTGGCCTGCCTGAGGCGGAGCAAGCTCTTGGGGGTCATCACCACCAGTGGGCGTGCGGTCGCGTCCAGCGCCTGCCGGCGAAGGAGGTGGAAGAACTGCCCCGCCGTCGTGCAGTTGACGACGCGCATGTTGTCCTGGGCAGCCTGCTGCAGGAACCGCTCGAGGCGCGCACTCGAGTGCTCCGGCCCGTTGCCCTCGTAACCGTGAGGGAGAAGGAGAGTCAGCCGCGACGTCTGACCCCACTTCGAGCGTCCTGACGCGATGAACTGGTCGACGATGATCTGAGCGCCGTTGACGAAGTCGCCGAACTGCGCCTCCCACAGGACGAGCGCGTCCGGGGCCGCGATCGAGTAGCCGTGCTCGAACCCGAGAGCCGCGAACTCGGAGAGCGGCGAGTTGTAGATCTCGAACGCGGCCGCTGCCGTTGAGAGCTCCTGCAACGGCGTGAACGTCTCCCCGGTGCGCGGGTCGTGCAGAACGGCGTGACGGTGCGAGAACGTGCCGCGCTCCGTGTCCTGGCCAGAGAGACGAATCGGAATCCCTTCCTCGAGCAGGGATGCAAAGGCGAGAGCTTCGGCGTGCCCCCAGTCGATCCCGCCGTCGTGCATCGCCTCGCGTCGGCGCTCGAGCTGGCGGGCGAGCTTCGGGTTCACCTCGAACCCGTCCTTGACGCGAAGGAGTTGCTCGTTGAGGTCGAGGAGGCGTTCGGCTGGTACAGCAGTGAGAACCGCGGCACCCGTGTCGGTTCGGGTCCGTGCATCCACGACCGGATCGGGTGCTGCGAACGAAGCCCGAAGCTCGTCATGAGCCTCGAGGAGCTCCTGGAGCATCCGCTCCACTAGCCGGTTGGCTTCGGCCTCCTCGAGAACGCCCTCGGCTACGAGACGCGCAGCGTAGGACTTGCGCACCGGGACCTGCTGCGCGATGCGCGCAGCTAGGAGCGGCTGCGTATAGGCCGCCTCGTCCTGTTCGTTGTGCCCGAAGCGGCGGTAGCCGACGAGGTCGATCACGACGTCGTGGCCGAACTCGGAGCGGTAGGCGAGGGCAAGCCTGATCGCGGCCAGCGCTGCCTCGGGATCGTCGGCGTTGACATGGACGATCGGAACGTCGAAACCCTTGGCGAGATCGCTCGAGTAGCGCGTCGACCGGCCTTCCGCCGGGTCGGTCGTAAATCCGACCTGGTTGTTGGCGATGACGTGGAGCGTCCCCCCCGTGGAGTAGCCATCGAGCGCATGGAAGTTGAAGGTCTCCGCGACCACGCCTTGTCCGGCGAAAGAGGCGTCGCCGTGGATGAGAATCGGCACCGCAACGGTCGGATCGTGGACCCCTCCGCCATGCGAGCGATCCGTCTGCTCCGCACGCGCCAACCCTTCGATGACCGGATCGACAGCCTCGAGGTGGCTGGGGTTGGCGGCGAGCGTTACCTGGATCTCGCCCGCGCGTGTCATCCGCGGCTCGGACGCAGCGAGATGGTACTTCACATCCCCGGTGCCGCCCTCTGGATCGGTCACCAGCGCGTCGACGCTCCGCTCTCCCTCGAACTCGCGCAGGATCGACGCGTACGACCATCCGACCACATGCGCGAGAACGTTGAGCCTTCCCCGATGCGCGATTCCGATGAGCACCTCGTGCGCGCCCGCTTCGGCCACGAGCTCGACCGCCTCGTCGAGCATGGGTACCAGAGAGTCGAGACCTTCGATTGAAAACTGCTTCTGACCCAGGAATGCTCGCCGGAGGTAGGTCTCGAACGCCTCGACCTGCGCGAGGCGCGCGAGAAGTGCGCGCCGCGCGTCAGTGGAGAGCGGCGTATGGAACCGGCCGGACTCGATCGCCTTTCGCAGCCACAGGCGCTCGGCGTGATCCGAGATGTGCTCGATCTCATAGGAACTCGTGCCCATATAGACCTCCCGCAACCTGGGAAGGACTTCTGCGAGCGTCCCGCCTTCGACGTGGACCTCAAGGAGCTTCGCCGGGATCCGCGCTTGCAGCTCGAGCGGCAGCGGGACCTCGAGCTCGGACTCGTCCAGTGCCGGGTCACCGAGAGGCTCCGAACCGAGTGGATCGAGCCTGGCGGCGAGGTGGCCGTGAGATCGAATCGCGTCGACGAGCGCCACGGCCGCCGCTACTCCCGCGAGGAGCTCCGCATCCGGGGCGGTGGCCGGGACGGCGTCGCGATGGAGCGCGCCCGACTCGGTGACGGTGACCACGGGCTCGCGAGCAACCTGCTCTGCCGGCGGTTCGGCCGCTTCCGGTGGACTTGGCGGTGCCTCGACGAGCGCGACTGCGGGCTGCAGGCCGTTTCCGTGATCCGCAGAGCGACGACCTACGAGGCGCGTCAGGCCAGGAAGCGCCGCCAGCACATGCTCGTCCGCGCCCTCGAAGAATTCGCGCCAGGCGGGATCGACAGCCTCAGGGTTGTCGAGGTACTGCTCGAGGAGTTGACCGACGTATCCGGTGTTGAGACCCG
>JBCKBY010000151.1:0-2848 GCA_038910715.1 Gaiellaceae bacterium
AGCCGTCTTCGCCACGGACAAGACCGGCTTCCACCTGCTCCACACCCTGTTCCAGACGTCGCTCAAGCACGAGGGCATCCGACGGTACGACGAGTTCTTCGTCAGTCGGCTCTTGGTGGAGGACGATCGGTGCTGGGGGGTGGCCGCGATCGACCTCCGGAGCGGCGAGGTGTGGTGTATCACCGCGAAGGCCGTCATCCTGTGCACCGGAGGGGCGGGGCGGATGTACCCCTTCACCACGAACGGGGCGATCAAGACGGGCGACGGGATGGCCCTCGCCTACCGGGCCGGCGTCCCCCTGGAGGACATGGAGTTCGTCCAGTACCACCCCACCGGGCTGCCCGGCACCGGGATCCTCATGACCGAGGCCGCCCGGGGCGAGGGGGGCTACCTCGTGAACCGGGAGGGCAGGCGGTTCCTCGAGGACTACATCCCCGCCAAGATGGAGCTCGGGCCGCGGGACATCCTCTCGCGCGCGATCATCCAGGAGATCGAGGCGGGGCGCGCGTTCGAGGGGCGCTATGGAGCCTACGTCCACCTCGACCTTCGCCACCTCGGCGAGGAGACGATCGAGAGACGCCTCCCGTTCGTTCGGGAGCTGGCGCGCGAGTATCTTGGGATTGACCCCACCCGCGAGCCGATCCCGGTCCGCCCGGTTGTCCACTACACGATGGGGGGCATCGACACGGACATGCTCGGGCGCACCCGGCTGCCGGGCCTCTACGCCGCCGGGGAGACCGCGTGCGTGAGCATCAACGGAGCCAATCGGCTCGGGTCGAACTCGCTGAGCGAGTGCCTGGTGTTCGGGGCGAGAGCGGGCAGGCAGGCGGTCGAGGACGTCCTGGACGCTCCGCGGCGCGCTCCCGCCTCGGTGGCGAGGCTGGCCGAGGCCGAGCAGCGCCGGCTGCGCGTCGAGTATCTCGAGAAGGCCGGCGGCGGGCAGCGGGTCGCCGCGATCCGCCGCCGGCTGCAGGCCGCGATGGAGCGCGGGGCGGGCATCTACCGGACCGAGGAATCGCTCGAGGAGGCTGCCCGGGAGCTCCGCCGGCTCAGGGAGTGCGCACGCGATCTCGCCCTCGACGACCGTGACCAGACCTTCAACACCGAGCTCGTGGCTGCGCTCGAACTCGAGAACATGCTCGACGTGGCCGAGGCCGTGGTGCGGTCGGCGCTCGAGCGCCGGGAGTCGCGCGGCGCCCACACCCGCAGGGACCATCCCGCCCGGGACGACGAGCGGTTCGGGAGACACAGCCTCGCCTGGGCGGACGTAGAGGGTCCCCGCATCGAGTACGGCGACGTCTCGATCACCCGGTGGCCGCCCGTCGAGCGGACGTACTAACGACCCCAAGGAGGGCTTTTGCGAGATGGATGAGCGGGCGAAGGTGCTGAGGGTGGCCCGCTACCGGCCGGAACGCGCGCCGACGCCCTACTTCGACGAGTACGAGGTGCCCTACGCCGACGACACGGTCGTCCTCGACGCCCTGAACCACATCAAGGACGACATCGACGGCAGCCTCTCGTTCCGCTGGTCGTGCCGCATGGGGGTGTGCGGGTCATGCGGGATGATGGTGAACGGCGAGCCTCGGCTGACCTGTTCGGCATTCCTGCGCGAGTTCCCGGCGCGATCGGCGATCGTCGTCGAGCCCCTTCAGTACTTCCCTGTGATCCGCGACCTGGTCGTGGACATGTCCGACTTCCTCGACAAGCTCAAGGAGGTCAAGCCCTGGCTGATCCGGGCGGAGGAGAAGGCGGTCGAGGCGGGCGAGTACCTGCAGACGCCCGAGGAGATCGACGTCTACACGCAGTTCAGCGGCTGCATCAACTGCATGCTCTGCTACTCGGCCTGCCCCGTCGTTGGTGAAGACCCGGAGTTCCTCGGCCCAGCCGCTATCGCCCTGGCCTACCGGTACAACCTCGATTCGCGGGACGAGGGGCGGGGCGAGCGGCGGGAGGTGCTCGAGCAGGAGACGGGCATCTGGGACTGTACGTTCGTCGGCGCCTGCACCGTGGTCTGCCCGAAGGACGTCGACCCGGCCGCGGCCATCCAGCGCTTAAAGGTGGACGCGGCCAAGCACGGCCTCCAGGCGCTGGTGTGGCCATTCGGCGGTCGGGCATGAGCGTGCCGCAGGGTGGGCGCTCCCCCGTCTACGTCCGCCCGATGCCCCGCACATGGTGGCTCCAGACCCGCCGCTACCGCCGGTTCGCCAGCCGCGAGCTCACGTCCGTGGCTGTGGCAGCCTGCTCGGTGATCCTCCTCGTCTTCCTCTTCGCACTGTCGCGGGGTCGCGATGCCTACGAGGGCTTCCTCGGCTGGCTCGACTCACCCGGGGCGGTCGTTCTCAGCGCGATCATCCTCGCAGGCGTCCTCTACCACACGATCACCTGGCTGCGCCTCACCGCGCACATCCAAGTGGTGCGGCTGGGGCGCCGGGTGCTGCCGCGACGCCTCGTGCTGGCCGGCCTACTCACTCTTTGGGTCGTGGTGTCCGCGGTCGTCGCCTACCTCCACATCTGGCTGTGACGAGAGCGAAGTCGACGAAGCCGGGGCCGTCGCGGTTGGAGCCGGTCGTCTGGTCGCTCTTCGCCGCCGGGGGGACGGTGGCCGCGCTCCTCCTCCCGGTGCACGTGGCGATCCTGGGAATCGCCTTCGCGGCGGGGTGGCTCCCCGACGACGCCCTCTCCTACGAGCGCGTCCTCGACCTCGTCCGCCATCCCGTCACGAAGGTTTACCTCGGGGTGCTCACGGCCCTCCCCCTCTACCACGCCGCCCACCGGCTCCGGTTCGTGATCCATCACCAGCTCGGCCTGCACGGCGGGAGGCGGCTGGTGGCAGCGGCCTGTTACGGCA
>JBCKBY010000152.1:0-2772 GCA_038910715.1 Gaiellaceae bacterium
AGGAGGATCCGTTACGACGAGATAGTCGCCCGCAACAACGGCGACGGCATCTCTCTGCGAGACCTGTGCCCTACGCCCGACCACAGGGATCGAGGTCTCTAGGCACTCTCCGACCCAGCTAGCCGCCGCCGCCAGACTGCCTGTCGACTCGAGTAGTGGGTTGACCTCCGCGAAGTCCCAAGTCATCGGGATCGCCTGTCGCGAGAACGCGTTCATCGTCGAATCGCGCGCTGTGTACCAAGTCGTCTGGTTGGAGTTTCGGGTTGCCGCTTTGTCGACCGAAAAGGCCAGGTAGGTCGCGATCGCATCCGCGTATTCGTCGTCATCGCTATCCGTGAAGACACGCTCGCGTGCCTCAGTCACCAGATCACTGAACGTTGTGAGCGCGACTAGTGGTTTGACCGGCAACGTTTGCCGGTTTCGATAGAGGGTCCTCTGCTTCGCCGTCGAAGAAGTCCTCCCGACCGGTCATCGGACGGGAGGGGACAATGGCCGCGCGGGTGGAGCTTCGCGGAATCTCGAATGAGGAGGGCAACCGGCTGCTGCGGATCGTGCGGCGCAGCAGCGGCTCGGTCGTGACGTGGCGGCGGGCGCAGATCGTATTGCTGGCGGCGCAGAGGATGCCGGCGCCGAGGATCGCGGAGGTCGTCTTCAGCGACCCCGACACGGTGCGCGAGGTGATCCATAATTTCAACCGCGATGGCTTCGACTCGCTGTATCCGCGCTACCGGGGTGGCCGGCCACGCACCTTCACACTGCCGGAGCGCCAGCAGGTCAAGCGGATCGCGTTGAGCGTCCCGACCGATCTTGGCCAGCCGTTCACGACCTGGAGTCTGGCCAAGTTGGCCGACTACCTGGTGGGCGAGGGGGTGGTCGACGACATCTCCCACGAGGGGCTCCGGCAGCTCCTCCGCGAGGAGGACGTCAGCTTTCAAGCCCTGAGGAGCTGGAAGCGCTAGAACGACCCCGACTTCGAGGCGAAGAAGAACCGGATCCTGGAGCTGTACGCGATCGCGGACGGGCTCGCGGAGCCGGGCACTGACGATCCCTCCATCGTCGTTTGTGTGGACGAGTTCGGGCCGCTCAACCTGCAGCCGCAGCCGGGCGGGAAGGCGTGGGCGCCGAGGAAAAAGCCGAAGCGGATCCGCGCCACCTACACGCGCCCCCACGGCGTCCGACATCTGCTCTGCGCGCTCGACATCGCAAGCGACCTCCTCTCGGGCGAGGTCAGCGAGCGCAAGACACGCGTCGAGTTCCTCGCCTTCTGCACGCAGGTTCGCGCCCGTTACCCCCGCCAGTTGCGGCTCGCGTTCGTGCTCGACAACTTCTCGGTGCACAAAGGCGAGGAGATGCGCGCCTGGGCTGACGCCAACAACGTCGAGCTCGCCTACACACCCCACTACGGCTCTTGGCTCAACCGGATCGAACCCCAGTTCAAGGGCTTGCGCTACTTCTGCCTCGCCGGGACCGACCACCCTGACCACGAGACGCAGACCCGGCTGATCGGCGATTACATCGACTGGCGCAACGACCATCGTGACAACCCCAAGCTCCGACACCTGACCCGCAGCGAACTCGCACACAAGACAGCTGCATGAACCCGGCGAACATTGGCGGTCAAACCACTAGCTGGCGAGCCGTGAAGAGGTCGCGATGTTTCGTCATGCCGTAGGCCTGTACGCGGAAGCCCAGCGCCTGCTCAGGTAGATCCGCGTCGGACACGCCGTGCGGCTCCGCTGACCTTGCGAGCGCCTCGTGCTCCAAAGTCGGCGATAAATAGATTCGACCGCCGTCCGTCTCCGCCACGATCGCCATCAGTTGGGTCCCCATTCGTCCTGCCTTGCCTTCGGCGCGGATGTGAATGAGTGGCACGACGGCGCCGCACGTGACGCACCAGGCCCCGCGCCGGTCGACCGTTCCTTTTGACGGAAATACCGTGGTCCCGACTTCGAAGCGCACTGCGCCACTTTCGACCACCGGCTTGGCGAACACCTCCTTGCCCTTCTTGGTGGAAAGACAAAAGGAGCGCACGAGGGGCATGCGCGACCCGCAAGCAGGATTCGGGCAACTGACAGTCCTCGCCCACAGCCAGGCGACCACAGTCACCTCGGCCCCATCTAACAGCCTCGCTTTCGGATACAGATGACCGATCCGTTCGATTGCGCGCTCGCGCATCCACTTCCCGTAATAGCGCACGTCTTCCGCAAGACCCTGGGCTCCCTTCCAGGTCGCTCCCTGGCCGAGCTTCTCTCGTGACTCGGGGTTCACAGGCGGCTTGCCTGCGAACTTCGGTGGGATCTCGACAAGCGCCTTCGTGATCAAGACGGCAACAGGGTTGAGGTCGCTCGCATGCACCTCGAGGCCAAGGCGCTGCGCCTCAAGCGGGATCGACCCGCCACCGCAGAAGGGGTCGAGTAGAGGCGGCGGATTGCCGCCCGTCGCAGCCAAGATCTCAGTGCGCGCGGCACCGAGGACGTCCTCGTTTGTCGTGTTCTCCCACTTGACGAGGTCCTCGATGATTCGGAAGAGCCGCTGGCGCTCGGCGTCTTGGTCCTCTACGGTCGGGAAGCGCTCGGGCCAGGAGGAGGGGTCGTCGACCATCTGCGCGAAGATCACCGCCCGCGCCGCCGCCAGCGGCCTCCGCGCCCACCACAAGTGCAGCGTCGAGGGGTGCCCGTGCCGGATCGACTTCTCGCGCGCCGAGGCGACGTTGATCGCCTCGAGCGGCAGCGCAACCTCGATCAGCTTCTTTCTGTACCGCGTCAAGGGCGC
>JBCKBY010000153.1:0-2736 GCA_038910715.1 Gaiellaceae bacterium
GTGTCTCGGGCCGTGCATCTCATACAATGACGGAGGAGATGCCACGTGGCGACGTCTGATCCGGTCGCCGAGATCATCGGGGACTATCGAGCCTTCGCGGCGATGCAGCGCAGCCGTCTTGTTGCCCGCGGCATCGAGATGGCCTGGTGCGCCTCCTTCCAACTCGGCACCTTCGGGGAGTGCCGCGAGCGCTTCCAGTGGGGCGTCTTGCCTCGTTGCGCGCTCTGCCCGCTCTTCGACTCGGAGCGGGCGCTCCGAGCGGGTATCCGGGAAGCACCGGTGCCTGGCGAGCACGTGCAGACAGTCTTCAGCGGAGACGACGCGGCGCTGATCCCGGAACCGGACTTCACGCTCGTCACGAACCTCGATTTCCTCTTCGACTCCGACCTCATGGACCAACTGGACGGAGAACTCCCCGAGTGGATGGACCTGAGCCCGCTCATTCCCGACTTCCCGCCCGAGGAATGGCCAGACACCGCTGCTGATGAACCAACGATCTGAAGGCTGGCTAGGTTCGGGAAACGACGACTGAACGGGCTTGTCGCGGTTCTCACAACTCGTACAAAGCCTACGAGGAGCAAAGCGATGCGTTCGCAGGGAGGCCCCGCGGGGCAAGTCTCGCGGCATGCGGTGACGCACTTTGTTGGAAGTGCGACAGAGACCTTGGCCTGGCGCGCGGCCAGGCGAACGGCTCGGCCTGTCCGCGCCTCTGCGCGATCATGTAGAGCAGTGGGTATTCAGCTTGCGGCGAAGCGACGGTGGCGGCCGGCTGCTGCTCCTATTCTTGGCGGGGATCGCCTGGCTCGTGGTGCAGCGGCGGCGACCGCCGCGTCCGCCGACAAGACCATGACCGAACTGGCGGCGAGACCCTCCCCAACCCTTCGACCGCGGGGCCGCGTGTCGAGAGCGCCTCTCCTCCGACACAGGAGACTCAGATGACGCTCGTGATCCCGATGGTGACCTGGCGGGACGCGCGTGAGGAGTGGGTGGTCGACATTTACTCGCGCCTCTTGCAGGACCGGATCATCTTCGTTGGCACGCCGATCGACGAGCAGACCGCGAACCTCGTCGTCGCCGAGCTCCTGCACCTCGAGTCGGAGCAGTCGGACAGAGATATTTCGATCTACGTCAACTCGCCGGGCGGCTCGGTCTACGCGGGCCTCACGATCTACGACACGATGCAGTTCGTCAGGCCCGACGTGCGGACGATGTGCGTCGGCATCGCGATGGGGATGGGGGCGCTGATCGTCCTCGGCGGCACGAGGGGGAAGCGGGTCGCCCTGCCGCACGCCAGGATCTTGCTCCACCAGGTCTCCGGCGGTTTCGAGGGGGAGGTGAGCGACATCGAGATCCAGGCGCGTGAGGTGCTCGCGCTCGGGCGGCGGCTCGCGGAGATCATCGCCGAGCACACCGGCCAGCCGCTCGCGAAGGTCGCGAGCGACCTCGAGCGCGACTCCTACATGAGCTCCGAGGAGGCCTTGGCCTACGGGGTCATCGACCGAGTGATCACGCACCGCTGAAGCCGACGCGCGAAACCGGCGACCTCCGGCGTGACAGGCAAGACGTCGAAGGACACGGGGCGGTGAGGCGCTCTGCCAGCCGTGGGTTTCCTAGAATCCACCGATGGCGGGCGAGAGGAGCGAGCGAGCTCCGGCGAAGAGGCGCGATCAGCGGCTGCGGGTCTTGCGGCAAGCGAACGAGATCCGCAGCCGGCGAGCGTTATTGAAGAAGGAACTCGCCTCAGGGCGAGTGCGGATCGAGGATGTTCTCGCCCAGCCGCCCGACTACGCGAAGACGGCGAAGGTTCAGGATCTCCTGCTCGCATTGCCAAAGGTGGGTCCTGCGAGGGTCGCTCGCTTCCTCAGCCGCTGCCGGATCGCGCCCTCGAAGACGGTTGGCGGCATGACGGAACGCCAGCGCGGTGAGCTGATCGAACTCTTCCGCCGCTGAGATCCAAACGCACACGGCAGAGCTCCCCAGGTTGGCGGGCGCGGCCACTGAGGGCCAGTTAGGCCGTACACCCTCACGCCCGGCCCCCTGCTTCTCGGGCGCCGACAGCGCCGCCGTAGCACCGCGGCCGTACGAGGTGATCACCGGAGGCTGCTCGGCCACGTCGGCGACCGTCACCGACAGCGCCTGCGTGTCCGAGAGGCTGCCGTCGGAGGCCGCGGCCGTGAGCTCGTAGACGTTGGCGCCGTTCGTATCCGCCGGCGCCTCGAGATCAGGGTTTGGCGTTTCGATTGGCGAAACGACTTGCGTGGGCGTAGGATCATCTCATGGGCAGCTTGGCCAAGAAGATCCGCAAGTGGTTGGGGCTCGACAAGAAACCGGTAGACGCTCCTAAGCACGGTGCCGGCGCGCCGTAAGGCGCTCATTCAGCCCGGGTAGGTAGCTCCTCGCCTGCGGCCTACGCCGCGAGTGGTATTGCCGTGCTCGGCGCGAGCGAAGGGGAGCCGTGCGCACAGGGTCTGGTCGGCGTGCAGGGTGACTCGTTCGAGTTCTCGAACGCGCTGCGTTTGACCGCCCGCGAAAGTCGAGGGACGGAGCGCCGTGAACCGGGCCCGTCCCGCGCTTTCGTCCTGCCGCCGGGGCGTGGCCGGCTCTCGTTGTCGCAGTAGAGCCGAACGACGACACGGGTGAAGCCCGCTCCGTAGTGCGGATTCAGCTCGCCTCTCTCCAGCATCGGTACGGCAAGGGTCGCGAGCGGCGAGAGTGCCGGCGGCAGGGACCGGTCGT
>JBCKBY010000154.1:0-2722 GCA_038910715.1 Gaiellaceae bacterium
GCGTATTCGGACAGGCCTACGTGGGGCCCTCCGGCACCGACTGGGTTTTTGCAGGAACGATGCGGCTTCCCGGGAACGTCTTCGCCCAGTTCGACTGCGGCACTGCGCTCCCCGACCGGGACGAGCTCGAGGTGATCGGCAGCGAGGGCTCGCTGTTCCTCGACGACCCGTGGCATTGCTGGGAGCCGGGGATCGAGCTGCGGCGCGACGGCGAGGTCGAGCGGATCGAGCTCGACCCCACCGACTCGTATCGACTCGAGCTGGAGAACCTGAGTGACGCGATCCAAGGCGAGGCGCCGCTCCTCCTCGGCCGGGAAGATGCCGTCGCCCAGGCGCGGAGCCTCGAGGCGCTCCACCGCAGCGCGGAGACCGCAGAGCTGATTCGCCTCTAACCCGAGACTTCGAAGCTCCCGTTCATCGACCCTGCATGCGGGTCGCACACGAAGGTGTATGTGCCTGCTTCAACGGTGATGTCGAACGACTCGACGCCCGTCGCGCCGACATCGGTCGCTACCTCGGATCCAGCCCCCGTGAGGTGGAAGTTGTGGATGTCGGACTGGTCGTCGACCTCGAGCGTGTAGCTCCCGGCCGAAAGCGTCTCCACCGCCTGGCCGTCCTCCGTGGACAAGCTGATGTCGAATCCCGGGCCGACGCTCCCTTTCAGCGTCGCTCCTGACGGAACGGACGTCTCCGTCGTCGTCGTTTCCGCAGGCGTCGCCTCGTCGTCGCTGCCTCCGCAGCCCGCGACGGCGAGTGCCGCGACAGCGAGTCCGACGACGAGGGCGGTGCGTGTACGTAGCATCCACACCCTCCTTGGTTGCTTGCCTCGAAGATACGTGACCGAACGCCAGCGGGCTCGCATCTAGAGTCAAGGGATGGACGTCGTGCGCATCACCCCTCGATTGTGGCGCTGGACGGGTTACCACGAGGAGTGGAAGGACGACGTCGGTTGTGTCTACTACGAGACGAAGGACGGGATCGTCCTCATCGACCCGCTCGTTCCGCCGGAGGAGCCCGACCGCTTCCTGCACACCCTCGATCGCGAGGTCGCAGGGCAACCTGTCCACGTGCTCGTGACGATCTTCTGGCACACGCGAAGCGCGGTAGCGATGGTCGAGCGGTACGGGGCCCGCGTCTGGGCGCCCACGACGTCGCGAGCGGCCGTGGCGCGACGGGCGGGCGCCGTCACCGATGCGTTTCGACCCGGGGACGCACTTCCAGGCGGCGTGCGGGCGTTTCGCACGGCACGGAGTACCGAGGTCGTCTATTGGATTCCCAGACAAACGGCGCTCGTCCCGGGTGACGTGCTCCTCGGAGACGAGAGCGGCGGCGTGCGCATGTGCCCGGAGTCGTGGCTGCCGGACACGACGACGCACAGCGACCTCGCGACATCACTCACGCCGCTCCTCGATCTCCCGATCAAGCGCATCCTCGTCTCCCACGGCGAGCCCGTGCTCGAGAACGGCCAAGCCGCGCTCGCCACCGGTCTGAGCGCCACATAAACTCGAACACGGTGCTCTGGCTGTGGATCGTCATCGGCGTCGCCGTCGTGCTCGGAGTCGTGCTCGCCCTGGGCTACAACCGGCTGGTTCGCTTGCGGAACGAAGCCGACACCGGGTGGGCAAACATAGACGTGCAGCTCCAGCGGCGGGCTGACCTGATCCCGAACCTGGTCGAAGCGGTTCGCGGCTACGCGACACACGAGCGCACGGTGTTCGACGAAGTGACCAGAGCTCGGACGGCTCTCCAGCACGCCGGCACGCCGGGCTCCGCCGCCAACGCGAACGAAGGCCTCACCGTTGCGCTCGGGCGCCTGTTCGCCGTCGCCGAGGCCTATCCCGACCTCAAGGCCTCCGAGAACTTCCTCCAGCTGCAGGAAGACCTCACCGACACCGAGGACAAGATCAGCGCCGCTCGGCGCTACTACAACTCGACCGTGATGCACTTCAACACAGCGATCCAGAGCATCCCCTGGCTGCTCGTCGCCAAGCCCCTCGGGTTCCGCGACAAGGAGTTCTTCTCTGCCGAGGGCGACACGGCGCCGCCGCAGGTCGCGTACTCCCAGGCGACGTGACGCTCCAGCAGCAGATCCGCTCCAACCGCTTTCGAAGCGGCATCGTCGTCTTCGGATTCGCCCTGCTCCTGCTTGGGATCGCGGGGCTGATCGGGCTGGTGCTCGATGTCTCTCTCGGCGTCGTCGCTCTGGCGATCGCCCTGGTCTACGGAGTCTTCGCGCTCGTCCGCTCGCGGAGCATGATCGCCGGGATGACCCGGGCGCAAACGCTCGGGGAGAAGGAGCTCGAGCCGCTGCGACGCCTCGTCGAGAACGTGTCGATCGGAGCTGGGCTCGCCGTGACGCCGGAGGTCCGCATCGTCGACGACGCGGCGCCGAACGCCTTCGCCGCCGGCCTGCGTCCCGAGAAGAGCTACGTCGGTGTGACGACCGGGCTTCTCCGAGCGATGCCGCAACGGGAGCTCGAGGCCGTCATCGCCCACGAGATCTCGCACATCCGCAACCGCGACACGTATCTGATGACGATGGCCACGGTCTTTGCCGGAGTCATCGCGCTCATCGCCGACATCGGCTTTCGCTCTATCGCGTACGGTGGGCGCTCGCGCAAGGCCGGCGGACTGGTCGTCGTGCTCGCAATCGTGGGCTTCATCCTCGCGCCCTACGCCGCGCTCCTGCTGCGGATGAGTCTTTCGAGGCGCCGCGAGTACC
>JBCKBY010000155.1:0-2708 GCA_038910715.1 Gaiellaceae bacterium
ATCGACGGCTACAACGAACGCGCCCAACCGTTCGTCTGGACCAAGAGCGCCGACCAGATCCTCAGCAAAGCCGTCAAACAACAACCCACTTCAGGAACGCTGCACTAGGTCGAAGGTGCCGTGGTACCTCGTCGCGACCGGCGGCCTCTGCGCTGTCGCCGCGGATGCGGTGTAGGCCATCGAGATCGAGCAGGGCGGTGACCCTCCGTTCCCCTCCATGGCCGACTTCTTGGCGCTCGGGTCGTACGTCGTGCTCGCCGCTGCGTTGCTCGTGATGATCAGGAAGCAAGCGCCAGGGCGCGACTGGCCGAGCCTCATCGACGCGGGCATCGTCACCGTGGGCGTAGCCGTCGTCGGCTGGACGTTCCTGGTGCAGCCGCGGCTCATGGAGGACTCGAGCGCGCTCGAGACTGCAACCGCCCTCGCGTTCCCCGTGATGGACGTGTTGCTCGTCTCGCTCGCCGCGCGCATGGTGTTGGGTCCGGGGCTGCGCTCTCCTGCTTTCGCGATGGTTACGACAGCGCTCCTCTTTCAGCTTGTCGCGGACGTTCTCTACGGGTTCGGCTCGCTGCACAACTGGTACCGCGTAGGCGACCCTATCGACCTCCTGTTCGTCCTGGGTGCAGTGCTCTGGGGCACCGCCGCGCTCCACCCGTCGATGGTCGAGCTCACGGAGCCGAACCCCGATCCCGAGCAGCGACTGAGTGGAAAGAGGCTCGCCGTTCTGTCGGTCGCCACGCTCATGGCTCCCGTGATGCTCGGGGTCGCTGCCCTCAGGGCAGGAAGCAGCGAGTTGCTCGTCATCGTCGGCGCAGCGGCAACACTGTCAGCGCTCGTCATCGTCCGGCTCGCCGGGCTCGTCGCCCGCCACGAGCGCTCGGAGCGCCGCGAGCACGCCCTCGGCACCGCCGCCGCGGCCCTCGTCGCTGCCTGGACCCGAGATGACATCTACAAGGTCGCTGTCGATTCCGCGCTCGAGATCGCCGCGTCCGAAGGCGCCACGGTCGGTCTGACTATCGGGGCCGAGGACGACTTCGAGGTCATGGCCGCCGCCGGTACGCGCGCGGCGCGCATGCTTCAGTTTCATCCGGGCGAGCTCTCCGACGATGCGGTCACAACGCTTGTCGCAGCTCGCCAGTCTGGTGGTCCACGCACGGTGCGGTTCGCGACCGAAAAAGCTGAGTGGACGATCGTCCGCCTGTCTGCCCAAGGTGAGCTACGCGGCGCTCTCGTCTTCCACACGCGCGACCGGCTGTCGAGGCGGGCCCGTGAGGGTGTCGAGACCCTTGCAGCTCAGACCGCACTCGCGCTCGAGGGGGTAACGGTCGCCGAGGACCTCCACGAGCGCCAGAGCGCCGAGCGCTTCCGCTCGCTCGTCCAGAACTCGAGCGACGTCATTGCACTGCTCTCGCCGGATCTCACGATTCGCTACCACACGCCTTCCGTCGAGCGCGTTCTCGGATACGGCGAGGACGAGCTCGTCGGTTCGAGACTCACAGAGCTCCTACAGCCCGACGACGCCGAGCGTCTCCGCGGCTTCTTCTCGGACGTGTGTGGCCGTCCGGGCACTCCGGTGCCGCGAGATTTGCCGCTTCGTCGCAAGGACGGGACGATCTGCCAGCTCGAGAGCGTGTTCAACAACCTCCTCGAAGCGCTGTTCTCGGAACGGGTCGAGCATGCGCTCGATCGCGGGGTTCGGCGGCGGAATCTCTTCGCCGTTCTCTTCATCGACCTCGACGACTTCAAGACGGTCAACGACAGTCTCGGACATGCCGCGGGTGACGAGCTTCTCGTCACTGTCGCGCGGCGTATCGAGTCGTGTTTGCGCCCGGAAGACACGTGCGCACGCCTCGGGGGAGACGAGTTCGCGGTCATGATCGAGAACATCTCCGGTCCCGACGGTGCGGAGACCGTCGCTCGGAGGGTGCTCGGCGTGATGGCCGAGCCGCTTACGATTCTCGGCTCGGAGGTGACGGTTCCGGGGAGCGTGGGGATCGCGCTCGGAACGGGTGAGCAGACCACCACCGAGATTCTGCGAAGCGCGGATCTGGCGATGTACCGCGCCAAGCGCGATGGGAAGGGACGGTACGCGGTCTACGAGCCGTCGATGCACGAGGGCGTGCTCGAGCGTCTAGCGCTAAAAGCCGATCTTCAGCGGGCCATCGTCGCCGAGGAGTTCGACGTCCACTACCAGCCGATCGTCGCGCTGCAGTCGGGCGCCATCGCCGGCGTCGAAGCGCTTGTTCGGTGGCGACATCCCGATCGGGGCCTCGTGCTTCCGGGTGAGTTCATCGGCCTCGCGGAGGAAACAGGACTCATCCTGCCGCTCGGCCGGTTTGTTCTGCATCGCGCGTGCGAGCAGGTCGCACATTGGAGGAAGGTCGGGCTTGCCAATCTCGGCGTGAGCGTGAACCTCTCGGCGAAGCAGCTCTCCAGCCGGCTCTTGCCCTCAGAGGTCACCGCCGCCCTCACCGAGTCCGCGCTCGATCCTTCCGCTCTGACTCTCGAGATCACCGAGGGCGTGCTCCTCGACAGCCAGGCCGTCACTGGCCGCCTCGAAGAGCTCAGGGCTCTCGGCGTGCGGATCGCGATCGACGATTTCGGAACGGGGTACTCGTCGCTCAACTACCTCCAGCGTTTTCCGGTGGACACGCTCAAGATCGCGAAGGCGTTCGTCGACGAACTCGGGTCGAGCGCCGAGCAGGAGC
>JBCKBY010000156.1:0-2664 GCA_038910715.1 Gaiellaceae bacterium
GATGAAGGTCCGGCCACCGCGGCGCTCAAACTCGTCGGTTCCTGGCATGGAACGACGAAAGGAGCACCACGATGGCCGAGACGAAGAGGATGACGGCTGAGGAGGTCGTCAGCTACCTGCTCGAGGAGGAGGGACTCGATTTCCTGCGCGAGTCGCTGACCTGGGTCGTGCAGCAGCTGATGGAGGCGGAGGTATCCGAGCTCGTGGGCGCTGCCCGTGGTGAGCGGGCACCGCAGGAGCGTCTCACCCATCGCAACGGCTACCGCTCGCGGGCGTGGGCAACGCGCGCGGGAGAGCTCGAGCTGGCGATCCCCAAGCTCAGGCGCGGGAGTTACTTCCCGAGCTTCCTGGAGCCGCGCAAGCGCTCCGAGCAAGCGCTCGTCGCCGTGGTGCAGGAGGCCTACGTCGCCGGCGTCTCGACGCGCAAGGTCGACCAGGTGGTCGAGTCGCTGGGACTACGGATCTCCAAAAGCGAGGTCTCGCGCATCTGCCAGGGCCTGGACGAGCAGGTCGACGCCTTCCGGCAGCGCCCGCTCGAGGGCGCCTACCCGTACCTGTGGCTGGATGCGAAGGTGGAGAAGGTCCGAGACTCAGGACGCGTCGTGCGCAAGTGTCTCGTGCTCGCCTATGCGGTGCACGAGTCGGGCTACCGGGAGGTGATCGGGCTCGACGTCGGCGAGGCAGAGACGGAAGCCTTCTGGCGCAGCTTCTTGCGCTCGCTCGTGGAGCGCGGCCTGCAAGGTGTGCAGCTCGTCGTCTCCGACGCGCACGCCGGACTCAAGAAGGCGATCGCCCAAGTGCTCGGCTGCCCCTGGCAGCGCTGCAGCGTGCACTTCCTGCGCGAGGCGCTGGGACACGCCCGCCGCGAGCAGCAGCCCATGCTCGCCGCCCTCTTGCGGCCGATCTTCAACGCCGAAGACTCCGAGCAGGCGCGGGAGATCGCCGGCGACGCGCTCGAGCGTCTGCGAAAGCCGCTCCCGAAGATCGCGGCCCTGCTCGCCGAGGCCGAGGAGGACCTGACCGCCTTCTACGCGTTTCCCTCAGACCACCGCGCCAAGCTGCGTTCCACCAACCCGCTCGAGCGGGTCAACCGCGAGATCGGACGGCGCACCGATGTCGTCGGCATCTTCCCGAACGACAAGGCGCTGATCCGCCTCGCCGCCTCACTCGTGATCGAGCAGAACGACTGTGTCTCAGACTCGCTGAGTGCTGTCCGCTTGGGCAGTGAGGCTCATCCGCGTCTGGCGGCCTGACTCACAAGAAACGACTGCCTCACCGAGAGCGCCCGTCGCGGGATCTCCGGGGATCCCGCGACGGGCGCTCTCGGTGATGGCTTGCATTCGACATGTCGGCTGCTGGACGCGGGAAGGGCTCGGTGCAGGTGACTTCATAGGAGCGTTGGCCAGTCCACCAACACAGTCGCGTCCCGCACCGAACCCGAGCCGACCGAGTCCTTCGACTGGCAAGGAGAGAGCATGATCGTCGGGATAGACGTCCACAAGCGAAGCCACGCCGCCGCACTCGTTGACGCGCGCGGTGTGACGATCGCCACGCTCACGATCGCGAACACTCGCGAGGGCGTGCGGCGCCTTCGCCGTTGGCTCGCCGAGCACGGCGCTGAACAGGCGACGATCGGGGTCGAGAACGCCGCCGGCTACGGCAGGCTCGTCTGCGCGGCGCTGGCCGCCGCCGGACACGAGGTCCTGAACGTGCCGGCCTGGCGCGTCCATCGCGAACGACCGCAGCAGGGCCCGGGCAAGAGCGACCCTGCTGACGCGCTCGCGATCGCCATCTGCGTCCTGCGCCACCGCGAGAAGCTGGGCCCGGCGCTGGAGCCGCCGCTGATCCGCGCGATCGCTTTCCTGGACACGCATCGGCGGCAGTCCGTGACCCGCCGCACCGACGCGATCCAGCGGCTCCGCGCGGTCTGGGCGCAGGTCGACCCAGAGGCCGAAGCCGGCGTGCCCAACATCGCAGCCGCGAAAGCGCTTCGCCAGCTCAAGCAGATCGAGCTCGGCGACGGGCTGGCCGAGCAGGCGGCAGCGCGCTGCATCCACGACCTCGCCAGCGAGATCGAAGCGCTCAACGAGCGCGTCGCCGACATCGAGGCGCAGCTGCAACGGCTGCTCAGCGAGACAGCGGCCCCCTTCGCTGATCTGCCCGGTGCCGGGCTCGCGACCACGGTAACGCTGATCGCGCAGTCCGGTGACGTACGCCGCTTCCGCAGCGACGCCGCCTTTGCCCGCTACGGAGGCGCCGCCCCGATCCCCTGCGGCTCAGGCTCGACCGCCGGCCGACACCGCCTCCACCGCGGCGGCAACCGCCAGGTCAACGCCTGCCTCCACCGCATCGCCGTCACGCAAGCCCGCGTCGACCCCAACGCGCGCGCCTTCCTTGCCCGCAAGATCGCCGAAGGGAAAACGAAACGAGAAGCACGCCGCGCGCTCAAGCGCCACCTCTCCAACATCGTCTACCGACGCCTACACGCCTGGGCCGAACACGCCCTCCCTCCGCTACGGACTTGACATAGGAGCGTCGAATGGCTCGTCGGGCGGCGCTACCTCAGCCAACACACACTCGCTTCACTGGGCGTCGGCGGAGAGCCCGATCAACAAAGAGAAGAAACCCCTGAGGAGGTGCTCGCCCTCACCGCGGCCTGAGCAG
>JBCKBY010000157.1:0-2621 GCA_038910715.1 Gaiellaceae bacterium
GTGGGAGTGTGGTACGGGTGGGCGAAGATAATCTCGACGAACCGGCGGATCTCGTTATCGAGGCTCTCCGTCTTACCGGTCGGGAGATTCGCGTCTACGAAGAAATCCGCCTTCGGGAACGTGTCTCGAACGTGTTGGCCCAGCGGCCGATCCTCCTCGAGTTTGTCACGGCGGACAAGCGCAAGAGCATCGCCTTCAAACTGCTCCGCATCCTCAAACTTGCGATCGCGCGCTATCTCCCTGGCTAGGTTCTCGACGCGCGCGCGCTGTGGTGAATACGCCGAGATGACGAAGAAGTTGTCTCCGTACACCTTTTGTAGAAAGTCAACTTCGGCCGGATGCTTGAGCGACCGGATGATGTATGCACGCCTCTGAATGTACTCCTCTTCGAGCTCCCGCCGAGTGCTTCTTATCTTCAAGACAGTAAACATTGCTAGGGCCTCACCGCGCACTAGGACTTCGCGGAACCTGTCTCCGGCGGTCATGCGAGTCGAGATCCGTCCTGCGTAGGTATCGTCGGACAGGTCCGGCCAGTCTGAAACCGACTCTGGCACGACCTCATCGAGCAGGTCGCTCATCCTCACGAGCGTCGGTTTGTAGCCAACAGCTTCGATTGCCTTCTCGACTGCCGCTGTAACCGCATCTAGATCTGTGCCAACTGCGCCTACAAGGGCGATGAAGATCTCGGGCCCTGGCGGAAGCGGCTTTGCACGGCGGGCTCGCACTCGGAAGAACTTTACTAAGGTGCCGATCGATGCGGGCAGCGCATGCAGCAGCAAGCTGGGATGGCCGCAGCTTGCTCGCCGGTGTTGTCGACCGCGCTTGCTGCTCGTGGGAGGCGTAACCCCTCGCTTCCCAAGAACATGTGCCCTGCGCTGCGGTGAGACGGGCGACCTATGCTCGCCCGCCTGCCGCTCTCGCCGCTACTTGTTCTTCTTGCCCTGGCGCTGCGACAGCGCAGAGCCAGCGACTCGCTTGGCCGTCTTGGAATAGCGGCCATCACGGAGGACCTTCGAAGCAGCCGAAGCAGCCGCTTTGCCGGTCGTCTTCTTGTGAGCCAACGGAATCACCTCCCTCCTCACGCTGGGTGAATGTGCGTATGCAGTCAGCTGCAGCCGGTGTTCGTGCCGCAGTCGCGGCAGGTGTAGCACGACCCCGTCCGCACCATGCGGCCGCCGCAGCGGGAGCACTCGATCGCGTCCTCCCACTGGTTGAAGAGGGCCGTCTGGCCGGGCGCGGCGACTCCAACCATCTCAGCGGCGGCTGCGTGGTCGCCAGCCTCCTTGTAGGCCGCCGCGAGGCGCTGCTTCACCTCGGCGGTGAGGATGCCGGCTTCCTCCTGCTGGTCGGTGGAGAGGAACTTCTTGCCCATCCAGCGGAAGATGTAGTCGACGAGCGACTTCGCGACGCGGATGTCCGCGTCGTTCGTCATCCCCGAGGGCTCGAAGCGCATGTGGCTGAACTTCGAGACGTAGACCTCGAGCGGGACGCCGTACTGGAGCCCGAGCGAGACGGCGATCATGAAAGAGTTCATGAGTCCTGCGAGGGTCGTGCCCTCCTTCGCGATGTCCACGAAGATGTCGCCGGGCGTCCCGTCGTCGAAGAGTCCAACGTGGATGTAGCCCTCGTATTCGCCGACGGCGAACTTGCGGCCGACCTCGACGCGGTCGTCCGGGAGGCGGCGCCGCTGCGGGTGGCCAGCGAAAGCCGCGCCGACCGGGGCGAGCGTCGTCGCGCCGGCGTTGGCCTTCCCGGAGAGCGGCTGCGCGACCTTGCAGTTGTCGCGGTAGATCGCGATCGCCTTGACGCCGAGCTGCCAGGACTCGATCAGGAGCTGCGAGATCTCGTCGACCGTGGTCTCTTCGGGGAGATTGACTGTCTTGCTTAGTGCCCCCGAGATGAACGGCTGAACGGCGCCCATCATCTTCACGTGGCCCATGTAGTGGATCGCGCGGTCGCCGATCGCGCAGTCGAAGACCGGGAAGTGCTCGGTCTTGACCGAGGGCGCACCGACGACGGTGTTCCGCTCGTCGATGTAGGCGACGATCTCCTCGACCTCGCTCGGCGCGTAGCCGAGCTTCTCGAACGCCATCGGCACGGTCTTGTTGACGATCGTGATCTCGCCGCCGCCGACGAGCTTCTTCGACTTGACGAGTGAGAAGTCGGGCTCGACCCCGGTCGTGTCGCAATCCATCATGAAGCTGATCGTCCCGGTCGGCGCGAGCACGGTCGCCTGCGCGTTGCGCCAGCCCGACACCTCGCCGAGGTCGAGTGCGTCGTCCCACGCGTGGCGGGCTGCATCGAGGAGATCGTCCGGCACGGAACTCGAGTGGTCGATGTTGCCCACGGCTGCACGGTGCTTCGCCATGACGCCGGTCATTGCCGCCCTGTTCTCGGCGTAGCCGTCGTGTGCGCCCATCCGCTTGGCGATCTCGGCCGACTTGCGATACGCGCGCCCGGTCATGAGCGCCGTGATCGCCGCCGCGTAGGCACGACCTTCGTCGGAGTCGTACGGGAACCCGCGCGCCATCAGCAGCGCGCCGAGGTTCGCGTAACCGAGGCCCAGCTGCCTGAAGCGCTTGGCGTTCCGCTCGATCTCGGGCGTCGGGTACGAGGAGTAG
>JBCKBY010000158.1:0-2495 GCA_038910715.1 Gaiellaceae bacterium
TCGGGAGCGAGACGGCTCGGACTGCGGGTGGGACGACTCGAGCAATCGAACCGACAGGAGAGACTCGCGCGCTCAGACCCGCTCGCCTCTCGCCGGCGATGCCACCAGCGGTGGGCGTGTCGCCTTTCGGCTCTACTGCGACAAGCCGAGCCGGCTCCCGTCAACGCTTCCCGGCCGCCGCCCCCGCTAGGCCTTCTGCCTCAGCGCCTTGCCGGCCATCACGGCCCCGACGGCGAAGATCACCGTCGCGAGGTAGATCAGTCCGAGGTGCCCGATGGTGTGGAACCCCCATGGATAGTGGGCTGGAAGCGCCACCGCGAGCGCGAGCACGGGCGTAGCGACCGCCCCGACCCACGCCCAGCCGTAGCCCCTGCGAACGCCGAACCAGGACAGGAAGATGACCGCAAGCCCTGCCGCGGCGATGAAGCCGGAGAGGGCGATCTGCAGGTGGCTGATGTAGTGGTACAGATCGTTGTCAAACGCTTTGATCTCGCTCTTGCCGCTCGCCACCTGGTCGGGTCCGATCCCGAGCTCGAGGAAGTCGCCGGTGAAATTGCGGATGAAGAAGATGATTCCGTAGCCGATGAACGCGAGCCCCGCGATCGTCATCAGCCAGGCGCCCCAGCGCAGCTGGCTCGACTCGCGCCGCTCGACCTCGGCCGTGGAGACGCTTGCCATTGGCTTACCTCCCGTGGTTGCGGGGGACGCTACTCTGTCGCCCGTCATCGTTCAAGCCGAGATGACCGATGGCGACCATCGGCGCCGTCGATAGCCGTGCTCAGTGGATAGCCGTGCTCGGCGCCCAGCGCCGGGGGCTGCGCGTTTGTGCCTCTCTGGACGAAGGGCACGACCGGGTGAACGCCGCGCCGCTCGCACCCCTCGTGGATGGCGATGGTGTCGTAGCCCTTGTCCATCGAGCAGGTCTCGGGGAGGAACCCGCACTCGATTACTGCGTCAAGAATTGGCAGCAGCCCAGTACCTGTGCGGCTTGAGCGGATGTTGGGCTCCCATTTGTTGGGTCGATCTGGCGAGAATGGGCGCCCATGACCGCGGGGATTCTAGCCCTGATCCGCGCGAGATCACTTGCGACGCAACGGCGCGCCGACGACGATAGCCGGGTGGAGCGCCCGCGAACGCGGTATGCCTGGAACGACGACGTCTCGCTCGCGTACCAGGTCGTGGGAGACGGCCCGACGGACCTCCTGTACCTGCAGGGCTACTGCTCACAGGTGGACATGAACTGGGAGAGCCCGTACCTCGCCCACTTCCTGCGCGGACTCGCGCGCCATGCTCGTCTCGTCGTCACCGACCGACGAGGATGGGGCTGCTCCGAACGGTTCACCCCGGGGTACGTCCCCGACGTCGACATCCTCACCGACGACATCCTCGCGGTCCTGGGCGCCGTCGGCTCCGAGCGCGCTTCGATCCTGGCGACGTACGAATCCGCGATCGTCGCCTCACTCTTCGCGGCCGTGTACCCGGACCGCACGAGGTCGCTGATCCTCGTCGACCCGCAGGTGACGTACCTCCCCACCGACGAGACGCCTTGGATGCCGACGCTCGCCCGCTGGCAAGAGCAGATCCGACTCGTGCGGGACACATGGGGCACCCTGGACTGGTGGGACTCGCCCCACGGGCCCGAGGCCGAGTGGTTCAGCCGCTACGCCCGAGCCTCTGTGACTCCCGGAGGCCTGGCCGCAGAGCTCAGCAGCTACCTGGAGACCGATATCTGCGCCGTCCTCCCGTCGATCCAAGTGCCGACGCTCGTTCTCGTCGACACCGACTCGTTCTACGAGGTGCCGCCCGAGACCGGGCGGTTCGCGGCGAGCAAGGTTCCGGGAGCCCGCGTCGTCGAGCACTCGAGCCAGGGCGGTCATCACTTCCACTGGTATGCACGAGGTGATGCGATCGTCGACGAGGTCAGGAAGTTCACGGCGCAGATTCGCGAGGAGGAAGCGTCGTTCGACCGTGTTCTCGCGACCGTTCTCTTCACCGACATCGTCGAATCCACGGAAAGGGCCGCCGAGCTGGGTGACCAGCGCTGGCGCGAGCTCGTCGAGCGCCACCACTCGACGGTACGGGTGCTCCTCGCCCGGTATCGCGGGAAGGAGATGGACACTGCGGGGGACGGGTTCTTCGCCTCCTTCGACGGACCGGCGCGCGCCGTGCGCTGCGCCATGGCCATCGTGGAGGCCGTTCGGCCCCTCGGCCTGCAGGTCCGCGCGGGGCTGCATACGGGCGAGGTCGAGACGATCGACAACAAGGTCGGGGGTCTCGCGGTGAGCATCGGCTCCCGCGTGGCGGGCCTGGCCCACCCCTCCGAGGTTCTGGTCTCACAGACGGTGAAGGATCTCGTCGCCGGCTCCGGTCTCACCCTCGAGGACCGCGGCCTTCATCGGCTCAAGGGCGTTCCCGACGAGTGGCGGGTGTACGCGGTCGCTCGGGAGTGAGCGAAGCGCCGCAAGCTGGATACCCACTGCTCTGCATGGTCCCGC
>JBCKBY010000159.1:0-2425 GCA_038910715.1 Gaiellaceae bacterium
CCAGCCGGGCAAGGCCGCAGTTCGTTCACTCGAGCTGCCGTAGATGGCGCCGTAGGCCCAGCCGCCCAGGAGCGTACGGATGAAGCGCTCCGCCTTGCCGTTCGTGCGCGGCCGGTAGGGCCTCGTACGCAGGTGCTTGAGCCCGAGCGCCTTGCAGGCGAGTGCGTGCAGCAGCGAGCGGTAGGCGGAGCCGTTGTCCGGGGATGAAACTGCGGCGGTGGAGTCGTCCGGCGTCTCGGGCAGGATCGGTGTCCCGGGACAGGGGCTGCTCCTGGGAAGCGTAGGTGGGCAGGCCGCTGGTAACCGATGGGCTGTGAGCCCGGCGTTGTTCGTGGCCGCCCCTGCGACCTGCCCGGGTGTGCTGTGAGCACGTATCCGTCGTTGTCGCTTCGCCCGCCGGCTTCCCGTGATTGTCGTCGACGAGAGGGAGTGATCGGTGAGGTTCATCGGGATGGACGTGCATCGCGACTTCTGCGAGATCGCGATTGCCGAGCCGGACGGCCAGGTGCGCTCGGCGGGCCGGATCAACAGCCTGCTCGAGGAGCTCGAGCTGTTCGCGGGGAGTCTCGCGGCGGATGACGTGGTGGCGTTGGAGGCAACGAGCGGCGCGGGCCTGATCGCGGAGATCATCGAGCCGCACGTTGCAGCGGTCGTGGTCGCCAACACGCGCAAGCTGCCGCAGATCAGCAAGGCGAAGGCGAAGACCGATCGGCTGGACGCGCGGACGCTGGCGAGGCTGGCCGCGTCGGGATTCCTTGAGACGGTGTGGGCGCCCGATGAGCGGACGCGTGCGCTACGCCGGCTGTGCGCGCGGCGCGAGGCGCTCGTCCGTGCCCGCACACGCGCAAAGAATGAGGCGCACGCGGTCCCCGCGCGCAACCTCTGCGGCCGCCCGCCGGCGACCGACTGCTTCGGCAAGAAAGGCCGGGCGTGGCTGGCCCAACTACAGTTGCCGATCGACGAGCGGTTGACCCTTGACGGCTGCCTGCGCCAGATCGATTTCCTCGACGGCGAGATTGGGGCTCTCGAGGCGGCGCTGGCCACCGAGGCGCTCGGCTCGCCGGAGATCCTGCGGCTGATGAGCGTCCCCGGCGTCAACCTGCACACCGCCGCGGCGTTCATGGCCGCGGTGGGTGACATCCGCCGCTTCCCCTCGGCACGGCAGCTGGTCGGCTATCTCGGGCTGGATCCGCGGGTGCGGCAGTCCGGCAACGCCGATGCCCGCCACGGCCGGATCAGCAAAGCGGGATCCAGCCTGGCGCGAGGGATGCTCGGCGAGGCCGCCTGGTCGGTCGCCCAGACGCCGGGGCCGCTGCGGGCGTTCTTCGAGCGCATCCGCGCGCGTAAGGGGCCGCAGGTCGCCGCGACCGCAACCGCTCGCAAGCTCGCCTGCTTGTTTTGGTGTCTGCTGACCCGCGAGGAGGACTACGCCTACGCGCGCCCCTCGATGACGCGCTCGAAGATCCGCCGGCTCGAGCTCGCCGCTGGCGCGCCACCACGCAAGGGGGTGCGCGGGATCGCCGGCAACAAAAACGCTCAGACCTGCGAGGCCGAGCGCGAGATTGCCCGCCGCGCCGAGACCGCCTACCGCCGCACGGTCGCCGATTGGATGGTCACCCGCCCGGCGAAAGCGGGTGCGGGCGCGACACCGGGGCGCGCATCTTCAAGGCCCTCGAAGGGCAAAGCCGCGCGACAGACTCCGTGAAGCCCCAAAGGTCTGCTCTTCGCTACGTCAGTCACCCGCACCCGCCGAAAGGATCCCACCAGCCGCAGCAACCGTCCACTTGACTTTCATCCGTCGGTCATCACGCCTCGTACGCGGATCCCATAGGCGGCGAAGTGCGAAACGGCGCGCCGCAGGAAGGCGACCGCGGTCGTGCCCTTCTCGTCTTCCAGCACCTCGACATAGGCGAGCCGGGTCGCGTCGTCGACGCAGACGTGCACGTACTCCCAGCCGATCCCCTTCGCTTGGCCACGTCGCGAGCCGGTGACCCGGTGGCCCGCAGCGGCGATCCTGCCGAGCTTCTTGACATCGACGTGCAGGAGCTCGCCCGGCTCGGCGCGCTCGTAGCGGTTGGGCGCCTCCAGCGGCTCGAGCCGAGAGCGCCTGCCCAGCCCGATCCGGGTCAGCACCGCCGATACAGTCGACAGTGGCATGACCAGCACCTCGGCGATCTCCGCCGCCGTCATGCGCAGTCGGCGCAGGAAGGCGATCAGCTGCACTCGCTCTTCCGGTGTGCGCAGCGGCACGTACGCGGGAGCCGAGGAACGGTCATGTAGGCCCGCCTCCCCCTCGACGCGGTAGCGAGCGAGCCACTTCGCAGCTGTGCGCACGCTCACGCCGGCGGCCTCGGCCGCCCGCGTGAGCGTCCAGCCCTGCTCCAGCACTCGCTCGACGATCAGCAGGCGGCTGTGCGGGCAGGTC
>JBCKBY010000160.1:0-2422 GCA_038910715.1 Gaiellaceae bacterium
TGCTCGGGTTGCGCTGCTCTCGCGGTTGATCGACCATGCGCCGCTCTTTCCTCCCGCGTCCATGGCGCTGCCGGACGCGGTTGCAGAGGACGAGCGTGCTCGGGCGAGCCGCGATGCCTTCATGCTCGCGCGGTTCGTCTGTCCTGCGACTCGGCTCGACGAGATCCCCGACGTCGGCCGCGGCGTCAGCGTGGTGCTCGATGGGCCGCTCCCGGCCGGATCGAGCGTCGAAGCTGTCGAGGTGCGAATGGGGCACGAGGTGGCAACGCTTTCGTCGCTCGCTTCCGAGGTCTACGTGGAGGTACCGCTCGACGACGAGCTCGAGGAGCGGCTCGATGCGCTGCACAAACAAGGCTTTCGGGCGAAGGTCCGCTGCGGTGGAGCGACGGCACCCGGCACGCACGAGCTCGCGGCGTTCGTCAGCGGCTGCCGCGCGAGGGGTCTCGTCTTCAAGGCCACCGCGGGGCTTCATCACGCCGTGCGAGCCAACGGAGACCACGGGTTCCTGAACCTGCTCGCCGCTGCCGTTTTTGGAGACGAGGAGAACGCACTGGCCGAGACCGATCCCGGTGCGTTCGAGCTCGATGCGCGGGCCTTCTCGTGGCGCGACCGCTCGGCGTTCTCAGGGGAGCTCGCACTAGCCAGGCGAGGCGGCTTCAACTCGATCGGCAGCTGCAGCTTCTTCGAGCCGGTCGAGGAGCTCGAAGCCCTCGGAGTGCTCCCGCTGTGACCGGCGGCGTCGGCTTTGGTGTGTTCTCCGTCGACGGAGACGAGCCCCGAGTCGGGTTTCGCGTCGGGCACGGCATCCTCGATCTCGCCACTGCGGGTCTCGGCGCAGTGTTCAACGCTCGGAGCCTGAACCCGTTCCTCACCCTGGGCCGCTCGGCCTGGGAGGGCACAGTGGTTCGGATCGATCAGCTCGTCACGGGTGGCGCGGAGATCATTCCGCTCGAGCAGGCGACGACCTACCTTCCGTTCGACGTCGGCGACTACGTCGACTTCTATTCCTCGCTCGAGCATGCGACCAACCTCGGGCGCCTGTTTCGACCCGACGCGGAACCGCTCTTGCCCAACTGGCGTCATCTTCCGGTCGGCTACCACGGCCGGGGTGGAACGGTCGTCGTCAGCGGGACACCGGTCGTCCGTCCGTGCGGTCAGGCGAAGGCGCCCGACGATCCCGCTCCTCGCTTTGGCCCGAGCCAGCGGCTCGACATCGAGCTAGAGCTGGGCTTCGTGGTCGGCGTCGGTAGTCGTCTCGGGGAGCCTGTGCCCGCGTCGGCTTTTCGGGACCACGTCTTCGGCATGATGCTCGTGAACGACTGGAGCGCGCGCGATATCCAGGCCTGGGAATACCAGCCGCTCGGACCCTTCCTCGGGAAGTCGTTCGCCACCTCGATCGCCGCCTGGGTGACTCCCCTCGCGTTGCTCGAGGATCGGTTCGTTCCGTCACCGAAGCAGGATCCCGAACCGCTTCCATATCTACGCGTCGCCGGAGATTGGGCTCTCGACCTCGAGCTCGAGGTCGAGCTCTCAGGCACGGTTGTCTCTCGAACGAACGCGAGCGGGCTCTACTGGACGATGCCGCAGCAACTCGCGCACGCGACAGTCAACGGTGCTTCGATCGCGACGGGTGACCTCTTCGCGTCGGGCACGATCTCGGGGCCGGAGCACGGGAGCGAAGGGTCGCTGATCGAGCTCACGTGGAACGGTTCGCGTCCGATTCGGCTCGGCGACGGCAGCACGAGAACCTTCCTCGAGGACGACGACGAGGTGGTCGTTCGCGGGCTCGCGGGTGAGCTCGAGCTCGGCGAGGTGCGCGGGACGATCTTGCCGGCGGGCGCATAGACCGGCGGAGCGCGTCCTTACTTTCTAAAACGCGGGAGGAAAGGTTCCCGCGCGGTAGAGCTGGCCCTCGAGCTGCCGGCCGAGGGTCGGAGGCGAGGCGTCGAGCGGGATTACCATCAAGTGACAACTTGTCACTTGCATGCCACGGCGGGATACGCTGAAGGGATGGCCGGGACGATCGTCGTCGGGGTCGACGGATCAGCCGCTTCCCACGAGGCGCTGCGCTGGGCTGCACAGGAAGCGAGTCTCCGAGGCGCACAGCTCGTCGCGGTTCATGCGTGGGCGTATGTCCTTGCTGCGCCCATCGGAGACCCGGGGATGATGGCGATGCCCACGGTCGACTTCCCCGGTCATCTCGAGGCAGAGCAAGAGGCTGCCAGCGCAGACTTCGACGCCGCACTTGCGGCCGCAGTCAGCGCGGAGCCGGCGATCGAGATCGAGATCGAGCGGCTACTCGTCGAGGGCGATGCCGGGGAGATGTTGGTAGCGCAGAGTGCGGACGCCGACCTCGTCGTTGTTGGTTCTCACGGGCGCTCGGGGTTCAAAGCCGCACTCCTCGGCTCAGTCTCTCGATACG
>JBCKBY010000161.1:0-2375 GCA_038910715.1 Gaiellaceae bacterium
GACGACGTAGTCGCCGGGGTGGAGTCGCTCGCCCTGCCAGTAGCCGGCGTAGAGGTCGAGGATCGGGCCGGCGCGCTCGGCGAACAGCGGGTCACGCGGGAAGATCCAGGAGCAGCCGCCTCGATCACATCCCCTCCGGCAGCTTCGCCCTCGCCGTCGCCGTCTCCGCCTGCCGCGAGCTCGGGCTCTCCGCCGACGAGACGCTCGACTCCGTGGCCTGGTGGCGCGAACGGGGCGCCTACAACGACGACGAGATCATGCTGAACCTCGCGTAGTGCAGGCAACATTGGCTCGCGGTGCACTACCCGGTCAGATGCTCAGAGTGCGACGTCGTCTACGAGTTGAGCTACCGCGCGCGGCCGGGTCGAGTGGTAGCGCGTTGCCGTGCCTGCCGCCGCCCCTGCCCAGAGCCGGACGCGGCCGATTACGCCTTCTGGCGGAAGCGCTTCTCGCCGGAGGAGATCGCCGAGATGGCGATGGCGCTGCGGGACATGGCCTGAGGGATCGTCGTGGGCCACGTTACGTCCCGTGCGATGGGACCCTATCGCGCATTCGAGGTTCGTAGGTCGACTCCATCCGCCGAAACGCCTGGTCGTGTAACAAGGGACAGGTTTGTACCCTGTGTAGCAAATGGATGGCGCCGGAGAGCCCGAATCGGCACGACTACGCCGCGCCCGAGATCAGATCGAGCGCGGGAAAGCAGGCGGTCTTGACCCTCTGGGACGAGGGCGAGGAGGTTCGGTCTAGCGTGCCTCCGATTCCCGTCGATTCGAAGCGGCTTTCAGACTCGTCCGCCCGGTTCGCCCAGTCCGCGCTCCAGGGGCTTCCGAGCGGGGGGCACTGACACGCACTCGAGCATGAGCGACAGCTCGCGTAGAAGGTTGGATCCAGAGGTCTTCGACCTCCCTGTCGAGAAGATCCGAGACGGCTACTACACCGACGCGTACTTCAACCACGCGCGGTCAGCGCTGCTCGCCGACGGTCGCCACCCCCGGGTGCTGATGCAGGTCTTCCAGAAGAAGGAGGCGATCCTCGGCGGCATGGACGAGGCGATCGCGATCCTGAAGCTTTGCTCCCACAGCTGGGACGAGCTCGAGGTACACGCCCTCTACGACGGCGACGCGATCGAGCCCTGGGAGACGGTGCTCACGATCGAGGGCGACTACACGTTCTTCGCCCACCTGGAGACCGTCTACCTCGGTGTCCTCGCCCGCCGGACGCTGATCTCGACCAACGTCCGCCGGGTCGTCGAGGCGGCAAACGGGAAGGAGATCCTCTACTTCCCCGCTCGCCACGACCACCACCGCGTCCAGACGGGCGACGGGTACGCGGCGAACGTCGCCGGCGCCCTCGGCGTCTCCACGGACGCACAGGCCTCGTGGTGGGGCGGCCGCGGCATCGGCACCGTGCCGCACGCACTCATCGCGGCCTACGGCGGAGACACGGCGCTCGCCGCGCGCAAGTTCGCCGAATGGGCTCCGCCAGACATGAACATCGTCGTGCTCGTCGACTACGAGAACGACTCAGTGAGAACGTCGCTCGAGGTCGCGCGTGCGCTCGGATCGCGTCTCTGGGGCGTGCGACTCGACACCTCCAGCGACCTCGTCGATCGCTCGCTCTGGGGCGAGCTGGGTGACTTCGACCCGCGCGGCGTCAACGAGCGACTCGTCCGCAAGGTCCGAGATGCGCTCGACGAGGAAGGCTTCCGTGAGGTGAAGATCGTGGTCTCGGGCGGCTTCACGGTCGAGAAGATCCGCGCGTTCGAGGACCGCGGCGTGCCGGTCGACGCCTACGGTGTGGGCTCGTCGCTGATCCGCGGTGAGAACGACTTCACCGCCGACGTCATGCTGGTCGATGAGCACCTGGTGGCGAAGGTCGGCCGCCGCTTTCGCCCGAACCCGCGGCTCGAGCGCGTCGGATGATGGATGCGGCGTAACCTTCTGCGCCCGTCGAGCAACCACTGGGTGTGGTGAAAGACGACGAGCTCGTGACCGCCGCGCTCGCCGGGGACACGGCGGCGTTCGCTGCGCTTGCAGAACGCCATCGCGCCAGAGCCGAGGCTGTCGTCGCACGGATGGTCCCCGAGGACGCGGAGGACCTGGTGCAGGAGGCGCTGCTTCGCGCGTACCTCGGCCTCTCGCAACTCCGTGACCCCACGCGCTTCGGTGCCTGGCTCTGCGGAATTGCGGTGAATCTGGCCAAGATGCGGCTTCGCCGCCGCACGCTTGAGGGGCGCGCGGTCGCGGAGCCCACTCTCGACGACGCCTTGGACCGCGAGTGGCTCGAGCGGGTGAGGGCCGCCGTCGACGTTCTACCGCCGCGTCAGCGCGAGGTCGTGCTCATGCACTACGTCGACGACCTCTCATGCGACGAGA
>JBCKBY010000162.1:0-2371 GCA_038910715.1 Gaiellaceae bacterium
CGCTGATCGAGAGTCACGCAACCGCAGCCCAGATCGAGGAGTTTGCTCTTCAGCGCGAGGAGCTCTCCGCTCGACTCGCGGTCGCAGAGCAGGAGTACGCAGATGCTCGCACGCGGTTCGTTCCCATTCCTGAGGAGATGAGCGACGCGGAGCACGCGCGCCTGCTTGCAGAAGCGCTCAACCCGGATGACGAGGCGAACATGCAGTTTGACGGGCCTCTTGCCGACTTCCTTACGGCGAGCGACCTCGCGGAGATCTGGGGGACGACGGAGCAGACGGTCAATCGTTGGTGTCGTGACGGCTTCCCGAAAGGCCGCGGCGCATCCTGGGACAACGCGGCCTGGATCGTCGGCGGGCCGCGCAGGAAGCGACTTCCGGTGAGCGCACTCGATAAGGCGGTCCTCACGGCTGCGCAGAAGACACGCCTCACGGATGTCCGCCGGCGCCGTGCGCTGCTCGGTGCGGGTCGTGGCGCCGAAGGGGTGCTGGAGATGCTGCGGGCGAGTTCGACGTTCGTCTGAGATGACGCTTCTGATTGCTCGCAACTCGGGCCACTCGTGTGCCCAACACTTGGCGCTCTTGGCTCGCTAGCCGATCCCGTGTCGTTCCAGGAACGCCCGCACGTCCTTCAGCAGCATCAGGAGATTGAGTGGATCGGTCGGTGACTCCTCGAAGCCGAACTGCATGTACCAGGCCTTCGCCGTGTCGTGTTTCGCATGGACGAGGAGCACACGCGCACCGATCGCCTCCGCCGCGTCTACGCATCGCAGGAGGGCGTCCTGGAGAAGCGATCGGCCGAGGCCTGCACGCTGGTGCCTCTGGTCGACCGCGAGCCGAGCGAGCAGGATCGCCGGCACGGGCCGTGCCCGCGGCTGGCCCTTGAGCGCTCGTGCGGTCGCCGCTTGCGGGGCGACCTGCGCTGCGGCGAGTGCGTAGTAGCCGACGACCGTCTCTCCATCGTCAGTTGCGACGAACACCCGCGCGGAGTCGGAGGCTTGCGCCGTGCGCGCATGACGCTTGAGCCATTCGTCGAGCGCAGGCTCGCCGCATTCGAACTCGTCCAGGACGTGCTGCTTCCCGAGCGGCTCGGGGCGCCGGTAGGTCACGCGCTACTCGGCTGGGAAGACGCTCGGCCTGGAGAAGAGCCTCTCGAGCCCCGGGTTGTCCTGCGGGGAGCGGTCGAGGAGCTCGACGAAGCGGTCCCACTGCTCGGCCTCGAGCGCGAAGTGCGTCCGGTCGGCGAGCAGCCGCTCGGCTTCGATCACGGCTGCGTCGACGACGAAGTCGGTCAGCGTGCGTTCAGCGGTCGCTGCCGCCTGCCGGACGAGCTGGTCGGTTTCCGGCGCGACGCGGAAGTCCCAGCGCTCCTTGGTCTTCGGCATGCGCTTACTGTACACACACTGTCCGTACAACACAAGGCAACTAGGGCGGTCGTGCTAGACACAGCGACGAATGCAGAAGTAGGAACCGACGTGATCCGCGGCTAGCTCATCCAAATCGCGCTCGAGCCGGGACATTCACTCGGGCTCGAGCGCGACCTCGGAACGACTCGTCCTCGAAACCCGTTGCCACGTGCGACGTCGAGGCCCGATCCGGTCTGCGACCTGGAGCGTCTGCCGGCGACGGTACAGTGCTCTTGAACTTTCTTCAGGTTTAGATGACAGAGGATCGAGCACCCGCGACATTCCAGGACAACTTCGTCCGCTTGCTCGGCTTGCACGCGCTGAGCCAGCACTTCACCGCGCAACTCCTTGGCGTCTCCGAAGCGACGATGAGCGCCTGGATGAACGGCAAGTCGACTCCGTCGCTGCCGAACGCGATCGACGTCGCCGAGCTCTTCCAGATCTCGACCGACCGCTTGATGGGTGCCGAGTTTTCGGACCTGCTCGCGAACGAGCTTGCGGATTCCGAGCGCTTCGAGCGGGTCGAGAAGCGCATCAAGCGCGGCAGGACGAAGCTCACCTCTGTCTGAGCGTGAATGAGTGGGACCTTCCGCTGGAGGAATGGCCTCCGACACTCGGAAACGCCGACGTCGAGTGCTTCAAGTGGTCCTGGAACGAGGCCGAGGGCGAACTCGTATGGAGAGTCAGCGGGCCAGGGGACGGTCGCCCGTTCCACGAAGAGCGGATACGGCAGGCGTGGGGGAGAGAGCCGGACATCGCTTCGGGCGACGTCTTGGGCGTCGCGACCTATGCGCCCGCCGCGGATCTCGAGCGACCTCTCGTTTCCATCTACGTCTACTTCGGACCGTCGGTCCCGGCGAGCATCGCGCGCTGGTTTCAGGAGGCGTTTCCAGACGCCGAGCTTCGCCCTCGCTCGCCGGGAATCCCGTCCGCTGATTAGGATGCGTAACATCTCGATTCGAGATGTG
>JBCKBY010000163.1:0-2370 GCA_038910715.1 Gaiellaceae bacterium
TACGGGACAACCTCGGGAATCGCGTAGCCGGAGGGGAGCTCGTCCACGCCCTCGGGATCGAGGATGTATGTGCGTCCGTGCGTGCCGCGGACGAAGGTGAAGCCGGTTCGCCGCGCCCGGCCCGCCTTGACGTAACCCCGTAGGTAGTCGCGGAGCTCGTCAGGCTCAACGCCGCAAAGGGACGCGAGTTCTCTCTCGATCGCCTCGGCTCGCTCGGCTGAGATCACGACGAAAGTCGAACACACGCGCCGGACGCCGCGGCCCCGGTCCTAACCGCGGCGCGAGACTGAGCGAAGCACGAAGCGGAGCGGGAAGCGAACGCGAGGCCGCCTCGGGTCTACGTGCACGACTGTCCGGCCTGCGGCGCCGGTGACTACATCACGACCGATCCTGACTCGACGCCGAAGAACAACCTACTCCTCCTGGGGTGTCCTGCACGCTCGAGCTCGAATCTCCCGGCCCGGTGTCGCCGGCGCGCAAGAGCCCTGACGCCGGCCTCGGTGTTATGCGAGATCGAGCCGCGTGCCGGATTGCGGTTCCAGTACAGGGCTAGCGGCGCACTCGGGGCACCTTCGAGAAGCCGAAGGAGACCGTGCGCATGTCTCGCCCTCGACTGAGCTCGCCGGCTGCGGCAATGATGATCTCGCGACACGGCTGCACGACCCGCTGCCTAGGGACTTGCAGGCTCAACTATCGAGCGGTGCAGGACTTTCCCGGCTCGGGTTGCGCCGGTGCACGACGTGCGTGGCACGCAGCGGCGTGAACGCTGGCCCTCCTACCACACAGGGAACCATGCGCGACTCGCGGCTTGTCGTCGCGGCCTGACGGAGGTACTTGAGCGCGCAAGTCCCTAGCGCGCAGGGATTCCCGAGTCCTCTTGTCGCATTGTCGTCGGTAGACAACGACGACTGCGAGCGGGCGCGGCGGGGGGAACGAGCTTGCGCAGTCGGCGCCGACGCTTCACAGTAGGGATTCTAGCCCGCCGCTAAACGCACCATAAACGCACCATACTCATGGCGCCCAATGCGACAGAATGTGCGCATCTGCGAAGCGAACGCCGACGCGGCGGCCTCTCGGAGACGAAAACCGAGCCGGAAGGCCCTTGAGCGCGCTGCCAGAACGGCTTGGATACAGGCTTGAAACGGTGTTTTTCCGAATTGGATTTTCTCCTGCATATGCAGGGACTTTTCTCGGCCAGAGTTCAGCGGCCGCGCGGCGTCCCTTCGAATCACTGTGCGAGATCGCCCAGAGCGACAAGAAACCGGGTGAGAGCGTCGGCCACAAGGGCGTCGGCTTTCGAAGTGTCCTGCAGGTCAGCGCGTGGCCTGAGATCCACTCGGGCGTTGACGGGCAGCGGGGTCGGTTCGATGGCTTCTGCTTCGGCTTCGCCCGACAGGCGGACGTTCTCAGGCTCGTCGAAGGCGACGAAGCCGCCGCGCACGATGTCTCACGCGACATCTCCCCGTACTTCCTTCCCGTCCCGCTCACCCAACAAGGGGAGCTGATCCGGCAGTTCGCTCGCGACGGCTTCGTCACCGTGATCCGCCTGCCCCTGGAGACCGGCCTCGCCCTCGAGGTGGCGGAAGAACAGGTACGACTGCTGAGACAGAGCGAAGCGCCGCTGATGCTCTTCCTGGAACGGCTCGAGCGGCTCGACATCGCCACCAGCGGAGGCGGCCAGCCTCCTGAGACGACCGTGCTGACTCGAACGGCCGCTCTCTTGCCCCCGTGTGGCGAGCTGCCGGGCGGACGACTGGAGCACGTCGACCTTGGGCGACAAGGCAGATGGCTCGTCGCCAGCAGGGCCATCGACAGACGCCGGCTCGGCAAGGCGCTCACCGAGAGCGTCGAGGGGGGACACCTCGACCCCCTCTGGCCGGAATGGACGGCACCTGCTGTCGTCTCGGTCGCCGCACGAATCGACGCCAACGACGTCGAGCCTCGGATCTACACGTTCCTACCAATGGGCAAGAACGCGCCCGCTCCGTTCTGGGGCCACCTGAACGCGCCGTTCGCCACCAAGCTCGCCCGCTTGGACATCAACGACCGTGTCCCTCTCAACGCCCTGTTCCTCGATGCAGCCGCCGAGCTGTGCGCGGACGTCGTCCTGTCGGCGAAGGCCGCGCAGGACGAGATACCCGACCGCGTGACCGTCGATCTCATGGCATGGGACGACACGCACTTCGAACGGATAGAGCACGCCTTCGAGAAGTGTGGCCAGAGTCTCGACACCAGCGAGATCGTGCCGATCGACCCGTTGAAGGACGGAACGCGGTGGGCGAGCATCGCCAAAGGAAACGAATGGCCAGACGACGGGTTCAAGTGCTTCACTCGGCATGCGCTCGTCGACGCGGCGAACGCTGCCTTGGT
>JBCKBY010000164.1:0-2362 GCA_038910715.1 Gaiellaceae bacterium
ATCGAGCGTCCTGTCGCTCGCGTGGCGACTGATGACGAGCTCATCGGAGAAGCCTCGATCGAAGAACGTGAGCTCTTCGAAGGGAGCAAAGGCGTCCAGCTCTTCTGGGTGCGCGGACGCCCGAGCGACGCCACACCCGCACATCGGCTGGTCGAACACTTGGCATCGCGCGGATTGCTCCTCGAACCGTTCGAGCGCGTGCTGGCCGGGCTGCGAGAGGCGTACGAGCTCGACGACGTCGAGAGCGAAGATGACTCCGCCTAAGACGACGCCGCACAGGCGCTCACGGTGGCGGTTGCGACACGTTGATCTCGACCCTCCTCGACATTTCCGCCCCGAGCGCCCAGCTGTCGAACGTCCTGTGCGCCTACCCAGTCTCCAAGTCCAGCGAGGTGTGCCGGTTGCCTTCTCGGAACTCCCTCTCCTCGAGACGCCGGTTACACGCGCGGGCAGGCAGGTTGTTGACGTTGAGTCGCCGTCCCGTTGGGCGTGCGGAATCAGACTCGGCCCCGGAGGCACCGTCGCGCTCGACGCCGTCGACGCGCGCAGAGCCGCGCGGCTGCCCGTGGCCGAGCACGGACTGAAGGGAGCGCGGACCGCCCGTGAGGCCAACAGGCGCCAGGCTCCTGTCGAACACCAACTCTCGCTTGCGGAGAGGCTCCTGCTCGTTCTCCAACCCCCGCTCGACCTCCTGCTCGAGCCGACGGGCGTGCTCGAATGGCCCGGTCCCCTTTACCCGTACCAGCGCGAAGGAGTCGCGGCCCTTATCAAGAGCGACGCGCTCCTCCTCGCCGACGACATGGGGCTCGGCAAGACAATCCAGGCAATCGCTGCTCTCCGTGCCCTGATCCATTGGCGTCATGTGAGTGAGGCGCTCGTCGTCGCCCCGGCTAGTCTTCTGTCACAGTGGCGGCGCGAGCTCGAGCACTGGGCGCCGGAGCTGCGTACGACCGTAGTGAGCGGTTCTCAGCTCGACCGCCAGCGGCTCTGGCGTACCCGCTCGCATGTGTTCGTCGTGAGCTACGAGACGCTCAGGCAGGATGTAGGTTCGGCGCAGCGCGGCGGACCTGACGACATCGAATGGGACGTCGTCGTCCTCGACGAGGCTCAGAAGATCAAGAATCAGAACACGAAGGTTGCGCGGGCATGCAAGGGCCTCGACCGCCGTGTGTCCTGGGCGCTAACCGGGACACCCCTCGAGAACGATCTCAACGACCTGCTGTCGATCATCGACTTCCTAACGCCTCTTGCTCCGGGGGTGTACGCCCCGGACGAGATATTCGAGCGGCAGAGCAAGCTTCAGCTGAGGCGCCGAAAAAGCGACGTTCTCGAGGATCTTCCCGCCAAGTCCGTGTACGACCTGTGGCTTCAGCTCGATGCTCGACAACGGCGGACGTACGACCACGCGGAACAGGACGGTGTCGTCCACCTCAAGCGGCTCGGACAGGAGATCACGATCACCCACGTCCTCGCGCTCATCCAACGGTTGAAGCAGATCTGCAACGTGTGCCCGGAGACTGGCGCCTCGGCCAAGCTCGACGATCTCGCTGAGCGCCTCGCCGACGTTGCCGCCGAAGGGCAGCGCGCGCTCGTCTTCTCGCAGTACGTGAACGAGGAGTACGGCGTAGGTGTGGTTGTGCAGCGACTCGATGGGCTAAGCCCGCTCGCGTACCACGGCGCGCTGTCTGCACGCGAGAAGGATGCGGTCATCGCGAGGTTCAAGGAGTCGGACGAGCATAAGGCGCTCGTTCTCTCATTGCGCGCCGGCGGCCAGGGTCTCAACCTTCAGGAGGCGTCGTACGTCGTCCACTTTGACCGCTGGTGGAACCCGGCTGTTGAGCGCCAAGCCGAGGACCGCACGCATCGACTTGGGCAGAAGAACGCCGTCACCGTGTACCGCTACATCTGCGAGAACACGATCGAGGAACGGATCGATCGGATCCTCCGCGAGAAGCAAAACCTCTTCGACCAATACGTCGACCACGTAACGATCGATCCGGGCAAGCTCCTCGGCGAGAAGGAGATCTTCGGTCTGTTCGGGCTCGAGCCACCTCCGCGCGGCAGCGGGAGCACGACCGAGGAGCTGGGCGCATGACCACCAAGCGGCTGGGACTTGACAAGCCGCATCAGCGGCTCGCAAACTCATGTGTGTGGACGAACGACAGCGGAGAGAGAAGTCAGGCTACGAGCCGCCAGCGCCGGGGCCACAGGTGCCGGGGATGCCGAGCAGACGGAAGCGTTGGGAGCACGCGCCACCCAAGTCCGGCAGCGAAGGGGCTCTCAAGATGTGCCCGGAGTGCTTCAGCTACGGCGGTCGACACGTCTCTGGCTGCTCACAACGCTCGTAGCTGGACGATTGGTA
>JBCKBY010000165.1:0-2359 GCA_038910715.1 Gaiellaceae bacterium
GTCGAGGGCGCTCGCCCCGGCGAGAGCGACGAGGGCGCCGAGCGCACCCACTGGCGGCATGGGAGCAGGTGGGCCAGCGCGAAGCGTACGACTGGCACGACCACCGCATCCACTGGATGAGTCAGACCTTGCCGCCGAAGATCGCCGCGGCCAAGAACCAACCGCATCACGTCTTCGACTGGACGATTCCTGGCACCTTCGAGGGCCGGCCTCTGCGTATCGCGGGTTCGCTCGACTACGAGCCGCCGCCAGCCGGAAACTCGAGGATCCTCGTGATTGTGGGCGTTCTCATAGCCCTCGCGGGTGGGGCCGCGATCGTGTTGCGACGCCGACGAGAGCGTAAGCCGTTAGCGAGCTTCGCCGAAGCCTCGCTGTCGGACGGCACCGCCCGACGCTTGCAGAGGTCCAAGCGCCGGAAGCGGTAACTATCCTCAACTCACCGGTCGCGTTCGAAAGGCTGGCCGAGCCGCTAACGGTGCCCTCACAAACGGCCGCTATCACTCGCGCATGCGCGGCCGCCTCTTGCTCAAACTCGCCGTCGCGGTCGCCGCAGCAGCGGTCGCGAGCGCCGGGAGCGCGGGCGTCGGCGCGGCTCCGACTGCTTCCCGCAGCTCGGCCGAGCCTCCGCCCGTAGCCTCGCTCGAGCCGGGCAAGACGAACGAGCTCTGGCGGCGGCTCGTGGCATCGCCGCGGCCGCTCCCGGTGCGAGCGCAGGCCGATTGCCGGCCGCTCCGCGCTGTCTTCTACGCCGCCACGGACTTTCTCCGCCTGGCGACGAAGCTCGCAGCGACCGCGTCGCCGTGCGCGGAGTACTACATCTCGGTTCCCCCACTCGTCTCGGACAAGACACTGCCCCGCCCCAACGCGGCTTCTCGCATCCGCGCTCTCGGGCCGAACTTCCACGCCATGGCCGAGATCCACTTCGCGACCTGGACGCGGTGGGTCGCAAGCACCGGTTCGAGTTGGCACACCGCGGGTGTCACCGCGCGGGAGCGGATGGCTGCGGCCGGCTACGACGTGACGAAGGGCGACACGTGGGTCTTCAACGAGCTGACCACTGCGGTCCGACGGGGCACCGGGAACGCGCGGGCAAACGTCCGTGAGTTCCTGCGCGGCCTCTACGAGGGCGACGGCGCGCGGCCGACTCGTGGCGCGGTCTTCGTCATCGGCTTCGGCCAACGGTCGGGCGACGTTTCTCTCTACCAGACGAATCTCCAGAACTGGCTCGCCGACACGACCTTCTGGACGGACATGACCGCCTACGTGAGCGACTGGACACAGGAGGTGTACGGCGACGTCCGCAGCTATGCCGTTCCGGGGGTGCCGACATCCGTGCGCCGCGACTATCTGAACGACTACCTCCAGCACAAGCTCGTGCTGGCGGGTGCCGGCCCGCCGGAGATCGAGACGTCGCGGTCGTTCCTGCGAACGGCGTACAGCCCGCTCGCGAACGCCGCGTGGGAGCGGGACACGGGTTACGGCTGGACGATGGTGTCCGCCGAGCTGATGGTGGCATACGTCTCCGCGCAGGTTCACGCTCTCCGCTACTTCAGCGCCACCACCGGGCAGGCTCAGGATCACTGGGGGTTCGCCTGGGCGCCGAGGAACGCAACGGGCATTCCGGCAGCCGACTTCGCCGCGCGGACGGGTCTCGTCCTCGACCGGCTCGCAGCCGCGGTGCGCGATTCCGGCCGGACGCCCGATCCGGCCGATCCCGGAAGCGCGGCCTGCGGGCCGCCTGGCCAGAACCTGTACTGCGTGGGTGACCTCGAGGGAGCCGGCGTGGCCGAGGCGTGGAAGTCGTTCAGGACCTGGACGCAGCCGGTGCTCGCCTTCGGTACACCCGCGCAGACCATTCCCGCTGGCGCTCCGTCGGCGGGGATGACCGTGAATCTCGGTACCAGCTCCGGGCTTCCGACGACAACTCCGACGCCTCTCGCTGTGACGCTGAGCTCGACGTCGCCGCAAGGCGGGTTCTCGACGAGCCCGGCCGGTCCGTGGTCTAGCACCCTGTCGGTGACGATCGCCGCGGGCACCGGCACAAGTCCGGTCTTCTACTACCGAGACACCCGTGCGGGCAGCCACGTGCTGACGGCGTCCGCCTTCGGGGTCACGAATGGCACGCAGCCCGTGACCGTGACGCCCGGGCCGGTCGTCGCTCTCCGGGTCACGCCTGCGTCCGCGACGGTCCCTGCTCGCGCGTCGCAGCGGTTCGGGGTCACCGGCGCCGACGCCAACGGAAACGCCGTCCCCGTGTCCGGCGCGTGGTCGGTGACGCCGCGTGACCTCGGCACGCTCTCGCCGAGAGCCGCCAACGCCACGACCTTGACCGCGCTGCGCATGATCGGAAAAGGCACGA
>JBCKBY010000166.1:0-2350 GCA_038910715.1 Gaiellaceae bacterium
TGTTCCCCCCCGCGTACCCCCCTTCCTCGGGCTCTGCACTGTTTGACCGCTCTTGGCCTGCGGGCGAATGAATCGCCCTCCGGCCCTCGACGGGAGTGCACAAATGAACGATGAAGGGCCGGCGTTGGCCGGCCCTTCGTAATGGCGGCGGTTCGTTCGGGACTACTCGCCGAACGGCGTCCAGAACACATGCGTGACGCGATGCTTGCCGTTGCCTAGGTCGTCGAAGTAGACGCTCCCGTTCGCCCGGCTTGCCTGCGAGAACGGGGGAGCCTTGTCGAGACCACTCCGGCACTTTTTGCTCTTGCCGGGACAGCCGGTCCCCCCACTGCCCGACACGTCGTCGAGCTGCTCGTAGATCGTCTTGAGCTGCGCGTAGTCGTGGGCGTTCGGGTGTTCGTTCGACTCATCGGTCGAACTTGCTCCCCCAAGCCCGCCGTCTGGGTCGTTCGTGTAGTCCATGCACGATCCGAGGTTGGCGTTGTTGTGGGTCTCGTCCTGATGGGCGAGCCCGAAGTCGTGCGCGATCTCCTGGCACATCACGAGCCGTCGCCAGGCGGGCGTGTTATAGGTGGTTGTGTTGAAGTACGTGTCGTTCACCTTTGTGGTCGCCTGTGTGATGTGGCCTCCGGAAACCCAGATCTGTGCGATGCCGAGCCAGTTGGTGTTGCCATATGCCGCGTTGCACGCTTCGATCCGCCCGGACGTCGGACTGCAGCTGACGGGGTCCTTGGTGTTATCGACATCCGACAAATTGACGAATGCGGAGTTGTTCCAGTCCGAGATCGCCCCAGTCAGGTACGGGTCCCACGTCGAGCTGAGATTGTTGCCGACGCTGAGGGTCAGCGGGTTCGCTGTGCGCGACCAGTGGTAGCTCCCCCACGAATGGTTGGCCAGCGCGGTGCCGACGAGGGCAACCGATGCAGCGATCACACCTACGAGAACGAGCACCTTTCCCACACGAGCCTCCTTGTCGTGGAACTGACGAAGTGTGACCGAGTCCCCGGCGAAGTCAATCTTTCGGGCCAGAAGAGCGATAGAAGCACTCAGGCCCGTGAGTGGCTGACATCTGCGGCCGGAGGGCGATTCATTCGCCCGGGAGGCCAAGCGCGGCTGGCGTGTGAGCTGCGAAGAGGAAGGGGGGCTGGTGGGGGGAAACATCGTTTCCCCCCACCAATAAAGAGCGGCCGCTGGGTACGGCCGCTCAAGGGGGAAGAACTGGGGAGGATTGGGTAGTCAGGTTTTCGTCGGAACCACCATTTGTCTCGTCCCCCTTTCGGGGGGAATCCGTATGCCCCGTTCTACGGAGCGGCCGGAAAGCGGGGGTCGTTGCGAATCGAGTCGAATTCTTCGTCGCGCGCCGCATGCTCGCGCAGCGAGTTGCGCTGAGCGACGGCTCGCTCGAGATGATCGAGCGCGGCGTCACTTTGGCCGGCGAGCGCCACCCAGCCTGCAAGGCGATAGAGAATCGCGGGGTGATCGGGGTGGATCTCCAGCCCATGCTTCAGTTCCGCGATAGCACCCAAGTTGTCACCCCCGTCGCCGAGGGCCTTGGCGACGTAGATCGGCTCCCACGGTCCGGGCGTGTACGGCACGCCGGGTCTGGCTCCGACCGCAACCACCGTCGTTCCCGGCTCCATCGCCACTGCGGAGCGTTCGACCGCCGGATCGCGGATGAACACGATTGTTCCTGCAGGTGCGTCGGTGACGTCGTCGGCGAGGGTGAACGTTGCTCGGCCGCTCACGACGAGGTAGACCTCCTCGTGCTGTCGCACCTCCTCGGTGTGGACCTCGACGATGTCCTGCCCGGCGTTGGCGGCAACGTATGCGTTGATTCCGAACGCCTCGATGTCGAAGTGGCGTCGCACAGGAGCCCACTGGAGTGACCCGGGCCCTGCGATCGTCTCTATCTCGTGCAGCGTTGCCTTGCCCAGCTTTTCACGTTCCTCCTCCTCACCTGTCCGTATGGGCCGGTGCTAGAAGCCGTACCGCTCCTCCGCGAAGGGATCGGCGTCGTTGTGGTACCCGTAGCGCTCCCAGAACCCCGGGCGATCGTCGGGCGTGAGCTCGATGCCGCGCAGCCACTTGGCGCTCTTCCAGAAGTACTTGCCAGGGATCACGAGCCGCAGCGGGCCCCCGTGCTCGGGTGTCAGTGGTACTCCGTCGGCGTGGGTCGCCAGGAGCGAGAGCGGGTCGCGCAGGAACGCGATCGGGACGTTCGCGGTGTAGCCCTCCTCCGCGTGGGCGACGACGAAGCGAGCGGACGCCGAGGGCTTCACGAGCTCCTCGAGCGCGCTCCAGTGGACTCCCTCGAACGTGACGTCGAAGCGGCTCCAGCGGGTGACGCAGT
>JBCKBY010000167.1:0-2349 GCA_038910715.1 Gaiellaceae bacterium
TCCCGGCTCCGGCGGCCGCGGCGATTCTCGCTCTGTTCAGCGCGATGTTCCTTGCTGTTGCCTGGGCTCTGCTCCGGCGTCGCACGGTTTGACAGCGTGCCGTGAAGCGTCGCTTGCAAGATAGCCACGCCACGCCGATACCTGCCTCATGGGCGCAGATCCGCTCCAGCCAGTCCCCCTGCCAGACTCGCACTCTGTGACGAGGCTCCCCGAACTCGGAACGGAGTTCGCCGGCTATCGCCTCGACTCGTACGTCGCCCGTGGGGGGATGGGGGTCGTCTTCGAGGCTCAGCACCTGCGCCTCCATAGCACGGTTGCGCTCAAGCTCCTCGCCTCCGAGCTCGCCGAAGATCGGGAATTCCGCGAGCGCTTCCTGAAGGAGGCGGAGCTCGCAGCTTCACTCGAGCATCCGAGCGTCGTCCCCATCTACGACGCAGCGACAAGAATCGCTGGAAACTAACGCCTCGCTCTTCGGCTCCGACTCGCTTCACCAGATGCTGAGCGGTGAACCTCGGAGTCGTTAGCTGACGTCGATGAGGACCTTGCCCACGGCGCCGCGTTCGACCGCGACGTGAGCGTTCGCCGTTTGCTCGAGCGGGAAGCGATGCAGCGGGAGCCCGTCGTCTTCTCCGACCGGAAGCGCTCCTTCCGCGACTGCAGCCGCCACATCGGCGACGGCCTGCTCCTTCGCTGCGCCCGAAACGGTGTAGACGAGCACGAACTGGTAGCGAACGTTCCGTGACATCAGCGCGCGGACATCGAGCTCCAGGCTCTGGTCGCGCTCACTCGCGTAAGCGGCGACCGTACCGTTCGACGAGAGCACGGCCCCGTCGAGAGCAGCGTTCGCAGCCGGCGCAACCTCGACGATGAGATCGGCGCCACCCGGGGCGAATGCGCGGATCTCTTCGGCCGCATCTCGCTCTCGATAGTTGACGACGTGCTCGGCTCCGGCAGCCTGGGCGAGTCTCGCTTTCTCGTCGCCGCTGACCGTGCTGAGTACCCGCGCTCCCGCCCAGCGTGCGAGCTGGATCGCCGCATGCCCGACAGCCCCCGCGCCTCCTGCTACCAACACCGTCTGCCCATCAAGAGCCCCAGGTGCAAGTTGCGACGGGCCGAGCTCCGAGACCGTGAGACAGCGGTGCGCTGTCAGGGCGGGGATCCCGAGGCTCGCACCGACGTCGAAGGAGACGTCCTCCGGCAACTTCACGACCTGGCGCGCGGGAAGCACGACGAACTCCTGCGCTGTGCCGTCGGCGCGCTGCCAGGCCGCCTCCCAAAGCCAGACCCGCTCTCCGACTCGGTCCGCGGCGACACCCTCCCCGACGGCGTCGATCGTCCCTGCGCCGTCCTGATTGGGCACGACCTCAGGGAATGGAAGAGGTGCGGACTCACGGCCGCCACGTCTCGCCTTCCAATCGGTCGGATTGACGCCCGAGACATGCACCCTGACGCGGACGTTGCCGGGTCCCGGAGTCGGCACAGGTCGCTCGACGAGGTGAAGCACCTCCGGACCGCCCGTCTGTGAATAGACAACAGCTCGCACTGTCACCTCACCCCTGACGAGGGGAGGTTACTAGCGAGTAGCGCCCGGCGCGCCTTGAGTCGCTTCGAACGAGCGAGGCCTCCGTCGAACGGGTGCGAGGCAAGTTGTCTGCGCGAACGGCGGAGCGGCGATTACTCACTTTCGATCCACACCGCGCACGTACAGGGTGACATGAACATCTCCAAGAAGATCGGCCTGTCCGTCGTCGAGGCGGGCTGGCTGCTCCAGAAGACCGAAAGTCAGATCCGCGGGATGCTCCACCGGGGAGAGCTCACCTACGTCGTCGAGGGGCGCAAGATCGACCCCACGGCCGTCGGAGCGAGTCTCGCCGGCGCGTACGCCTGCCTACTCCTAGACCTCCTGCTCGCGGGCGAATTCGAGGTCCCGAAGCCCGAATACCGGTACGGGCCGCCCGCGCCCCTCTACCCGGGACTCCCCGGCTTCGTGTACATGACCGGGTTCCTCGTCCCCGAGCAGGCGATCGAGAACTCGATGGACGAGCTCGCACGCAGCCTCGGGCGCGACCTTCTGCGGCCGGGGGCTGCTCTCGAGGCGATCGAACGGAGCGTTCGTTAACCGCGCAATTCCTGTTCGCAGGAGGCGAATTCTTGTCGAAAAGCGAAAGCTAAGGGACCAGACTTTTCGGCTATCATCAAAAGCGTTCGATTATCCGTTGCATTTCCAAAAACTCCAATCCACACAAATCACTCGAAATACCAATGTCGACACTACCGACTAATACACGCCACGATCAACTACCTGCTCCTCGGCGGGCCGCCGAGGAGCTTCCGACCTTGGAGCGAGCG
>JBCKBY010000168.1:0-2337 GCA_038910715.1 Gaiellaceae bacterium
GCCCTACTCCACGGGTCGGTGGGCCTCAGTGACGGTGGCGCTTGACGGTGCGCGACAGGTCGCGATCGGGTCTATCGGAGCGGGTTCGCGCTGCGCGCGTGACGGCGTGACGTGAGTGACGGGCACCGTCAGGGAGTGGACTCGAAGGCCTTGTATTAGCAACGAAACTCGCAACCCGCGCGCGCTGTCAGCCGGGCTCGGCGTCGCTGCGACGAACCGGGCGAGCTTCTACCTGTACACGATCCCCGAGGAGATCGACCGCCTCGTCGAGGGCCCTGCACAAGGTCAGGAAGACGCTCGGAAGCGGTGCGAGTCCGACGCGGCGCCCCCAGTAAGGGAGGAGCTCAGGCAAAAGGCTGGCCCCGCAGTACGAACTTCGCTCGCCTTTAAGCTGCGCGCATTGCGCGTCGGCTTCAGCGGCGCGAGATCACTCGGTCGATGATGCCGTAGGCCAAGGCCTCCTCGGAGCTCATGTAAGAGTCGCGCTCGAGATCGCTCGCGACCTTCGCGAGCGGCTGGCCGGTGTGCTGGGCGATGATCTCCTCGAGCCGGCGCGCGAGCGCAAGCAGCTCACGCGCCCTGCCGAGGGTGCTGTGAGGCTCTGTTCGAACCGATCCGACTGGGATGACGACCCAGGGCGCAGCACGGGGGAGAGCGGGCTGTCCTGACGCCTGCGCGTATCCGTAACCTTGAGAGCGATGACGGCGATTTTCGGACCGAACCAGCTTGTGACTCGGGCAGTCCGCGCAGCCGAGCGCGAGTACTACCACCAGCCGCTCAGAGGTCGGGTGATTCCGCCCGCAAGTCGTGCTACCCGCGGCGGCGGTGACGCTCATCGTCCCGATCGTCTTCGGGAGAGACGGCGTGTCGATCGAAGGCGCGCTCCACCCTCAGTCCCATCTAGTGCGGCCTCTCATAACGTTGCACCCGAAACTCGGTCATCGCTCAGGCGGCCAGGCTGATGGTGTTGAGGGTCTTTTCGCGCTCGGCTCGCCGCCGGCATCGTCGCTCGGCCTGCGCCTTGCGCTCGGCTCGCACCACGGGACTGTTGCGGTGGCGGATGTGCTCGGCCATGGCGAAGCCGAAGGCGTCCCAGTCGAGGTAGTCGGCGTTCTTGCACACGAACTCGTCGATCGCGCCGAAGTGGCTCTCGATCCGGTTCAGGAAGCTGGCGTAAGTGGGGGTGGGGACGAGCTCGACGTTGTTGGCGGCCGCCCAGCGCCGGATCGCGGGCGTCCAGTGGCAGGAGAGGTTGTCCTGGATCCAGTACAGGCGCAGCCGGCGCGGGTAGGCGAGCCGGATCTGCTGCATGAAGACGAGCGTGGAGGCGCCGTCGCGGCGGGGCCTGAGCCGGGCGCGCAGGTAGTCGGCGTGCACGTCGAGCGCCCCGACCAGGTAGCGCACGCCGTGGCGGCGGTTGTAGGTCGCGCGCAGCCGCTCGGGCCGACCGCGGCGCGCCCAGCCGCGGCCGTGCTGGGGGCAGAGGCTCTCCGGCCCCTTCTCGTCGAAGCTGATCACGACGCCGTTTGCGGGCGAAGCACGGTAGAGCTCGAGGATGCGGGCTGCCTTCGCCTCATACTCGGGGTCCGGGCTTGTCTTCCAGCTGCGCGTGCGTTGGAAGGAAACCCCTGCGCGTTTCAGCACGCGCCCGAGCTGGGCGGGCGAGATCACCATCCCCCGCTCGCGCAGATAGTGGGCGAGCTTGGCCAGGCTCCAACGCGTGAACGGCACCCCGAGCGAGTCGGGACGGGCGCCGGCGAGCGCGACGATGCGTTGCTCGTCCTCACTCGAGATCCGGCGGGGTCGCCCGCCCCCGAAACGAGGGCGCAGCGACTCGAACCCGCGCGCGTTGAAGTCGTGGATCACCTTGCGCACGTGCGACTCGTCGCTCAGCAGCATGCGCGCGATCTCGGGCGGGCTCATCAGCGTCTGCGAGGCGAGCAAGATCATCGCCCGCTGCCGCGTCGAGGCGTGTCTGGCACGCCGCGACAAGCGCTTCAGACGCTGCCCCTCGACCGGAGCGAGCGACCCGACGAACACCGAAGGGGGACGCATACACACCTCCTGGACGGTTGCGTCCGCATCCGCTGCCGAGCGGCAGTTTCCGGTCAAACGTTTTGAGAGGCCGCACTAGCGGTCGCAGTCGAGACGCAGCCGACGCAGGTGCAGGCGAGCGGCATCGGGGTTACGCACGGTTCGCTCGGCGCTAGCTGTCCCGCCTACACAGGTTGTGAACGGCTGAGGTGACATCCGGCCCTCCTTCGAGGCTGTGGGTCTTCCCGGACCTACGCTCGAAGGAGGGCGCGGATGTTGTTTCACCGTAACGCGAAGCTCGGA
>JBCKBY010000169.1:0-2337 GCA_038910715.1 Gaiellaceae bacterium
CAGGGCGCCGCCTTCAGCCACTCGGCCACTTCTCCGGACGGACGCTCAGGATATCGGACTGCCCAGCGAGCCTCTGAAGCGCGGCCGCCGAAGCACGCGGCTACCCTGTGCAGCCCACGGAGGGGTGCCGGAGCGGTCGAACGGGGCGGTCTCGAAAACCGTTAGGCGTGCAAGCGCCTCCAGGGTTCAAATCCCTGCCCCTCCGCCTCAATCTCTTCGGGCGGTCAAGCCGAGCGTGGTCGCGCCGCGTCCCAGATGAAGTAGACGAAAAGCCCGAGCACGGGAATGACGAGGATGGCGACGAGCCAGAGTACCTTTCCTCCGTCCCCCAGATCGTGGCGGCGGAGGACTCTTACCGCGACCAACAGCCAGACGAAGATCCACGTTACAAGCGCTGCTGTGGCGAGGAGCATTCCGGACGTATACGCGAGCATCACGGGGAGGCTAATCGTGGATTCGGGCGATGATGTCTTCCCGCTTCAGCACACGGACCTCGAGGCCTCCGAGCCGGATCTCGTAGCCGGCATCGCGGGCATAGAGCACCTTGTCGCCCGCCTCGACGCCCGTCACGTCGCTCCCGATTGCGGTGACGATGCCGGTACGGCACGCGATGGCAGCGGCGGCTGATGCGGGGAGGATCAGGCCTGAGCGCGTCTCGGTCTCGTCCGAGACCGGCTGGATGACGACGAACTCGTCGAGCGGCTCCAGTGTGACGTCGATGCTTCTCGACTCCTCGATCACGCTCTAACGATACGCCTAGAGTCGACCGGCCTGGACGATTCGCTGCAGAAACTGTTGCGTTCGCGGCTCCCGGGGGGCGCCGAAGATCTGCTCGGGCGGGCCTTCCTCGAGAATCAGTCCGTCGTCGAGGAAGCAGACCCGGTGAGCAACGTCCCGCGCGAAGCTCATCTCGTGCGTCGCGATCAGCATGGTCATGCCTTCGGTGGCGAGCTCACGGATGACCTCGAGCACTTCGGCGACGAGCTCTGGATCGAGGGCGCTCGTGACCTCGTCGAGCAGCAGTAGCCCTGGCTGCATTGCGAGTGCGCGTACGATCGCGACGCGCTGCTGCTGCCCGCCCGAAAGCCGGTCCGGGTACTCGTCGCGCTTGTCCGCGAGCCCGAATCGGCCAAGCAACTCGTCCGCACGCGCCTCGGCCTCCTGCCCGGCCAGTCCGAGCGCCTTCCGCGGGCCGAGCGTGACGTTGTCGATCACGGACATGTGCGGGAAGAGATTGAAGGACTGGAAAACGATCCCGATCCCGCGTCTCACCACGTTGACGTCGACACCGCGGGCCGTGATCTCCTCGCCGCGTAACGAGATCCTCCCGGCTTCGATCGGCTCGAGCAGGTTGACGCACCGAAGCAGCGTTGACTTCCCCGAGCCGGAGGCGCCGATCAGGCACACGACCTCGTGTTCGGCGAGCTCGAGGTCGATTCCCCGCAGCACCTCGAGCTTTCCGAAAGACTTGTGGAGCCCTTCGATGACGAGGGCGGGGCCGTGGGCACTGGTGCTCATGCGAGCCCCGCCTGCTGTCGGCGCTTGTCTCTTGCGATGAGCCAGTCGGTGAAGCGGGCCATCGGGATCGTGAGAGCGATGAAGAGGATTGCGGTAGCGATGTACGGCGTGTAGTTGAACGACGCGGCGACCTCGATCTGCGATTGGCGGAATGCCTCGACGACCCCGAGCAGACCGACGAGCGCCGTGTCCTTCTGCAGGCCGATGAAGTCGTTCAGAAGCGGTGGGACCACGCGGCGCACGGCTTGAGGGATGACGACGAATCGGAGCGTCTGGCCGTGCGTGAGTCCCAGCGATCGCGCGGCTGCGGCCTGGCTCGGATGCACGGACTCGATCCCGGCTCTGTACACCTCCGAGACGTACGCCGAGTAGACGAGGACGAGCGATACGGCTCCCCAGAAGAGAGGGTCGATCGGAACGCCGGGGAGCTGGAGCGCCGGCACGCCGAAGCCGAGGATGTAGATGACGAGGATCGTCGGCACTCCGCGGAACAGGTCGACGTAGACCACCGCGAGTGCGCGGAGCGGAAAGAAGACGGGCCCCGGCAGGCTCCGCAGCACCGCGATCGCCAGTGCCCAGACGAGGATGAGAACCTCGGCGATGAGGAAGATCTTCACGTTGATCCAGAACGCCGACAGGATGTCCGGGAAGGCCTCTTCGAACTCCTGCCGGTTGAAGAACGACTGCTTGACCTCGTCCCAGCCGGCTGAGTTGACGACGACGAAGGCAACAACGGCGAAGAGAACGGCCGTCGAAACGAGGGCGACGGCGACGCTCCGGCCACCGCCGCCCTTGTTCAGGCTGCCCAGGATCTTGGAG
>JBCKBY010000170.1:0-2329 GCA_038910715.1 Gaiellaceae bacterium
GCAGTCAACTCGTCTGTCCTCCGCGGCGTTTGCGGGCGAGCCCGTGTTTGAAGCGCCATGACTCGCTGCCGGTTTCGATGATGTGGGCGCGGTGGGTGAGGCGGTCGACGACGGCTTTCGCGAGCCGGGGGTCGGCGAAGACTTTTGTCCATTCGCCGAAGGGGAGGTTGGTGGTGACGATCAGGGAGGCGCGTTCGTTGCGTTCCGAGATGACTTGGAAGACGAGTTCGGCTGCTCCTTCGGGGAGGGCGAGGTAGCCGAGCTCGTCCAAGACGAGCAGCTCGATCCGGGCGTAGCGGGAGACGACGCGGGCGAGCTCTCGGCGACCCTCGGCCTCTTGCAGCTCGTTGGCGAGGCCGGCGAGGGTTGTGAAGCGGACACGCCGGCCTTGCTGGCAGGCGCAGACCGCGAGCGCGGTCGCGAGGTGCGTTTTGCCGCTGCCGCTCTCTCCGATCAGGATGATCGATTCCCTGTTGTCGATCCAGGAGCCTTCGGCGAGCGTGGCGACAGTGGCTTGCGGCACCTGTGGGTTGTCGGCGAAGCGGAAGTCCTCGAGCCGTTTGAGCAGTGGGAAGTGGGCGTCGAGGAGGCGTCGGCGCTCTCGCCGCTCGGTCCGCTCGTCCACTTCGGCCTCGAGTAGCGCCGCCAGGTAAGCGAGCGGTGTTTGCTGGGTGCGCAGCGCCTCGGTCGCGAGGGCGCGGAAGCGGCTGCGTACGGTCGGCAGGTGCAGCTCGCGTGCGTGCGCCTCGACCAAGGCCTCGAGCGCCTGCGTTTTCGCGGGCGCGCTCACCGGTCTGCGCCCAGGAGTGTGTCGTAGCGGGAGAGGTCGGGCTCGCTGGCGCCGATCGCCGCCAGAGCGCCGGCGAGCTGGAGCGGCGCGGCCGTCGGTCGTTCGGCGCGGCGGGCGAGCAGGGCGACGGCGCGCCCGTCGAGGGCGCCGGCGGTGAGTGCGCCGCGGACTGCGAGCTCGACCCGCGCGGCGCCCTGCTCGCGGCAGAGCAACAGCACCTCGACCATCTGCCCGGCGGCCTCAGAGCGGCCGTAGCGGGCCTCGATCCCGGCCCAGAGATCGTCGAAGGCCGAGGGCCAGGCGCCGCGCTGCCGCTCCTGGTGCAGCGGCAGCGAGCCCTTCAGCGCGCCCGGTTTGCGGTGTAGAAGCTCGAGGTAGTGGTCGAGCCGCGCCGCCACGCCGAAGCGCCCCTGCAGTCGTGGGTGGCGGGCGACCTGCCTGCCGTTGTGGCTGATCACGAGCTCGCGGGCGCCGACCCTCGCCTGCACACGCAGGCCGACGAGCGCGACGGGGACCGAGTAGCGGTTTTGGCGGACCGTCACGAGCGCCTTTGCGTCGACCCGCGGCGAGGCCTGCTCCGCCGTCTCGAACTCCTCCAGCGGCAGCTCCCTGAGCGCGCCGCCCTCACGCCGGAGCGCCTCCCCGACCGTCTCGGAGCGGCCGCTGATCCGGCGGCCGAGATCGTCGAAGCAGCCGACAGCGAGCAGGGCGTTGAGCTCGGCGAGCGATGACACTTGCGGCACCGGCACGAGGTGCGAGCGGCGGAAACGGCCGACCTCGCCCTCGACGCCGCCTTTCTCGTGCGCGCCCTCGATCCCGACAAGCGTGAAGGCCGACTCGTACAGATAGTGCGAACGCAAACAGACGAAACGGTCCGACTCGACCCGGCGGCGGCCACGCAGCACCTGCTTCACGGCCGCGCCCAGGTTGTCGTAACGGATCGTCTGGAAGACGCCGCCGAAGAAACGGAACGCCTCCACGTGCGCCTCCAGGAACGCCTGCTGGCTCTGACGCTCGAACGCGAGCACAAAGGTCGCACCCGAGTAGCAGGCGCGCATCAGGAACAGGTAGACCTTCGTCTGCTCGCCGGCGAGCACAACCTGCGCCTCACCCCAATCGACCTCGGCCTCGCAGCCCGGCAGGTGCAGCTGCGGCACGAACGACCTGCCGGACTCGCCGAGCTCGCGCCGGCGGCGGTGGACGTAGTCGCGCACAGTCCGCTCGGCCACCTCGGCGCCCTGCTCGTCGCGCAGCCGCTCCCAGACCCGTTTCGCGGTATGGCGCTGCTTGCGCGGCGCCTCCCGGTCAGCGGCAAGCCAGGAGTCGATCAGCGCCCGGTAGGAGCCCAACTTCGGCGCCGGCCTGCCCTGCGGCCGCTTGCGCTCCGGCGGCAGCGGCGAGGCGAGCGCCTGACGCACCGCTCTGCGATGGACCCCATGGCGCTCCGCAAGCGCCCGGATCGACAGCCCCTCCCTATCGCGATCACGCCGGATCTGCTCGAACAACTCCACGCTCGATCCCATCCCCTCTGCGACCTCC
>JBCKBY010000171.1:0-2322 GCA_038910715.1 Gaiellaceae bacterium
CTCCCTCGTCGTCGTTACACCGGCGGAGGCGAAGGTCAGCCTCGTCCGGCAAGGATCTCGCCTCCTGTGCCCTCGCTGCGATGCGGGGGCGGCGATGCCCGGAGGGTTTCGGGGCGCTCCTCCAGGGCCTGAGCCGGAGACGCGCGTTACTTCGGCTCGAAGAAGAAGGCGCGCGTCGTCGCCCCGCAGCCGAACCGGCCGTGGCGGGCAAAGCCGAATGCCGGCGGTGAAGGACGTCGGTGAGCCGTGTGAGGGAGAACCTCACGCACGGTTCGATGGGGGGCGGGAGGAATCTGGCGTCAGTCGGCTCAGCCCGCGCGATGCTGGCGCCTCCCGCCTACCCGACCGTGGCCCCCTTCAGCTGATGTGCGCCGCTCGGTGGGCCGTGATCCGGGCGTGTTGACAGACTCTGTTAGATGTTGGCGATTCCTTGTCACACGCCACGAGGGCGCTGAGCCCGACGGAGCGCAGTCCTCGGCGCTCGGCCGTATCGAGGATTGCGGGCAGTGCGTCCAGCGTCTGTTGGCGCGACCCTCCATGGCCGGAGCCGTCCCCGTCGTGGAGGAGAATGATCGCTCCGGGGCGGAGCAGGCGCCCGACCCGCGCGGCGATCACGTCTGGGCCTGGCTCCGCGGTGTCGAAGACTGCCCCGTCCCAGGCGCACACGCGGTACCCGTGCCGCTCCACGACCCGTGTCAGCCATGGACTGCGCACGCCGTGCGGCGGCCGGAACCAGGGCTCGGGGAGGAGGCCCGTCGCCATGCGGACGGCGTTCTCCGCGGCAGTGATCTGGCGTCGGATCTCGCCGGGCGAGGCGAACGCGAGCAGCCGGTGGTCGTCGCCGTGGCAGGCGATCTCGTGGCCATCGTCGACCACGGCTGCAGCCAGCTTCGGGTGCGCTCGCACCGAACGGGCGAGGACGAAGAACGTTGCGCGGTGTCCGCGCTCGACGAGGATGCTGCTGATCGCGCGTGTGTACCTGGGATCGGGCCCGTCGTCGAACGTGAGCGCGAACACGCCGGCGCTCGTCTCGGCTCGCGCTGCCGTGCCGAAGATCCGGGTCCTGGGGGAGAACGTGCCGGCGAGATAGGCGCCGGCCGCGACCACTGCCGTCGCCGTCGCGAGCGGGCGGGTTCCGAGGCGCCGGTCGACGGCGACGGCGGCTCCCACGAGCCCCGTTGCGACGGCGCCCGCGGCCGCCCAGGTGCCGTGCTTGCCCATCAGGCGGCTCGCAGCAAGGGCAGCGGCAGTCGCCCGCGCCCGAGCAGCTCGTCGTAGAGCGCCTCGAGCTGGTCGGCGACGACCGGCCAGGAGAACGTCGAGAGGGCGCGTTGCCGTCCGGCGGCACCCATGCGGCGCCCGAGCGCCGGGTTCTCGAGCAGCCGGTCGAGCGCGGCTGCGAATCCCGCCTCGTCGTCGGCTCGATCGACCATCACGCCGTCGATGCCGTCGCGCATCACGAGCTCGAACCCGGGGAGGCGGCTCGCGACGACGGGGAGGCCGGCGCTCATGCCCTCGAGCAGCACCATCCCGAACGAGGCGAGGCTGCACGGCGTGCAAAGGATCTCGGCGCTCGCGAGGTAGCGTGGCCGCAGCCGGTTGACGCGTCCGGCGAAGACGACGTCGTCGCGGAGCTCGCACGGCACCAGCCGCTCGACGAGCGGGCGGAGAGGGCCGTCGCCGACGATGACCAGCTGGACTTCGTCGCGGGCCCTGCGCAGAGCGGTGAATGATCCGATCATGTGTCTGACGCCGTTGCGCGGATCGAACCGTCCGACGAAGACGATCGTGCGCTTCCCTCGCAGGTGCTCGAGCGGCTCTGCGTCCGGGGTGAAGAAGTCCGTGTCGATCCCGTTCGGGATCGTCGTGAACCGGAGCGCAGGGAAGTGCGGTTGCAACGAGTCGATCACCGCGTCCGAGACCGAGATGGAGGCGTCGAGCCGCCGGAAGACACGGCGCAGTGGCCGGCTCGAGGCGCGCAGCAACCGCTGCTGCGCCGGGATGATGCTGTGGAACGTGCCGACCGTGACGGGCGCACGCGAGCGCATGGTCGCGGTGATCGGAAGCATCACTCCAAACGGGTTGTGCACGTGCACGACGTCGAATCGACGCTGTCGATAAACACGGTCGAGCACGAAGGGGAGCCCGGCGGCCATCGTGACGAGGGTCTCGCCTCCGTTCGCGTAGAACGGAAACGCGCGGCCGACGTTGACGACCTCGAACGTACGCTCCGGCAGATCGTCCCCGTCGACCGTCTTCGGTGTGACGGCGAGACGCGGGGTCAGCACGGTCACGTCGTGTCCCCGCCGAGCGAGCTCCGTC
>JBCKBY010000172.1:0-2314 GCA_038910715.1 Gaiellaceae bacterium
GCTGTCGTCGGCGGCGAGCGCGCGCGAGAGGCGCGCCAGGCCCTCGGTCTTGTAACCAGCGAGATACCAGAATCCCCACAGCGCTCCTGCGATGCGCAGGACGAGCTGCGTCTCGCCCGCTGCCTCGAGCCAGTCGAGCGCGGCCCGGAGGTTGTTGTGCTCGGCCTCGAGGCGCTCGAGCCATGCCTTGGGGCTCCCGGACAGATGTGGGTGTGCCTCTTCGGCGAGCGCGAGGAACCACTCCGCGTGGCGACGCCCCAGCTTGTCCGTCTCCCCCGAGGCCTCGAGCTGCTCGACCGCGTACTCGCGGATCGTCTCGAGCATCCAGTAGCGCTCGTTCGAGTAGCGGACGAGGCTCTTGTCGACGAGCGACTGGAGGGTGTCGATGTCGGCTTCGCAGATCGCCTCCGCCGCTTCGAGCGTGCAGCCGCCGCGGAAGACGGCGAGCCGCGCGAAGAGGCCCTGCTCCTCGTCCGACAGGAGGTCGTAGGACCACTCGATGGTCGCCCGCAGCGTGCGTTGTCGCTCGGGCGCGTCGCGAGCGCCACCAGTCAGGAGCGGCAGACGTTCCTCCAGTCGCTCGAGGATCTTCGCGGGTGTGAGCGCCTTCACTCGGACAGCGGCGAGCTCGAGCGCGAGCGGGAGATCGTCCAGTCGACGGCAGATCTCGGGGACTGCCTCGTCGATCTCGAAGGCGGCGTCGACCGCACGGGCGCGCGCTGCGAAGAAGTCGACCGCCTCCTCGTGCGCGAACGGAGGGACCGCGTACTCCTGCTCGCCTGAAACGTGGAGGGGCTCGCGGCTCGTCACGAGCAGCTCGAGGTTGGGGCAAGAGGAGAGGAGCTCGGCGAGGCCCGAGGCGGCCGGGAGCAGATGCTCGAAGTTGTCGAAGAGGCAGAGCATCGACTTGTCGGAGATGTGCTCGGCGAGGCCGTTCTTGGAGCCGACGACCTGCGACGCTGTCTCGAGAACGAGCGTGGGGTCGCGCAGGGGGGCGAGTGGCACCCACCAGATCCCGTCCGGGAAGGCATCGGAGGCCTCGGCCGCGGCCTGCAGGGCGAGCCGCGTCTTCCCCGTACCGCCAGGGCCAGTCAGCGTGAGCAGGCGCGTGTCCTCGCGAGAGAGGAGCGAGAGCACCTCGGCGAGCTCGCTCTCCCTGCCCAAGAAGGCGGTCGCAGGGACGGGCAGGTTCGTGCGGTAGAGCGACTTGAGCGCCGGAAAGTCGCCGTCTCCCAGCTGGTAGATGCGCTCAGGAGCGGAGAGATCCTTGAGCCGATGCTCGCCGAGGTCTGCGAGCTCGAGCTCGACGAGCTGCGCCGTGGACGACGAGACGAGCACCTGCCCTCCGTGGCCGGCCGCAGCGATGCGGGCGGCGCGGTGCACATCGCCACCGACGTAGCCCTCCTCGGCGAGAAGCGGCGTTCCGGTGTGCAGGCCGATGCGCACCTGGATCGGGCCGGAGGCGAGTGCCTCCGTCATCTCCTCGGCAGCGGAGATCGCTCCGGGCGCGGTCGGGAAGGCGAAGAAGAAGGCGTCTCCCTGCGTGTCGACCTCGACCCCGTCGTGGTGGGCGCATGCCTCGCGGATCACCCGCCGGTGTTCGGCGAGCGCCTCTGCGTAGCCCTCGGCGCCCAACTCGTCGAGGAGCCTCGTCGACCCCTCGACGTCGGTGAAGAGGAACGTGACGGTTCCGGAGGGGAGGTCGCGCCGCGCGGACAGCATCATGCGACACCGAACACACGGGTGACCGCCGGGCCGCAGCCGGCGGCCACCCGTTTGCCCACGCTAAACGCCAGCGGGTACGCCGGCGAGCGCCTCGGTCACCGCACCGCAGGTCGTGACGGTCGAGACGTTCTGCAGTGCGTAGTTGATCGAGGCGTTGTGCCAGTCGGCGTTCATCGTGGAGCACCCGTCTTCGGGCACCACCATAAAGAAGCCCTTGTCGGCACCCGTGCGTGACGTGTGCTCGATGGACATGTTCGTCCAGGCACCGGTGATGATGATGGTGTCGCGTCCGAGCCCGGCCAGCAGGTTCTCGAGCTTGGTTCCCTGCCACCCGCTCATCCGAGTCTTCTCCACGATGAGGTCGCCATCCTGAGGCTCGAGCCCTTCGGCGGGAGCCGCGCCCCAGGTGCCGCGCACGAGCGCGGCGGTGTCCACGACTCCCTGGAAGAGCGGCGCGTTCAGCTTTAGGCCGGGCGCGCCGGGCTCGACGATGTACCAGACGTGGATCACCGGGATGCCCTTGCTCCGGCAGGTCTGGGCAAGCGCCTTCACGTTCTCGACGACGTTCTGCTCCTTCGCGTGCTCCGGT
>JBCKBY010000173.1:0-2305 GCA_038910715.1 Gaiellaceae bacterium
GCACGCCGGCGGCCGCTGCGCTCTCGCAGGCACGCGCGAACTTTTCGCCAACCACGCTTCCCATGGAGCCTCCCATGAAGGCGAAGTCCATGACCGCAAGACGGCAATCTTCGCCTTCGATGGCGGCGGCCCCGCAGATGACCGCGTCGCCGAGGCCGGTCGCAACCTCGGCCTCGGCGAGACGTTCGGCGTATGGACGAAGATCGAAGAACCCGAGCGGATCGGCCGAGCGGAGCTCACCGTCTTCCTCCACGAACGACTCCGGATCCGCGAGCTGGTCGATTCGATCGCGTGCGCGAACCGGGAAGTGGTGAGCGCAGTGAGGGCAGACGCGCAGAGTTTGGGCGAGCTCGTCGTCGCGGTAGTGCGAGCCGCAGCCGGGACACGTGTTCGGGTGCGTCTTGCCCTGGGTGGGCTCGTTCGGGCGCTTGCTCTCGACCTCGACGTCGACACGACCTTGCCCGGAAGACATGGGCTGGATACTAGTGCCGACCTTCAGAAGCCAGCCGCGGCGAGCATCCGAGCCGCGAGCGCGGCGTTTCGCTCGCTGGCGAGGAACCCCGTAACGCCGATTCCCGCGATCGTCGTTCGGCTAGCGATGTCCCGAAGGAGCTCCTCGATCTCGTCCGCGGACGGACCGTCCGGCTCGGGGATGAGGACGTCGACTTCGCTCGGGTCGAGGACGTCGAGATCCAGCGCAACGTAGACGGCGTCCACTCCGGCGAGAGCTCGCTCAAGCGAGTCGTCGATCCCCGTCCTCGCCAGGTACTCGACCTCCGGCGAATCGAGATTCCGCGCGCCGACGAGCGCGACGTCCTCGGGAGCGACGACAGCTCCATCGAGAAGCATCCGCAAAGGCATCCCCCAGAGGTTCCCGGACGGTGAGGTCTCGGGCGTGTTGAGATCCCCATGGGCGTCGATCCAGACCACACCGAGCCGCTCGACCCGGCCGGCAAGCCCGCGTACTGCTCCGAGGTGGGTGCAACAGCAGCCGCCGAGGACGACCGGCTTCGCGGGTAGGAGCGCAGCGAGTGCGTCGGTCTGCGCGTCGAGCGAGTCGCACTCGACAACGCCGACCTCCGGGTAGGGAATTGATAGCGCGGCGCCGTCGGCCATTGCTTCTCCTCCCGAGCCCCATGCGCGAGGAACGCGAACGAGACCGCCGGCGAACGTCCGACCGCAGCGATGGCATTCATAGCCATCATCGAGCGCGACCGCGGTGAAGGTGCGGCAATCCGGACAGCGTGCGCGTAGAGAACTCAAGCGGTGCTCTTCTCGACGATCTCGAAGCGGGCCGAGACCTGCATCCCGACCGATGCGTAAAGCTTCTCGGCGCCGGTCGGGCTCGTCGAATCCACGCCAAGCCCGGCACGTCTCATGCCCAGATCACGAAACTGCGCGAACGCACGGAGAAGAAGCGCGCGGCCGAGCCCGCGACCTCGGAAGGGCCTGCGCACTCCGAGGACATGTACCCAGCCGAGATTCGCGTCTCCCGTGTGCGGGTGACATATGGCAAAGCCAGCTGGCTCGCCGTCCGCGCAGGCGAGGGTCCACAGCGCGGGCGCAAGCGCATCGGGTGCGAGGAACTGGTGTACCCACTCGCCGTACGTTTCCTCGATGGGCTCCCACGAGTCCTTGAACGTCTCCTGGTGAAGGTCGTAGAAAGTCTGCTCGTCTCCGGGCTGGAACGTCCGCGCGTCGAATCCGCCTGGCCAGACCGGGTCGGGCGTCGGCTCGCTGAGATCGATCGTCATGCGATGCGAAATGCGCGTGAGCCTGAACCCGCGTTGCTCGAGCTCGCGGAGCAGCGCCTCCTGTGTGGCCCAGCCGCCGGAGAAGAGGCGTGCGCCCATCGCCGCTGCCCGAAGCTCCGCCCAGTCCAACAGCTCCGCCGTCGGGGTTCCGGTGAACCCGAGCCAAACCCGCTTGTCGTCCAGGCTTTCAACGAGCGCGTACGAGTCAGGACCCATCCTCGCGTCGGTCTCGACGTTCACGCCGGGAAAGCTCCAATCGCGCAGCACCCTCGCCGCCTGAACCGGCTCCGGCCAGCTCTTGCTCATCAGCTGTGCAACGTCGCCTGCATCCTCCTCGCGCGGCGCGTGCAGAGTCTCGGTCATGCGGGCACGAGCGCGTCGAGTGCGTCGGCCAGGTGCGCGACACCGGAGAGTATTCGCGCCGGGCGCGCGTCGTCCGGCTCTCCGAGCCGGTTGATCCAGATCGACGGAATCCCAAGCTCCGCCGCCGGAGCGATGTCGTGATAGACGCTCTGCGCAACGTGGACGTGTCCGGCCGGATCGGCGCCCGT
>JBCKBY010000174.1:0-2223 GCA_038910715.1 Gaiellaceae bacterium
GATGTCTCGCATGTCGGTAGGACACGGACGTGGACGCGCACGCATCCGGCGACCACGTTCGCGTCGAGCAGGTCGAGGACGACTTGCGCCTCGTCGTAGGATCCATGGTGTCACCCGAGCTGAAGGAGCAAAGCTGATGGACGTGTCCGCAGGCCTGATCGTTCTCGTCGCAGCGCTCGTCGTCGTTGTCCTGTTCCTCTTCGCGGCGGTCAAGATCGCGCGCGAGTACGAGCGGGGCGTGATATTCCGCCTCGGCCGGCTACTGCCGGAACCGAAGGGTCCGGGCCTTTTCCTGCTCATCCCGATCGTCGACCGCATGGTCAAGGTCGACCTGCGCACGGTCACTCTCAACGTGCCCCCGCAGGAGGTGATCACGAAGGACAACGTCCCGGTTCGCGTGAACGCCGTCGCCTACTTCCGGATCGTCGAGCCGAACTCGGCCATCGTCCAGATCGAGAACTACATGGTCGCGACGTCGCAGATCGCCCAGACGACGCTCCGCTCTGTGCTTGGGCAGCACGTGCTCGACGAGCTCCTGTCCGAGCGCGACAAGATCAATACGATCCTCCAGGCGATCATCGACGAGGCCACCTCGCCCTGGGGTATCAAGGTCTCCGTCGTCGAGGTCAAGGACGTCGAGATCCCCGCGAGCATGCAGCGCGCGATGGCGCGGCAGGCTGAAGCCGAGCGCGAGCGCCGCGCAAAGGTCATCTCCGCCGAAGGCGAGTTCCAGGCCTCGGAGCGGCTCAAGGACGCTGCGGCGGTCATGTCCCAGGAGCCGATCGCGGTGCAGCTGCGCTACCTGCAAACGCTGCTCGAGATCGGCGCATCCAACAACTCGACGATCATCTTCCCGATCCCGATCGACCTTCTCACCGCACTCTCGAAACTGGCGGGCGAAGAGAAGGCCTAGCGCTCCGTTACTCGCTCGGGGGTGGGCGCCTCTTCGGCGCCGTTTTCGGGTTCGGCGTCGTCGTCCGAGCCGACGACGGGTGCGAGCGTCGCGACCTGCTCACCCTCGCGAAGTCGCATCACGATCACGCCCTGCGTGGAGCGTCCCGCGCGGCGAATCCCGTCCACGGGGATCTTGATCACGGTGCCACCGTCCGAGATCAGCATCACCTGGTAGCCGTCGCGCACGATCCGAGCGCCGGCAAGGCGCCCCCTTGCGCTCGACCAGCTGCACCGTCTTCACGCCCATCGTCCCGCGGCCCTTGACCGGGTAGTCACCAACCCGCGTGCGCTTGCCGTAGCCGTTCTCGGTTACCACCAGCAGGTCCGCGTCGTCGTCCGCGATGTCGACCTCGATGACCTCGTCCCCGGCGCGAAGCTTCATGCCCGCGACACCCGACGTGTCACGCTCCATCGCCCGCGCCTGATTCCCATGGAAACGAACCGTCTGGCCGAGCCGAGAGACCATGAGCACGTCGTCCCCATCGCCGGCCAGGCGCACGCCGATGAGCTCGTCGTCCTCGCGGAGCTTGATGGCGATGATCCCGTCAGCTTTGAGCGGCGTGTTGTACGCACCGAACGCGGTCTTCTTGACAACCCCCTTGCGCGTCGCGCACACGAGGTACTTGGCCTCCTCGAAGTTCCGTGTGGCGATGACGGCGCGAACGTACTCGTCCTGGCGGAAAGGCAGGAGGTTCACGATCGCGCGTCCCTTCGACTGCCGTGAGCCGAGAGGGAGCTCGTGCACCTTGAGCCGATACACCTTGCCGACGGTCGTGAAGAAGAGGATGTAGTCGTGAGTGGAGGCGACGAAAAGGTGCTCGATGTAGTCGTCGTCCTTCATGTCCATCCCCATGACGCCGATCCCACCGCGGCGCTGCTCGCGGTACGTCGTAACGGGTAGGCGCTTGATGTAGCCGGACTTGGTGATCGCGATGACCATGTCCTCTTCCGCGATCATGTCCTCGAGCTCGAGCTCCGTCTCGCCGGCGACGATCTCGCTGCGGCGCTCGTCCGTCTTCCCGTAGATCTGCTTCAGCTCGAGGAGCTCCTCACGCACGACACCGTCGATGAGCGACGGGTCGCCGAGCAGCGCCCGGAGCTCGGCGATCCGCTCCTGCAAGTCAGCGTGCTCGTCCTCGACTCGCTTTCGCTCGAGCCCGGTGAGCGCGCGGAGACGCAGATCGAGGATCGCCTGCGCCTGGATCTCGGACAGCTCGAACCGCTCCATGAGCGCCGCGCGTGCTGCATCCGTGTCGTCTGCGGCGCGGA
>JBCKBY010000175.1:0-2216 GCA_038910715.1 Gaiellaceae bacterium
CGAGGGTGGAAGCGGCGATGCGCTCAGGTTGACCTTCGAGTGCGTCTGCGACCGCCTGGCCGGCCAATGGACGACTCGAGACGGTGTAACTGCCGCAAGGAAAGGCCCGTGTTTTGCTTTCGTTCAACCAGACGCTCGCCTTGGACGGGCCTCCGGCCGGACCGCTGATGGTGAGCTGGTGCGTCGCTTCAAGCGGGTCTCTTCGAGCCAGCTTGGCAGGACTTCGGGGGGCATCGGCCGACCAAGGTAATACCCCTGCGCGATATCGCAGCCGAGGCGAGCGAGGTCGTTCCAGATCTCCTCGCTTTCCACCCCTTCGGCCACGACCTCCAGCCCGAGGTTGTGGCCGAGGTCGATCGTTGAGCGGACGATGGTGGCGTCGTTGTCGTCGCTCTCCATGTCCACGACGAACGACTTGTCGATCTTCAGCACGTCGACCGGGAGCCGCTTCAGGTAGCCGAGGGATGAGTAGCCGCTTCCGAAGTCGTCGATTGCGATCCTCACGCCGAGCTCGCTCAGGCGAAGGAGAACCGCGCGCGCTCGCAGGGGGTCAGCGAGGATCGTGCTCTCGGTGATCTCCACCTCAAGCAGGCCAGGGTCGACGCCCGATGTCTTGAGGAGGGCCGCGACCTTGTCGGGAAGCTCGAGATCGAGGAGATCGCGCGCCGACAGGTTGACGGCGACCGCGAGTTCAAGGCGCTCCTCCTGCCAGGCGCGGCACTGCCGAAGCGCGCGCTCGAGCACGTACAGCGTGAGCGGCCGCATGAGGCCGATCTGCTCGGCGCGTGGGATGAACTCAGCGGGCGTGAGAAGCCCTCGCTTGGGGTGCTCCCAGCGCACCAGCGCTTCCACCCTGCTGACTTCGCCGCTTCGCAAGTAGGCCTTCGGTTGGTAGTAGAGGATGAGTTCCCCGTTTGCGATTGCGTGGCGGAGCTCTCCGACGAGGGCGAGCCGACTCGGCGAGTAGTGATCGTGCTCGAGCGCGTAGAGCTCGATCCCGGCGTGCGCTTCCTTGGCGCGGTACATCGCGACATCGGCATGCTGGAGCAGGGTGTCGACGTCCGAACCGTGCTCGGGGAAGAGCGCGATCCCGACACTCGCCTCGACCTCGAGCACGAGCTCGTCGATCGCGAAGGGCCGTGCGAGCGTCTCGCGCAGCTTGTCAGCGACGAGGACCGCTCCTGCCGCGTCTTGAACCTGAGGAAGGAGGACGGCGAACTCGTCTCCTCCTAGGCGGGCGACGGTGTCGCTCGCGCGGAGCGTGCTGCCCACGCGCGGCCCGAGCTCGCGCAGGAGCCGATCGCCGCTTTGGTGTCCGAGCGTGTCGTTGACGTCCTTGAAGCGGTCGAGGTCGATGAGCATGACGGCAGCGCAGGTCTCGTCGCGCTCGGCGGCACGGAGTGCTTGCTGTACACGGTCTCGGAAGAGGCTTCGGTTCGGGAGGTCGGTGAGGTCGTCGTGCAGGGCCTGGTGCCGGTTCTCCTCTGCCTGCCGGCGGAGCTTCTTGGAGGCGCTGGCGACAAGGCGAAAGAGCGTCGCGTAAAGCAAGCCGAGCCCGCCGAGGAGAAGGAGGTAGCTGGTGCGCGTTTCCCGTGCGATCGCCGCTTCGATCGGACCGTAGGGGAGATAGATCTCGAAGGCGCCAGCGGGGCGAGAAGCAGCGAAGCGCAGCGGCACGTAGACTTCGAGCAGCTTGCCGTAGGCGCGATCGTTAGTGTTCTCCGCTTTCTCGAGATCGCTGATCTCGGAGGCAACCTGACCAGCGAGAGCCGACTCGAGTTCCTCGGAGCCAGGGAATCTGCGCCCGACCAAGTGCCGATCGTCCGAGTAGATGACGCGCTGATCGCGGCTCCAAATCTTGACCTGCGCAACCTCTTTGCCGATGAGGCCGCTCTGGAGCGCGGTGTCAAGCGCGCGATAGCGCTCGGCAGTCAGTCCTTCCTCGAGGTCCGAGCGCGAGAGCAGCGGTTGGATGCCGAGGCGAGCGCTGAGCACCGCTGCCTGCCGCGCGTTCGTTAACGCCCGCGCTTGGATCTGCCCACTGAGGTAGTGCGCCAGCACAAAGCCCAGGAGCACGATCGGGATCAAGCTCGCAAAGGCGAACTTTCCCAACAGGCCGACTCGCGGCCGCAGTGGCGGCTTGAGCATCCGTCTTTTCCCTTCGGAACCTGGCTATCGGCACGGCGCCTAGGCGGCTTGAGAAAGATGGGGTCGCT
>JBCKBY010000176.1:0-2204 GCA_038910715.1 Gaiellaceae bacterium
TCAGATGTAGTCCGACCAGACGAAAATGTAAAGACCGCTCAGGGCACCACCTCATCCCTTGTACCACCCGATCGGTAAGGAAGCGCGCGAGCGGTCGGGTAGCGCGAGCGATCGGTCAAGTGAGCGCTGCGAGCTCAGACGACGTGTCGCCTTTCCAACAGAAAGCGACAACGCTCGCGTCGACGGCGTTCTTCAACAGAGGATTCCCCCGACCATCGCGCACGCGTTTGACGAGACGAAGCGGTGTTGCGCCTATAGCGAGCCCTTGTCGCGCCTCTGCGGCCTCTGCCAGCAACCACTCGGGAACCCGTGCAAGCGCTATTGCTCTCGAGCTTGCCGCGATCGCGCCTGCCGCGTCCGGGCGAGCACCGGGGCCGCGAAGTAATCAGGCGCCAATCTTGGTTGCGCGTGTGCGGGCCGGGCGTGCTTCCAGCCGAGCGAGGTAGCCAGTGATGTCTGGGAGGTTGTCAGTGAGCCTGGCGCTCTTGCCGAAGATCAGCACCGCGCCGCAGACGAGATCGGCGACGCTGAAGCGGTCGCCGACGAGGTAGCCGTGCCCCTCGAGCGCTTGTTCGACTGCGTGGGCAGCGGCCTGGAAGCGCTCGGCACCAGCCAGGGCGCGGGCAGAATCGTCGTCGCCGCGGCGGGCCTCGATGATCGCCGGCTCCAGCTCGGTCATCGCGAACACTGTCCACTGGTAGACAAGCGCCCGCTCGTGTGTACCAAGCGGCGGGATCAGCTGCGCCTCGGGGTGGAGGTCGGCAAGATGCAAGCAGAGCGCGGCCGACTCAAACACGAAGCCGTCCTCGTCCTCAAGGACGGGCACGCGGCCGAGCGGGTGACGTTGGCGATGCTCAGGAGTCTGCCGCTCCTCCCGCGTTATGATCGTGAGCTCGTACGGGGCGCCGATCTCCTCGAGCAACCAGACGACGCGGGTCGAGCGGGTGCCGGGGACGTGGTAGAGCCGCACGAGCCGATCCTACTCGGCTGCCTCGGCTATCCGCGCGGCGTCTGTTGCGGGAACAAGCAAGCCGGCGGGCGCGTTTCGAAGAGGCAGGAACCGCGCGCGGCGGCGAATCGCAAGCTGAGCCGCGTGTGTTGGTAACCGCCCAGCCGGAGGGAGCTCAGATGTCAGCGACCACGCTCACCGATATCGCCAGGAGCCGTCACGGTCGCCAGCCGGTGATCTCCGCGACGCTCTACAACGACCCGGCCTGTCCCTGGGCGTACTCGGCGAACCCTGCCTTTCGGGTGTTGGAGTGGCGCTACGGAGCGCAACTCGAGTGGCGGCTCGTCCTGATCGGCCTGACCGAATCGGCGGAGCAATACGTCGCCCGCGGCTACACGCCGCTTCGCGGCGCGCTCGGGCAGACACGCTTTCGTCGTTACGGAATGCCGTTCTCGCCTGCGCCGAAGGCGCGTGTCAGCGCGACAGCGCGCGCCTGCCGGGCCGCTGTCGCAGCCCGGGTCCTCGACCCCGGCAGCGAGTGGCGCGTGTTCCGGGCGCTCCAACTCGCCAACTTCACGAGCTCGATCCTGCTCGACGAGGACGAAGACATCGCCGCGGTGCTCCGCCACCTCGACGGAGTGGACGCTGACGCGATCGTGTCCCGGATCGACGACCCCGAGGTCACGGATGCCTACCAGCGGGACAAGGCCGAGACACGCACGGCCGCCGGATCCGCCGCCGAGCTCCAGGGCAAGAGCGCGCAGACGGACGGCCCCGTCCGCTTCACCGCACCCTCGATCGTCTTCGAGCACGACGGGCGGCGGCTCGTCGCCGGTGGGTTCCAGTCGATCGATGCCTACGACGTGCTCGTCGTCAACCTCGACCCGACTCTCGAGCGCCGGGCAGCGCCAGAGACTCCTGCGCCGCTGCTCGACTACTTCTCGGACGGCCTCACCACGCAGGAGATCGCGGCGCTCCTGGCGCGCGGCAACGACGCCCCAGACCGGGGGGCGGCTGAGCAGGCGTTGCTCGAACTGGTGGCCGGAGGCACCGCGACGCGAACACCGCTCGGGGACGACGCTCTCTGGAAGCGCGGCTCCCGGTAGTCGATGAAAATGCCATTGACGTTTCAGCGCGGCTTCCGCGTAGCCATTTGACTGCTGCTCGCGTCGAGGCCGGCCCGGAGGACAGTGGCGTCAAGCGGAGCGAACATATGAGTGGTCTGCCTGTTCTTGTCTGGTCGGACTACATCTGA
>JBCKBY010000177.1:0-2188 GCA_038910715.1 Gaiellaceae bacterium
GACCCCACCGCACGGATCGATCTGCGTAAGGCTGGCGTCTTCCTATCGGCGAGCATTCCCGATCCCGCGCGGTGGGCGGGGCCGTTCGACCCACTCGCGATCACGGACGCCGTCGCCGCCGTGGCTCGGGCGATCCTTGGGGCGAATGGCATCCTTGTTACGGCGGCGCACCCGACGATCGCTCCGCTGGTCCTCTACGTTGCGCGCGAGCTTCGCGGCCCCCACGGAGACCAGCCGGTGCAGGTCATCGTCTATCAATCGCGGGTCTACGAATCGCTCATGCCGGAGGAGACGCACCGGTTCGAAGAAGAGGGCGTCGGAGAGCTGCGGTTTACGCCCGCCGTTGAAGGGGATCAGCCCGTGGCGGGGCAGGAACATCCAAGTCTCGCGCTCATGCGGAAGGCGATGCTCGACGAGACGCGACCGGCCGCGATAGTGGTCGTGGGTGGAATGCCCGGCGTGGCCGAGGAACTCGAACTCTTTGTGCAGCGGTTTCCTAACCGGCCTTCGTACATCGTCGCCACGCCGGGTGGTATCGCGGCGGAACTCGAGAGCTCCACGCAAAGACAGGTACCAGCGCTTCGAACCAGCCACGCGTACCCGATGCTGTCGCGACTCATTGTCGAGCATCTCGCCTCCCACCTGCCACCGGTGGATCCATAGCGGGACGTCGCCGCGCTCGCCGGTGGCGCGGGACAGGACGTCTAACGCCAGACGTATCAGGTGACAGACCCGCAGTGAAGAGCGGTTTTGATCTGGCGGGGACGGCGGGGCGTCTCTATGATGTCGCGCCCGAAGGGCCTGACCGGCCCGCGGGCTGCCGAATACCGCGTATGAGACGCCTTCTACCACTACTCCTGAGTTTCGCGGCCGTCCTCGCGCTCGCGGGTTCCTCCGGCGGTCGAGAAGCGTCGGCTACGACCTCGGCAACGGCGGCCTGCCCGAAGGCTTGGCGGCTGGGCTGGCAGCGGCTCGCCGACCGCATCCAGGCGCCTGTCTACTGTCCAGGCTGGCTCCCGACCCCGCTCACGGGCACGATCGGCGGGCCCTACGCGGCGCTCTCAGCTTCCCCTGACCGGAGCTACCTGGTCACCGTCGTCGACCAGCACGAAGGCCGCGAGCTGCACGTGACGATGCGTGGATATCCCGGCCAGACGTCGATCCCTGTCTGCCGAGTCGTCGACCTCGTCGGCGGAAAGAAGGTCGAGAGCCAGACGCCGTGCTTCGCCAAGCCCAGAGGGACAAGACGCGCGGCCGGGATCACTGCGACCGTCTACATGGAGAACCAGGACGCGGACGAGCACCACGTGGTCTACGCTTGGCGCTACAAGGGCTCGCTCTACGCGCTCGGCCACCATGCCCACCACGCCTTTACCCCGCGCCTGGCCATGGCGAACCTCGACCGGATGCTGCGCTCGCTCGCCGTCGTGAGGCCGCGATCGTGAGCCGGTGGCCTATCGTCATCGCCTTTCTTCTCGCCGGGGTGGCACTCCTCGCGGGTTGCGGCGGCGGAGGCAGCACCTCGAGTACGACGGGCGGCGGGCAGGCGGATGCGACGAGCGACAAGCAGGCTCTCTCCTGCCCGAAGGCGTGGAAGGCGGGCTGGCAGCGGCTTGCGAACGACGCGGGCTCACCGGCCTACTGCCCGACGAGGATGCCCGAGCCTATCGATGCGCGCATCGACGGTGCGTACAAGAACGGCCGCTGGGTGGACAAGAAGGACCGCTCGTACCTCGTCAGCTTCTTGTGGGTCGATCGCGACGCCGGTGTTAGTCGCGAGGTGCACGTGAACTTCCGGGGCTATCCCGGCCGCACGACGATCCCGACCTGCGAGACCACCCATACGGTCAAGGGGAAGACCGTGCGCAAGCCGGTGCCGTGCTTCGCCGACCGCGGCAAGACGAAGCGCATCGGCGGCATCACGGCCACCGCCTACACGGTGAACCAGGGCATCGACGAGTGGCACGTGCTCTGCCTCTGGCGCCAGGCCGGCTCGCTCTACACGGTGAGTGAGCACGTCATCGAGCCGTACTCGTACTCGGAGGTCGTCGCGAACCTCGATCGCATCACGCGCGGCCTCGTCCTGCTCGAGCCGACGACCTGAGCACGCCGTGCGGCTGACGCGAATTGGGTTCGAGGACGAATTGGAAGGGAAGCTGCTAAGGGGTCTTGCGCCTCGATTTGCGGG
>JBCKBY010000178.1:0-2173 GCA_038910715.1 Gaiellaceae bacterium
AGGCGTCGAAGCGCCCTACAGCATTTGGGACGAGCTATACCCGAATGTTGTGGACGGGCTTGAAGAGGAAGGCGGCGTACCCTCCCGGTTGATCAAGACCGATGCCGGCGAGGCCGGCAAGAAGGAGGGCACGCCATGGGTGATGTTACGAGGATCGCGGACGCGCGCGGCGAGGAGGGTCGTCTGGACCTGGACGAGCTCGCGCGCGAGGGGGCGCGGCGCATGATCGCCGCTGCTCTGGAGGCCGAGGTCGACGACTACCTGCAGCGCTTCCTCGAGGAGCACGACGAGGACGGCCGGCGGATGGTGGTGCGCAACGGCCGCGGCCAGGAGCGCCGGGTGACGGTCGGGTCGGGCACGCTTCCGATCAGGGCGCCGAGGGTCAACGACCGTCGGGTGGAGCCCGAGAGCGGCGAGCGCCGTCGCTTCTCCAGCTCCATCCTGCCGCGCTACGCCAGGCGCTCGCCCAAGGTCACCGACGTGCTGCCGGTGCTCTACCTGCGCGGGCTCTCCTCGGGGGACTTCGCCCCCGCCCTGCGCGAGCTGCTCGGCGAGGAGGCATCCGGCCTGTCGGCCTCCTCGATCGTCCGCCTCACCGAGGCCTGGCGCGAGGAGCACCAGTCGTTCAAGCGCCGGCGGCTCGACTTCTGCCGCTACGCCTACCTGTTCTGTGACGGCGTGCACGTCCCCGTGCGCCTGGGCGAGGACAAGCGCCTGTGCCTGCTCGTGGTCATCGGCGTCCGCGAGGACGGGCGCAAGGAGCTGCTCGCCGTCGAGGACGGCTACCGCGAGTCGACCGACTCCTGGGCGGAGGTCCTGCGCGACCTGAAGGCGCGCGGGCTCTCGGAGCCCAAGCTGGTCACGGGCGACGGTGCGCTCGGACTCTGGGGCGCGCTCCGCGACGTCTTCCCGCACGCGCGCGAGCAACGCTGTTAGGTGCACAAGATCGCCAACGTCCTCGACGCGCTGCCCAAGCGCGTGCAGCCCCGCGCGAAGGGGATGCTGCACGAGGCGATGGAGGCGCCCACGCGCGCGCAGGCAGGCCGGGCGATCGACGCCTTCGTCAGCGAGTTCGAGCCCAAGTGGCCCAAGGCGGCGGCGAAGCTCACCAAGGACCGCACCGAGCTGCTGGCCTTCTACGACTTCCCGGCCGAGCACTGGCGCCACCTGCGCACGACGAATCCGATCGAGAGCTCCTTCGCGACGGTCAAGCTGCGCACGCGGGTGACCAAGGGCGCCGGCTCGAAGGCTGCGGCGCTGGCGATGGCCTACAAGCTGCTCGACTCCGCCCAGGAGCGCTGGCGCGCGTTCAACGGCGCGGAGCTCGTCGAGCAGCTGCTCGACGGAGCGACGTTCAGGGACGGCATCAAGGTTACGGACGACAAAACCACGACGACGGACGAGAGGGTCGCCGCCTGACCCACCTCAGGCGCCGATCCACAACATTTGACTATTGCTCTTTGGGACTCCAACGACGTCCGCCGCGGTCAACTAACGGCTGCCGAGCGCAACCATCTTAGGCGCAGGCATCGAAAGGCCGCGCTCATCCCTGAGTTCCCCCACGCCCGTCAGCGGCTTGACGCAGCCGCTCTCGTCCTCCGACGAGACGACGGGGGTGCCTCCGCAGGTGTGACGAGCGCCCCGCGTGGGCCAGCTCGGTAGGTTCGACACGTGAGCGACTGGTTTTGGGAAGGCAATGTGCAGGCCGCGCTCGCGGATCATCTCCGACACGAGGGCTGGGTGATCGGCCAGCTCGCGGACGCTGCGTCCCATGCTCGCGGAATTGACGTCCTCGCCACGAAGGGTGATCGAACGCTCGCCGTTGAGGTCAAGGGATACCCCTCGACGACGTATGCACGCGGCGTCAACCAAGGACAGCCGAAGCGCACGAACCCGACGAATCAAGCGCCGAAGTGGTTTTCGCAGGCACTCGCCAAGGCGATCGTGTCGACAGACGGCGAGGGCAACCCCGAGGTTGCCATCGCCTTCCCTGGCCACCCTCGCTTTCGTAGCTTGATCGGCAAGAGCGAGTGGGCGGATCTACGAGCCGGCGCGCCTCGTAGTAAGCGAGGCGCTGCCTGACCCTCGGGCTTGAGCAAGCGCTCTTTGCCGCTTTTCGTCGGACATTTGGGGCTTGCGGAACTCGTCCTCCCGGTACGGTGTGTATCCCGGG
>JBCKBY010000179.1:0-2150 GCA_038910715.1 Gaiellaceae bacterium
AGGGCTCGCTCGCGCTCCTTGGGCGTCAGAAGAGCGTTGCGCGAGCTGAGCGCGAGGCCGTCCGAATCGCGCACCGTGGGCAGAACACGAAGCTCGATCTCGAGCGCGAGGTCACGAATCATCCGGCGGATCACTTCGGCCTGTTGTGCGTCCTTCTGGCCGAAGTAGGCGCGATCCGGCCGAACGATCTCGAAAAGCTTGAGGACCGCCGTTGCGACGCCTCGGAAGTGGCCGGGCCGGAAGCGACCCTCGAGAATCGACCCGAGCTCGGTCACGTCGACCCAGGTCTGAAAGCCAGGCGGGTACATCTCCTCGACCGATGGGGCGAAGACGATGTCGACGCCCGCCTCCTCTGCGAGCGCAAGGTCATGTTCGTCGTCGCGCGGATAGGCCGTGAGGTCGGTCTCGTCGTGGAACTGAGCCGGGTTCACGAACAGACTCATGACGACCGCCTCGTTCTCTGCGCGCGCTGCGCGGAGGAGGGAGAGATGGCCTTCGTGCAGTGCCCCCATGGTCGGCACGAGCCCGATCGCTCCAGATCGGAGCGGAGCGAGCGACTCCCGAACCTCGGCGATCGTCCGGCACTTCCTCACGTCGAGCGTCCGATCCCAAGTGACACTTTGTCACTAGGCAGGTCTCGCCCCGCAACGGTCGCGGTCGCCTCGGCGAGAGCGAGATACAGCTCCTCCAGCTCGGGACGCTCGGCGCGGATCACGGCGAGATGCCGCTCGAGCGTCTCCCAGTCCCCGCGCGCGATCGGGCCGGTGAGCTCGAAGCCGCCGTCCATGACTCCGCGGATTAGTGGATCGAGCGCTTCCGGTGGGACACCAGCCGCCTCGAGCAGTGAGCTCGCCGCTGCCCTGAGAGTGACGAGATAGTTGGAAGCGAACGCGGCACCGGCGTGGTAGGCGGCGCGGTTCGCGTCGTCGAGCTCGAACGGACGCAAGCCGAGTGTCTCCGCAAGCCAGAACGCGACGGCTCGCGCTTCGTCACTCTCGCCGGTGATCGCGCTCCAGGCATCGTCGAGCTGCTCCGGGCCGCGTGTCTTCGAGAACGACTGCAGCGGGTGCATCCCGAACCTTCGGACGTGGGGGTCGAGCGCGCTCAGTGGAGTCGCTCCGCTGACATGCGCGACCCACGGGCCGAGTGGGATGTCCGCGGCGACCTCCGCGATTGCCCGATCGGGGATGCACAGCAGGACGAGATCGGGCTCGTCGGCGTCGAGGGGCATGCCGCGCTCCGCGAGCCGTGCGCTCACCGTCGAGCCCACGCGGCCACCCGCGCCCACGATTCGAATGCTCTCGATCATTTGTCGGCTCCAGTTCCCTTCGGGATACCGGGCAGACCGGATTGTAGCCGCGCGCGCCTATTTTTCGGCAAGGCGCGCTTCGAGGCGCACGCTCACAGAGGGCCAGTCGTCGTCCGTGACGCTGTACCAGGCGCTGTCTCGGTTCTCGCCGTCGCGGACCAGCATGTGCTTTCGGTGGATACCTTCGAACGCTGCTCCGAGTGCTTCGAGGGCGCGGCGGGAGCGCTCGTTGTTCGCATCCGTCTTGAACTCGACCCGGCGACAGCCCCACGTCTCGAAGGCATGACGCATCTGCAGCAGCTTCGCTTCGATGTTCGCGCCTGATCCCCAGGCCGAAGGGTGAAGCCACGTCCAGCCGATCTCGACGGAGCGGTGCTCGGGGCGCAACGCCAAAAAACGCGTCGAGCCCACGATCTCCTTGTGACACTTTGTCACAAGCGCGATCTCCGTCCCGGCTTCGGCAGCCGCGCGGGCTTGCTCCATGTACGCCGACCACTCGGCCGGAGTCAGCGGCTGGACGATGTTGAGCCATCGCCACGTCCGAGGATCTTGCGACGCAAGCCAGAGCTCCTCTTCGTGCTGGGGCGCGAGCGGTTCGAGCCGCACGATGCGACCCTCGAGAGTCGGTGAGCTCCACCTCTCCACAGCTCTCGACAGTACACTCGGCGCATGCCGATCTACGAGTACGCGTGCATGGAGTGCGAGTCGCATTTCGAGGAGCTCGTTCGCTCGAGCGACCAGGCCGTGACCTGCCCGGAGTGCGGTGCCGCGAAGGTGCTGAAGCAGCTCTCGAGCTTCGCCGTCGTTGGCGCGACCTCGAAGCCGAGCTTCGCCGGGTCGT
>JBCKBY010000180.1:0-2139 GCA_038910715.1 Gaiellaceae bacterium
AAGCCGCACGTTCCGTGCCGGGCGGTCGAGACCCTCGCGGCGGGTACTCTCCGGCTAATGAAGCCCGACCGTGACGCGATCCTGAAGGCGCTCGAGAACGTCATCGATCCCGAGCTCAGGCGCCCCGTGACCGAGCTCGACATGGTCCGGGACGTCCTCGTCGAGGACGACGGCTCGGTCTCGGTCACCATCGCGCTTACCGTCGTCGGCTGCCCCCTTCGGGACTCGTTCCAGGAGCAGGTGGCGAAGTTCGTCGGCGAGGTGCCGGGCGTCACTCGCGTTCGCCTCGGCTTCGATGTCATGAGTCCCGAGGAGAAAGCGGCGCTCGTCACGCGACTACGCGGCGGGCGAGAGGAGCGGACGATCTCGCTCTCGCCGACGACGCGAGTCATCGCGGTCGCCTCGGGGAAGGGCGGCGTCGGCAAGTCGACGCTCACGGCCAATCTCGCCTATGCGCTTTCGAGCCTCGGTGAGCAGATCGGCGTGCTCGACGCCGACGTGTACGGCCACTCGATCCCGCACATGCTGGGCGTTCACCAGAAGCCGATCTCAGTCGATGAGATGATCGTGCCGCCGGTTCGGGGCGACCTGAAGCTGATGTCGATCGGCTTCTTCCTCGACGAGAACGCGCCGATCATGTGGCGCGGGCCGATGCTGCACAAGGCGCTCGAGCAGTTCCTCTCGGACGTCCACTGGGGGGAGCTCGACACGCTGCTCGTCGACATGCCGCCCGGGACGGGCGACGTGGCAATGTCGCTCGGGCAGCTCCTGCCGCGCGCCGAGGCACTTGTCGTGACCACACCTCAGCCTGCTGCGCAGCAGGTCGCCGTGCGCGCGGCGCAGATGGCGCAGAAGACCGGAATGCGGGTCGTCGGCGCCGTCGAGAACATGTCGTACCTGGTCGGAACGGGCCAGGAGCTCTTCGGCTCGGGTGGCGGTCAGGCGCTCGCGGACGAGATCGGTGTGCCGCTCCTCGCGCGGATCCCGCTTGATCCGGTGTTGCGGGAGTCGGCAGACGAGGGGCGTCCAGTTTTCGAGGTAGCGCCGGACTCGGAGTCGGCGGAGGCGATCTTGGCGCTCGCGAAGTCCGTTGCGGCATCTCGCGCCGGGACGATCCGGAAGCCGCTGACCGTTCTCTAGTCCGCGTCTCGTGACGATCGAAGAGGCGCGTACCCGGCTCGAGGCGCTCGGGCTTGACGCCGCTGCCGTCTCGGTGCTGCTCGCGCACCTCGAGGATGCGGAGACGCGCGGCAAGAGGGGCCACGGGCTCTCGCGCGTTGCCTGGCTCGAGACCCTTGATTTCGATTCTGCAGCGCGGCCGGCTCGGCTCATAGCTGAAGTCGGGTTCGAGCGCTGGGACGGGAACGGCGCCCTCGGCTATCTCGTGCTCGACGAGATCGTGTGCGCGACGCTCGACAAGCCGCCGAAACATGCGCGGGTCGTGGTCGCCCAGCGCTGCTTCCCGACCGGTGTTCTCGGCTACTGGGTGCGTCGACTCGCCGAGGGTGGATTCGTTGCTGCGCTGACGGCGACCTCGCCGCGGCGGCTTCCACACCCCGAGGGTGGCGCGCCGCTGACGGGTACGAATCCGCTCGCGATCGCTGTTCCCTCGAGCGACGGGAAGCCGGTGGTCGCGGACGTCGCGATGGGCGCGGTGACTCACGGCGACGTCCTGTCGGGAGCGGCCGCGCTCGAAGAGCTCGTCCCCTTCGGCGGCGAGCAGGCGCACAAGGCGTTTGCGCTCGCTGTTGGTCTGGAGCTGTTCGTGTCGGCCCTTGCAGGCCCGGAGCACGGCGCCGTGTTGGTCGTCGCGAGGCCCGACCACGACGTCGTTCCTGGTCTGAAGGAGCTTGCCGGGAGCCGCCGTCTCCCCGGCGCCTAGTTCGACACCGCGCGCAATCGCTCGAGCACGAATGGGTCGATCGCGTCCTCGCCGTCGACCCGCTCCTCGAGGTTCTCCTCGCCCGCCCAGTCTTCGAGCCGGTCGAAGCCGACGGCGGCGAGGCGATCCTTGATCTCCTTCCGTAGCACGGCGCCAACCTCGATCCACTGCGAGCGCGGTGTCTTCCCGAAGAGGTCCTGGTGGACCCCGAAGATTCGCCTGAGCTCCTCGAGCGGCCGCTCGTGATCGTCGACGCG
>JBCKBY010000181.1:0-2102 GCA_038910715.1 Gaiellaceae bacterium
CTGGCCGTTGAACAAGTTGATGTTCAGGCCGGTGCCCGCGGTGTTGGCGTCGATGAACCCGCCCGCGCACGTGTCGTCCGTCGAGACGAGCTTCTGCACCGTCCAGTCGAACGTCCGCGTGTAGGTCGGGTTCGCGGTCTTCGAGACGCTCAGCCCGTGACAGGTGATGTTCACAAACGCCGGGTCCGTGCGATGCACGTTCGAGTCGAGCTCGGTCAGATCCGCAATGTTGCTCTCCGGCCGAGACGACGGACACGAGAGGCTCTCGGTGTACGTGACCGGCGTGCCGTTGGGATCCGTGTTGGTGTACGCCAGCGGGAATCCGCTCGGCTTGCGATCGTCATCGAGCGACGCCGACTCGTCGAACAGGTTGACGGTCCCGGTCGACGGGTCGAACGGAACAACAGGCGACGAGTAGGTGATATCCGGCGTGCCGAACTCAACGATTGCGCGCGCCTGGTTCGTGCCTGCCGCGCTGGTGCTCAGCGCCCGCGTGTACGTACACGTGAGTGTCGCACCGGCGGCCAGCGTGGTCGGGAACGTGACCGGGCAGGTGACGGTCGCGACCAGCGGCCCAACCTGGGTAACGATGTCGGACACGCTGTTGATCGTCGCCGGGATTGAGTCCTCGATCACCACACCGCCGGTGGGGTTGGTGATCACGATGTTCCCCGAGACCGTCTGGTTCGAGTCGACCCCTGGCCCGCGGTCGGGAACGATCTTCCAGCAGACCGTGTCGGACTGGCCGTTGAACAGGTTGATGTTGAGGCCCGTGCCCGCGGTGTTGGCGTCGATGAACCCGCCCGCGCACGTGTCGTCCGTCGAGACGAGCTTCTGCACCGTCCAGTCGAAGGAGCGGGTGAGCGACGTGTTCGCGGTCTTCGCGACGTTGACGACGGGGATCAGCCGGGTCCGCCACTCCTCGAAGCCGGCGGTGACGTTGTAGTTGCAGGTCCCGACGCAGCCGAGACCCGTACCGGCTCCTCCCGCGACGCTGCCGATGTAGCCGGAGGCAGTGAAGAAGTAGACCCATTTGTCGCAGCTCGCCACCGGTGCGCCGTAGAAGCACCCCGCCGGGAAGGCCGAGTCCGGCAGCAGCATCGTGATGTCGGAGACGCCGCTTCCCGGTGTGAGCGACTGCGACCGCATCAGCACGGTCGTGTCGCCTCCGGCGTCCATGTTGTAGATCAGCGACGCGACGTCACCCGTATCACTGGTGAATCCCGTCCCGTTGTAGCCGGTGAGATTGTTCTGGGAGTCGAGGAAGACCTTGAGCTCGTCGATCGACATGAAGTCTTCGGCGCCCTGGTCGTTGGCGTCGAGCGAGAACTCGCGGTAGAGGCCGGCCGGCGCAGTGCCGGGCGGGTCGACGTTGATGGCAGGAATCGCGCTCGCGCGAATTGGATGCGTGCGCCCGCCGCCGAAGAACGACTCGAACTCGCCGCTTGCGGAGGTCGTGTTGTAGCCCTTCTCCGTGCCGGGAAGGCCGTCGGAGTCGTTCTGCCCCCCGGACATGGTCAGGAACGGGTCGAAGTTCCCCGTCCCCGCGCCGATCCCGCCCTGGACGAAGGCCGCGGTGTTGTGCTGAACACCCGCACCGGCCAACGTCAAGTCGATGAAAGCGCTGCCGTGCGACGCGATGGCCGTGGCGGCCCAGACCGTCACTGCAATCACTGCGAGAGCCGCGCCGAGACGCGCCTTTGTGGCACGCCGAGATGTTCGAAGTGCCCGGACCTTACCCCTCATTTCAATCCCCCCACTCAGTCGATTGACGCCACCACAGCGCAGCTCCCCAGCCGGCTGATACCCGCTGACACTAGGACGTTCTTCCCCTCGTGTCAAGTGGCGCGACCGTCTGCCGGCCGGGCGACAGGCTCACCGTCGAGTTCCCGCCGGGGTCGGAGTTCCACCGCCGCCAGGCCGAGGACCCGAAGAACATGGGCCTCCTGCGCGACGCGCTCTACGACGTGACCGGCCGCCGCCTCTCCCGTCGTCCTCTCCGTGGCCGAGGGCCACCCGGACGAGGGGGCGACCCCGGCGGACGACGCGCCCATGTCCGGCGAGGCCGTGGTCGCGCTCATCAAGGAGAGGGGCCGAGCCCG
>JBCKBY010000182.1:0-2098 GCA_038910715.1 Gaiellaceae bacterium
GCCAAGTGGGGCCACCGTCTCCTGGGTTTCCGACGCCGCCAAGTGCACTGCGACTGACGCCGTCGGCGTGACTTCGGGGCCGACCTGTTCTCCGGCCTCCGGCTCGACCTTCGCAATCGGGACGACGACGGTGACCTGCACGGCCTCGGACGCGGCCACCAACAGCGGCTCGGACAGCTTCGACGTGACCGTGGTCGACACGACCCCGCCGACCTCTGCGATCACGTTCCCGGTCAACAGCACGGCCTACACCAGCTCGGCCTACAACGCTGGCTGCGGCGGGGCTACGCCGGACATCTGCGGCACGGCCTCCGACGTGGTAGGAGTGCAGAAGGTCGAGCTGAAGATCCAGCGGGCCAGCGACAGCAAGTACTGGAACGGTTCCAGCTGGCAGAGCGGGATCGCGTGGAACCTCGCAAGCGGCACGACGAGCTGGTCGTACGGCTTCGCACCTCCGGTCGGTGACAGCTACACGGCTACCTCCAGGGCGACCGACACCGTGGGCAACGTCGAGACGAGTCCGTCGTCGATCACCTTCTCAATTCAGGCGCCGACGACTCTCGTGTACAACGGGCAGCAGCTGGTCACGGCAGGCCAGAACCTCATCCTGAGTGCGAAGCTCGACAGCGGCGTCGCCGCATGTAAGCCAGGCAAGATGATCGCGTTTGAGCTTGACGACGACCCGACGACCGATACACCCGTAGATGGGCCGTACCCGCTCGGGCTCCCCGCGACGACCGATGCAAACGGCCAGGCAACCAAGTCGCAGAGCACCGTCGGCTGGCTACTCGGCGTCTACACGGTGACCGCCAAGTTCGCAGGCACGGCCACATGCGAGATGTCGATGGACGACGCCGTGCTCACCGTCACGGATCCCGGCCAGGCGGCGACGGGAGGAGGCTGGTACACGGGAAACGGCTACGGTCGCGTCAACTTCGGCTTCAACGTGGGCCTCGTTCCAGGGACGGGGACGGGGCCGGGGACTTCCAATCCGGCCCAGTACCGGGGCCAGGTGCTCGTGCACAACAACGGAAAGTGCCGCCTGAAGGGCACCCTGAACTCCTACGCTCAGTTGAATGGCCAGGGCTCTGCAAGCGGCACTGGGAAGCTCTACTGGTGGAATTCGGGCCTGGGAGCATGGGTCCTCATCGGCTCCACCGTCGAGTACTCGATCAACTTCACCGACAACGCCCAGGGCGGCGGCAAGAAGTCAGGTGACGCGTTTGGCGTTGTCATCAACTCGAGTTGCGGCCCCTACTCAGCACCGAACTCCGGAACGCCGATAGCGCTCAAGGGCGGCGACATCAGCATCAAGAAGTAGCTTGTGCTCAACTGAGCGAGAGGGGCGCCGCGAGGCGCCCCTCTCGTTTGCCGATGTGACCCGCCAGCTATCGCAGGCCAGCCGGCTGCGGGACTCCGGCCGTCCGCGTCGAGCAGGGCAGGCGGTCGCGTGTGTCCGCGTCACGCGACAGTCAGATCGTCGAGATAGGCTGGCGCGAAGGTCACAATGGCCGCGTGGCCGCTCGGAAGCTTTCGGACGAGGAACGCGACGACTTCGCCTCGAAGCACCTCCGCTACGAAGTGCGCATGCTCGTCTGTCACGCGAGAGCTCTCCTCCGGGACTACCCGAACCGCTTGCCCGATGACGAGGAATTCGGGTTTCCTCACCATGCGTACGACGCACTTCTCGAAGCGTGGCTCGTTCACCTACGGCTCTTGGACGAGTTTCTCGAGGCGAAGAAAAGGTCGCGCGACCGAGTGAACGCGCGCCACTGGCTTGGGCAGAGCTGGTCGAGCGAAGGCTTCCTCAAAGAACCCGAGGTCCGTGCCGTGAACTCTCAGGTCGCACACCTTGGCCGAGGCCGACGATCGCCGAAGGGGTGGGCCGTCCAGGAGCTCACGACCAAGGCGTGCGAGAGCCTGGTCGCCTTCTGTGAAGAGGTCGAGCAGAAGTACGGAGGTGCCTACGAACCGGTCCGCGATGCGCGCGACTTCGCTGAGAAGTTCCTCAACGACCGGCTCGGCCCGGATGACTGTTCTCGTAAGCCCGTCCGCTTCGACCGCTGACAGGTTGCTCGTCGCGAGCGGCCACTGGCGG
>JBCKBY010000183.1:0-2082 GCA_038910715.1 Gaiellaceae bacterium
CACACCGTTTGGCGCCGAAGGCCTGTAGGCACTCGGCATCCGAAGGTCGAGAAGCGTCTCTCCGGGGCGAACCTCAGGGGGCTTGGCGGCGGGAGGGCGACGCGCGGGGCCGTCGGTCTTCCCACCGGCCTTGGCCCACGCGAAGATCGTTGCCCGCTGCTGCGCGCTCAAGGTGCGCGTTTCCTGCCCGACATACGCAGGTGAGCGACCTCCGGGCGGCCACGGGGGCATGACGCCTGCCTTGACGGCGGCCGCGATCAAGGTCGCCTTGGCGGAGATCTGACGCGCCGTCTCGAGTGGGAACGGCGCGATGCCGCCGATTTGGTGGCAGCCGGCGCACTTGCCGGAGATGATCGGAGCGACGTCGCGCTTGAAGCTCGGGGCCGCTACTTCTCTGCTGGGGTTGTCGCTCCCCCGGGACGCCGCGAGCGCGGCGAGCGGGATCGCGAGTGCGAGCAGGGACGCTACGAAGACCGCGATCCGGGCGCCGCTACGCATGCTCATCAGGCGTCATATGTACCCCAAAGCTCACGAAGCGTGCCGCATAGCTCTCCGACGGTGCAGTGCGCACGGAGCGCTTCGCGAATGGGGGGAAGGAGGTTCGCATCGGTCTCGGCGACGCGCCGCACCTCTGCGAGGCCCCGCTCGGCGAGACCCGAATCCCGCGTCTGACGAACCTGAGCGGTGCGCTCGCACTGGTGGCGCTCGATGGCCGGATCGACGTGTAGCAGCTCGACGCGCTCCGACACGTCCTCGGTGAACCGGTTCACTCCGACGACGACACGTTCGCCCGACTCGACCTCCGTCTGGTAGCGGAACGCGGACGCCTCGATCTCCGCCTGCACGAATCCTTGCTCGATCGCGGCGACGGCTCCGCCCAGGCCGTCGACTCTCGCGATCAGGTCTCGGGCGTGCTGCTCGAGCTCTGCGGTGAGCGCCTCGACGAAGAACGAGCCGGCCAGCGGGTCCGCGGTGTCGGTCATGCCCGCCTCGGTCGCGAGGATCTGCTGAGTTCGCAGCGCGATCGTGGCAGCGTGCTCGGTCGGGAGCGCCAGTGCCTCGTCGAACGAGTTCGTGTGGAGCGACTGCGCGCCGCCGCACACCGCTGAGAGCGCCTGTATCGCGACTCGAACGATGTTGTTCTCCGGCTGCTGGGCGGTGAGCGTCGAGCCGCCCGTCTGGGCATGGAAGCGAAGTGCAATGGCGCGCGGGTTCGTCGCGCCGAACCGATCTCGCATGATCTCGGCCCAGAGTCGGCGTGCAGCGCGGAACTTCGCGACCTCTTGGAAGAAGTGGTTGTGCGCGTTGAAGAAGAACGAAAGGCGTTCCCCGAACGCATCGGGCGAGAGCCCTGCGGCGACCGCTGCCTCGCAGTAGGCGATGCCGTTCGCCAACGTGAACGCCAGTTCCTGAGCCGCGCTCGCTCCCGCTTCGCGAATGTGGTACCCGGAGATCGAGATCGTGTTCCACTCGGGTAGCCGCTCCGCGCAGTATGCGAAGAGGTCGGTCGCAAGCCTCATCGACGGCCTCGGTGGGAAGATGTAGTTGCCCCGCGCCACGTACTCCTTCAACACGTCGTTCTGTACCGTGCCGCGGAGCTTCTCGCCCGACACGCCCTGTCCCTCGGCGACGAGCTCGTAGAGAACCAGCAGTAGCGCCGCGGGAGCGTTGATGGTCATCGAGGTCGAGACGTCGCCGAGCGGGATGCCCTCGAAGAGCACCTCCATATCGACAAGGGAGTCGATCGCGACCCCTGTCCTACCGACTTCGCCCTCGGCCAGCGGATCATCGGAGTCGTAGCCGAGCTGCGTAGGGAGGTCGAAGGCGACGGACAGCCCCGTCTGGCCACGCTCGAGGAGGTACCGAAACCGCTCGTTCGTCTCCTCGGCGGAGCCGTAGCCCGCGTACTGCCGGATCGTCCACGGACGCCCGCGGTACATCGTCTCGTAGGGGCCACGCGTGAATGGGAACTCGCCCGGGAGCTCGAGCTCACCGGGCGGCAGGTCGTCCGCCGTGTAGACGGGCTTGACCTCGATGCCGGACTCGGTCAGCCGACGGTCGGTCGTTGCCACGGGCTCATCG
>JBCKBY010000184.1:0-2074 GCA_038910715.1 Gaiellaceae bacterium
CTCCCTTTCGCTTTAACACGTCGCTCCACAGCGAGTCTGGGTCCGCGGTGAAGACGTCCTGCAGAAGCGCCGGCTCTACGATCCAGGAGCCTTCTTCGAGCTCGCCGTCGAGCTGGCCCGGCCCCCAGCCCGCGTACCCGGCGTACACACGTGCTCGGCGGAGCTCTCCGAGCGTGTCCGGATCGACCTCCGCCGGGAGAAATCCCACCGAGTCGAGGACGAGAGAGCCTGCGCGCTCGGGCTCGACGAAGTCGGCAAGCACGACGATTGCGGACGGTTGGACCGGCCCACCGACGTGCATCGAGCCGATGTCGTCGACGAGTACAGCGAGCTCTGGAACTGCCTCGTCGACCGTCGCCTCCGACGCTTGGTTGAGGATGACTCCGAGAGCGCCTTCGTCGGAGTGCTCGCCCACGAGGACCACGGCGCGCCAGAAGTTTGGGTCGACGAGCGACGGGCCGGCAATCAAGAGGTGCCCCTTCAACGACTCCATGGCCATAATCATCGTCGCATGGAAGGTGTCTCTCGCGAGATCAGGCTCGTCGCTCGCCCGCAAGGGGTTCCCGGCGAGGATCTGTTCGAGGTCGCCGAGACCCCGATCCCGGATCCCGCCGACGGCCAACTGCTGATCCGCAACGCTTATTTCTCCGTCGACCCGTACATGCGACCCCGCATGAACGATGTCCGCTCCTACGTTGCACCGTTCACGCTCGGGGAGGCGATGACAGGAGGTGCGGTCGGACAGGTCGTGGCCTCGCGCAATGCGACTCACCCGGAAGGGAGTTGGGTGGTTCACGGGCTCGGGTGGCGCGAGTGGGCGTTGTCCGACGGCTCCGGTCTACGCAGGATCGATCCCTCGGTCGCGCCTGTTTCGACATCTCTCGGCGTGCTCGGCATGCCCGGGCTGACGGCGTACTACGGGCTGTTCGAGCTCGGTGAGCCGATCCAGGGCGAGACCGTCTTCGTCTCGGGTGCCGCGGGGGCCGTGGGCAGCACCGTTGGACAGATGGCGAAGATCGCGGGCTGTCGCGTCGTCGGAAGCGCCGGCTCGGAGGAAAAGCTCGACTGGCTTCGCGAGCTCGGCTTCGATGAGGGGTTCAACTATCACGAGCGACGCGTCCGAGAGGCGCTCGCCGACCTTGCACCGGATGGGATCGACATCTACTTCGACAATGTCGGCGGTGAACATCTCGAGGCTGCGATCGGCGCGCTTCGACGCGGCGGTCGTGTCGCCGCTTGCGGATCGATCTCGCGCTACAACGACGTCGAGCCGACGCCGGGGCCCCGGAACATGTTCATGGTCGTCACGAAGCGGCTCCGGATCCAGGGATACATCGTGAGCGACCACTTCGACCGCTTCGGCGAGTTCCACGCGAAGGCTCAAGAGTGGGTACACGACGGCAAGCTTCGCTATCGCGAGACCGTTGTCGAGGGGATCGAGAACGGGCCGCTCGCGTTCCTCGGCCTGTTGCGTGGCGAGAACATCGGGAAGATGCTGGTCAACGTCGGCCCCTCCGAGTGAGGCTCCGCTGCCGAATTCTCGGTCATCGGCTGCCCCGCAGGAAGAGGCCGTTCTTCCTCACCGAGCGCTATCAGCGCTGCGAGCGCTGTGGAAAGCGGGTTCGGCTGAGGGATCGGTAGCGGAGCGACCGCGCTCCATCAGCGCAGCCGACCGGCGAGTCTGGTAGAAAGCGTCCCTAGGTTGGGTACCCACGACGGCGGCGAAGTGGGGGGGCGATTGCGCATGGCACGGCGCAGCGTCGGTCTGACCCAGAAACAGCTCGCTGAAGCGCTCGGTGTGGAGTCGATCACCGTCTCGCGCTGGGAGCGGGGAGTCACGAGCCCGTCGCTCCCGCGGCTTCGTCGCATTGCCGAGATCACGGAGACGACAGTGAGCGAGCTCGTGCGCGCACCGGACGCGGCGACGGCGCACGCCGTCGAGCTCGCCGCCCTTAGGGATGAGCTTTCAGAGACTCGTGAGCTGGTCGATCGAGTTGCTCGGACACTCGACCAGCTAGCTCGGACTCGACCCGGCGCAGACTCGCTGTCAGTGTCCCGAGAGTCCTGACGTTCA
>JBCKBY010000185.1:0-2044 GCA_038910715.1 Gaiellaceae bacterium
AGGCCGTTGCGCTCGACATCCCGAAGGAGCTCTTCGTTTATCACGAATTAGCCGACGATGCGGATGCGCGTTACCGCAGTGCGATAATCCCCGTGCGAGCGCTCGAGCAGCTGACTCTCACTGCGTTCGAGGCAACGATCGCCGCCGGCGAAATCCATTACGGGGCGGAGTTCGACGTCGGACGTCCGGTCTTCGGCGTCAACGTGGAGGCGGCGGAGGTGTCCAAAGATGCCCTGCGCCATGACCGCAGAGTTGACCGACGGGAGCGCGACATCCGCGAGCGAGAGGATTTTGAAGGCTTCCGCCGCCTTCAAAGAGACATCGACATCTTATTCGGAGCGGGAGACACAGAGCTGGCCCGCACGACACTACGAACGGCTCTAGCGCAGCGATGCGCCCGTCATATGCAGTCGCCGGAACGGTGGATATTGGAGTCCTCCGATTTCTGGAGCCTCGCATACCTTCTTGCCGCAGACGGAGATCACGATGCGGCCGCCAAAGTGATCGAGGACTATGCCGCGCGCCGCGCAGATCCCGTACTTGACTCCGGAGCGTTCCTCAGGGCCATCGATCCTCTTGGACTCGTAGAGGATCCGCGTGGCGAGTTACGGCGAGACGCCGCGCGACTGCGGGCAGGAGTGTTTGAGATGCCGGGCTTGTTTTTCGAGAAGCTAACGCCACGACTTCTTCGCGACGACGGCGAACCGCTCGTCGCCGCAAGGCAGTTTCCGGCGGAGCTAAGGGTTCCCGAAGGCGCACTCTTCGGCGCTCTTCCAAAGCCAGCCAGGGGCAACGTGAGATTCGTCTTCCTAGGAGGACCGGTTCACTACGTCGATCGTCGGGGAGCGTTCAGATGTGAAACCGGAGAGCCGATCGACGAGGGCAAATGGCCTGCTCTCGCGGAGAACTTCAGCCGAGTCAGCGCGATGGTGGAGAGCCCTGACTGGGATAGAGCGGCAATCCTGACAACGCATAGGTTGCTTGATTCGGCTCTGCGAACCGGCGACTCATCGCCATGGACCTACTCGGTTGGCTATAGCTCCGGTTCGTTTCGAAACGACGTGAAGGCGTTAACTGGGACGTTTCCCACAAAGGCGAAACCAGACGCGTTCGTGCTGGAGAAACCTGCGCGAGGACGATGGTTGTACGACCGAAGGCCGTCTTTGCTCGCGATCCACATGCTTCGCGACGGAAACGTGCTTACGGTCCCAACGCCACCCACAGTCGCTATTTGGCGGTGGCCAGATAGAAGCGACATGATGCTCCAAGCCTTCTGCGACACCCTCTCACAGCCAGACGCTCCTCCCGTGACGGTGGTGTTACCAGACGCACCCGGTGTTTACGACTTCGGGCGGCGGTACAACGCGAAGCAGCGGATGTGTCGTATCGAGCGAACGCTGCTCGAAAACCTGCTGCATTTCATTGGAGGGGCACCTAATCAGCGTGGCACCATCTGCTACTCCCGCTTCCGCATCACGCGAGTAATCGATGCCGACGGCAGCGAGCGGGATGGGGATCTCCTCACAGCGGCCCTCGACTTCCTCGATGCGAATCATCAGGTGCGCATTTCTCCGTGGGAGATGGTGAGCGATCCGCTCCTACGTACCTATCTGGAATCCCATGTCAGCGGTATGCGCGATGCCCGATCTGAAGCGGCGCGGATTACGGCCGCTGAGAGACGGGAGTCGGCGAAGATGCTCGATTGGTACCAACCGGGGGAGCGGCCGGACGAGGCCATCGAACTATTCAGTCCACACCGTCCTAGTCCACTGAATCACCAATGAGTACTCCAACCCCGGTGCCTGCGGATCCAACCAGGAGGTACTTCATGGCTGCCGAGGTCACTGCCGCCTGGTTGCGTCAGGATCGCAGATGCGTCGATTGCGGACGCGAGATGCCGAGGGATCTCATTGAGGGAGATCACATCGTCCCGTTCTCGGACGGGGGTCAGACGACGCTGGACAATCTTCAGGCGCTCTGTGTCGCATGCAATCGGCGAAAGGGCAACCGGCCCGCTGCGCCATTCACTCCCGCGCCCCCGAGC
>JBCKBY010000186.1:0-2034 GCA_038910715.1 Gaiellaceae bacterium
TTCCTCGCGTTCGCCGGAGACGCGCCCCTCGTTGCGCACAACGCTACGTTCGACGTCGGATTCCTCGACCGCGCGGTCGAGCAGCTCACCGGGCAGCGCGTGGCGGCGGCTGTCGTCGACACCGTGTGGCTCGCCCGACGGCTTCTCCACCGGCGCAGCGAGCGCTTCTCGCTCCAGCAGCTCGCGCACTTCTTCGGGACGACGTGGCAGCCGTGCCACCGAGCGCTTCCGGATGCCCTTGCGACCGCCGAGATCCTGATCGCGCTCCTCGGTCTCGCGCAGGAGCGCGGCGCTCGGACGCTCAGTGACGTCGTCGAGCTGGCTGCGCCACGAGCGCGTCGACTTCACTCGAAGCGCTCGCTTGTCGCCGGGGCGCCGACGACTCCCGGCGTCTACCTCTTCCGCGATCGAAACGACACCGTGCTCTACGTCGGCAAGGCGCGCGACCTGCGTGCACGGCTCCGGTCGTACTTCTCGGGAGATCGCCAGCGGCCGGCGGTCGAGGCCGCGCTGGGCGCCCTCGAGCGGGTCGAGTGGCGAGTGCTTGGATCCGAGCTCGAGGCGGCCCTCGAAGAGCTCCGGCTAATTCGTGCTCTCCGCCCTCCGGCGAATGCACGAGTGGGGCGGTCAGATCGCTATGTCTACCTCGCGCGTCGCCGAGAGAGATGGTCAGTCGTCTCGGAGCCGGGCCCGCTCGGGCCGATCACCAGCAAGCGCAAGGCGCAGCTCGCCGCGCGAGCGCTCGACGCGTTCGAGGGTGAGGATCTCTCCGCGGCGATTCCGCCGTTGCGCGGCAAGCTTCGGCGACTCGCGCGCGACCTGCGCTTCGAGGATGCCGCGCGCCTGCGCGATCGCCTTGCCGCGCTCGAGGATGTCGTCTCGCGCGTCGCCGAGCTCGATCGACTCCGGCGATCGAGCCTTTGCGTTCTCGCTCCGGCGCAAGAGCCAGGTTTCCGGCGCGCATTCTTTGTCGCGGGCGGTCGGGTGTCGGCCAGAACCCTCGCCCTGGGTCCTGCCGGGAAGCTCGAGGTCGAGTCGGGTCTCGCCGAGGCCGCGCTCACCGAGCCGTCGCTCGCGCCCGAGGACGCAGACGAGCTGCTCGTGGTCTCCGGGTTCCTTCGCCGACCCGGCCCGGAGCTGCGAATCGTCTCTCTCGATGCCTCCGAGATCCTCGCGGCGTAGCCTTTGGGTCGTGGACGCCGCCAACTTCGCCGATCGGCTCGTCGAGGCCGTGACGCGCAAGCACAGCCAGCTCGCCGTAGGTCTCGATCCTCGACTCGACCTGCTGCCGATGGAGCTGCGCGGGGAGGCCGTGCTCGGGCGCGCAGCGGCGGCTTCCGCGATCGCGCGCTTCTGCAAGGGGATCGTCGACGCGGTCGGGCCTTACGTCGTCGCGGTGAAGCCGCAGGCGGCGTTCTTCGAGGCGCTCGGCTCCGATGGATTCAAGGCGCTCGAGGAGGTTTGCGACTACGCGCGCTCGACGGGATTGCTCGTTCTGCTTGATGCGAAGCGAGGCGACATCGGCTCGACCTCGCGGGCGTACTCGGCCGCGTTCCTCGAGCCTCGTGACGGCGATCCACCGCTCGCGGATGCGATGACCGCGAGTCCGTACCTCGGCCACGACTCGGTCGAGCCGTTCCTGGCAGCCTGCCGCCGGCACGGCGCCGGCGTCTTCTTCCTCGTGCGCACGTCCAATGCCGGTGCGGCCGACGTACAGGACCTCGCGCTTTCGGACGGGCGTCCGCTCTGGCATCACCTCGCCGAGCTCGTGCGGGAGTGGGGGGAACCGCTCGTCGGCGAGCACGAGCTTTCGAGCGTCGGTGCGGTCGTCGGAGCTACGCACCCGCGGGCGGTCTCCGAGGCGCGGCGTCTGCTTCCGCAGTCACCCATCCTGCTCCCCGGAGTCGGTGCGCAGGGGGCGACGCCGGCGGACGTCGCGAGGGCGTTCACGGCGGGGCCCGCGAGCGCGCTTGTCACGGCCTCGCGTTCCGTCATCTTCGCCTACCGCGACACCGAGGAGGACTGGCGGGCAGC